>NZ_JAWOVT010000002.1:32665-476314 GCF_033340055.1 Vibrio sp. 1580
GCTTGCTTCGCTTTTCGTGCTTTGGCACGTGCAATCGCAGCAGCCACGGCGGCTTTTTTCGGATCGTCGGTTTGCTCAGTAGGTGCTTCAGCTTCTTCCGCTTCAGTTGAGTCTGCTTGCTTCGCTTTTCGTGCTTTGGCACGTGCAATCGCAGCAGCCACGGCGGCTTTTTTCGGATCGTCGGTTTGCTCGGCAGGTGCGTCAGCTTCTTCCGCTTCGGTTGAGTCTGCTTGCTTCGCTTTGCGCGCTTTGGCTCGAGCAATTGCAGCGGCAACTGCGGCTTTCTTCGGATCGCTGTCTTGCTGTGCAGACGTTTCCGATTCTACAGATTCAGTTGAATCTTCTTGTTGTGCTTTTTTCGCTTTAGCTCGGGCGATGGCGGCCGCAACTGCCGATTTTTTATCATCAGCGTTATTGTCTGGCGTTTCGCCTTGTTCTTTTTGCGCTTTACGTTCGCGAGCAAGACGTTTGCGTTCTTCGCGCAGTTTTGCCATTTCTGAGTTATCAGGTTCACTAGAGCCTGCTTTAGCTGCTGCCGCTTGTTTAGCCTTCGCTTTGGCAATGGCTGCCGCTACGGCTGGTTTTACTGCTGGCTCTGCTTTTTCAGTGGTTTCTGTCTTTTGAGCTTTCACTCGTGCGATTGCTGCTGCTATCGCATCATCGCCGCCAGAAGACTTCATCTCTTTACGGCGCTGATCGGCAGCTTTCTTGAAGCGATTTTCACGTTCTGCTTTTTCGCGTTCCATACGCGCTTTTTTCTCTTCAAAACGCAGTTTTGCTCGCTCTGCAGCTTCCGCTTCTTGTGTTCTAGTTCGAATTTCTGCTTTCGCTTGACGGTAGTACTGTACGAGCGGAATTTCACTTGGACATACAAACGCACAAGCGCCGCACTCGATACAATCCTTTAAGTTTAATTCTTCGAGTTTGTCATACTCTTCAGCTTTTGCATGCCATTGCAGTTGTTGAGGCAGCAGCGAAGCAGGGCACGCTTCTGCACATTGGCTACAGCGAATACATTCCATCTCATACTGGTGCGGAGAGATCTCACGACGAGTCGGAGCAAGGATACAGTTTGCTGTCTTGGTAATCGGCACTTGGGAGTGAGGAAGGGTAAAGCCCATCATTGGCCCACCCATAATTAAACGCTGTAACTTCTTATCTGCTTTATAGCCAAACTCATCCAACAGTGCTTGTACTGGTGTCCCTAACAATGCCCAAACGTTGCGTGGTTGTTTGAAGGTTTTACCAGTGAGAGTCACGATGCGCTTTATCATCGGTTCACCGTCGATGACTGCGCGTTTTATAGCGTAAAGAGAACCAACATTCTGAACCAAAATACCAATATCGGCTGGAATCGCGCCACTTGGCACCTCTTTATTGGTTAAAATTTTGATCAGCTGTTTTTCACCGCCAGAAGGGTATTTAGTTGGGATAACGCGAATAACGATATCTTTGTTTATAGCCGCAGCTTCTAGCGCTTTGATTGCTTCTGGTTTGTTGTCTTCAATGCCAATAATCGTGAGCTTTGGTGTCAGGATATGTTCGACAATTTCGATACCTTGAATAAGCTCTTCGGCATGTTCTTGCATGAGCTTGTCATCAGACGTGATGTATGGCTCGCACTCTGCTGCATTAACGATAAGAATCTCGGTACGAGCAAAACCTGATTGGATTTTTTTTGCAGTAGGGAAGCCTGCGCCACCCATACCAGAAATACCAGCGAGACGAATAATATCAATCAGTGCGTCAGGGGTTTCTTGTTGGTAATCTGCGACGGGGTTTCTTTCACACCATGTATCTTTCCCATCAGGCGTGATGACTGCGCACAACTCACTTAACCCAGAAGGGTGCGCGACAGTTCGTGGCTCAATCGCGGTGAGCGTACCTGATGTTGGAGCATGCACTGGAACCGTAAAGCCGGTCTCCGATTGCGTTAATGGCTGACCTTTTAATACGTAGTCACCTTCGGCAACCAGTAGGTTACCCGCTTTACCAATGTGCTGTTTTAGCGGCAATACAATTTCTGACGGGATAGCCGCATGAGCGAGTTCAGTTTTGTTGGACTGCTTTTTATTTTCTGCCGGATGCACACCACCTGGGAAATCCCAAAGCGCGCCTGTACGAATTTGTTCAATCAAAGACAACATGTGAAACCTTACTTAATTGAATCTTTCACGTTCGCTGCATTGTCGGCAGCATCCGTAATGTTAAGTACCGGAATGGAGTGAAGTTGCCACTTCCAGCTTTCTGTGGTCGTTGCCACAGGAATCATTTCAATACAATCAGTCGGACATGGGGCAACACACAAGTCACAGCCCGTACATTCGTCTTTGATTACGGTATGGACCGCCTTTGTTCCGCCTACAATTGCATCCACCGGACACGCCTGAATACACTTAGTGCAGCCAATACACATGTCTTCATGAATAAACGCAACGGTTGGAATTTTGCTGTCGAGATCGTGCGCAGATTCTTCTGGCTCAACACCCATTAAGTCGGCGAGCTTTTCGATTGTTGCCTGACCACCAGGTGGACATTTGTTGATGTGGTCGCCATTTGCAATTGCTTCAGCATAAGGGCGGCAACCAGGGTAGCCACATTGACCGCATTGAGTTTGCGGTAAAATGGCGTCGATTTGATCCACAATAGGGTCCGCTTCAACTTTAAAGCGAATAGAAGCAAAACCAAGTATCGCGCCGAAAATCGCAGCCAGAACCGCTAACGCGATAATCGCAATTAAAATCGTACTCATCGCTTACTTCACCAAACCTGTAAAGCCCATAAAGGCGAGTGACATTAAACCTGCTGTAATCATTGCTATTGATGCACCTTTAAAAGGTACAGGAACGTCGGCGGCGGCTATGCGCTCTCGCATGGATGCAAAAAGTATCAACACCAATGAGAAACCAACAGCGGCGCCGAAGCCGTAGATGATCGATTCAATAAAGTTATGGTTTTCATTAATGTTAAGAAGTGCCACGCCCAATACTGCGCAGTTTGTTGTGATCAGCGGTAAGAAAATGCCAAGCAAGCGATAAAGCGTCGGGCTGGTTTTGTGCACAACCATTTCGGTGAACTGCACCACAACGGCTATCACCAAAATAAAACTCATGGTTCGAAGGTACTCAATACCCAGTGGACGAAGGATGTAGCTTTCCACTAAATACGCACACACTGACGCGAGCGTTAGCACAAAAGTTGTCGCTAAGCCCATACCTATTGCTGTTTCCAGTTTTTTGGACACGCCCATGAAAGGACATAGGCCCAAAAACTTCACCAGTACAAAGTTGTTCACCAGCACAGTGCCGACCAACAACAAAACATATTCGGTCATAGTTATTACGTTCTTAAAATCCGATCTTGATATTATCGTGTTTTGTGACACCAATAACAACCAGTGAACGATGTGGTTTTACATACACGATGGAAAAATAGTCGTCTAATTGATGTATTTTGATGAATCAATAAGAAATTGAATCGTTTGCTGAATGTATTGTTAGCGAGAGGATACTACCTATTAATTTTCATCTAATGTGTGATTTTAAAAAAAGCCCGCCTCTCCCAGGTAGAAAAGAGAGGCGGGCAACGCATATTTACAAGCTAATTATTTAAACTTTCTGAGTGCTTGATGGACTGTGTTTATATCTTACTTGTGAAGGTACGAGTGATGACGTCTTGCTGTTGCTCTGTCGTTAGAGAGTTAAAACGTACCGCATAACCAGACACTCGAATCGTCAACTGAGGGTATTTCTCTGGATGTTCAACCGCATCCAATAACATCTCTCGGTCCAGAACGTTGACGTTAAGGTGTTGACCACCTTCAATCGCAATGCCCTCGTTGCTTGCTTCGTGATGGAAGTAACCATCCATTAGCGCAGCTAGGTTCTTCTTCTGACTCAAGTCATCTTTACCCAATGCGCTCGGCACAATTGAGAAAGTGTAAGAAATACCATCTTTAGCGTAAGCAAACGGTAATTTAGAAACCGATGCCAGAGACGCAACCGCCCCTTTTTCATCACGACCGTGCATTGGGTTTGCACCCGGTCCAAAAGGCATACCTGCGCGACGGCCATCAGGTGTATTACCCGTTTTTTTACCGTAAACCACGTTAGATGTGATTGTTAAAATCGATTGAGTTGGCACTGCTTCGCGGTAGGTGTGCATCTTCTGAATTTTCTTCATGAAGCGCTCAACTAGATCACAAGCGATGTCATCAACACGGGCATCGTTGTTACCAAATTTTGGATAATCACCTTCGATTTCAAAATCAACGGCGATGCCATCTTCATCACGAACAGGCTTCACGGTCGCGTATTTAATTGCCGCCAAAGAGTCAGCGACAACAGACAGACCTGCAATACCACACGCCATGGTGCGGTGCACGTCGCGATCCATCAATGCCATCAGTGATGCTTCGTAGCTGTAACGGTCATGTGAGTAATGGATGATGTTCAACGCTGTGACGTATTGCGTTGCTAGCCACTCCAACATATTGTCGAAACGAAGCATCAAAGCGTCAAAGTCGAGAATTTCATCTTGAACTTTGTCCACTACCGGACCCACTTGCGCTTTCGATTTTTCATCGATACCACCATTGATGGTGTAAAGCAGTGCTTTTGCAAGGTTGGCACGTGCACCAAAGAATTGCATGTGCTGACCAACAACCTGCGGGCTCACACAACAGGCAATCGCGTAGTCGTCATTGTCGAAATCAGGACGCATTAGATCGTCGTTTTCGTATTGAACCGAAGAGGTATCAATCGACACTTTTGCAGCATATTGTTTGAACGCTTCAGGTAATTGCTCTGACCAAAGAATCGTCATGTTTGGCTCAGGAGCAGGGCCCATAGTATGTAGTGTATGTAAGTACCGGAATGTCGTTTTAGATACTAGCGTACGGCCATCAACGCCCATACCAGCCATGGCTTCGGTTGCCCAGATTGGGTCGCCAGAGAACAATGAATCGTATTCTGGTGTGCGTAGGAAGCGAACCATGCGTAGCTTCATGATGAAGTGGTCAATCATTTCTTGCGCTTGTGATTCATCAATCAAACCGTTTGCTATATCGCGTTCTAGATAGACGTCTAGGAAAGTCGAAGTACGGCCCAGTGACATTGCTGCGCCGTTTTGCGATTTAACCGCCGCTAGGTAGCCAAAGTAGGTAAATTGGATCGCTTCTTGTGCAGTTTTTGCAGGTAGCGACATATCAATGCCGTATTTCAGACCCATTTGACGAATGTCTTCAAGCGCTTGAACTTGATCGGCTATTTCTTCGCGCAGACGAAGTGTTTTCTCAAGATCGTTGCCTTGTTCTAAGAACGTTTGTGTTGAGTTGTATTGCTCTTTTTTGTCTGCTTTTAAGAAGTCGATACCGTATAGGGCGAGACGACGATAGTCACCAATGATACGACCACGGCCATAGGCATCAGGAAGGCCCGTGATGATGCCTGATTTACGACACGCCAGAATTTCTTGGGTGTAAAGGTCGAAACACGCTTTGTTGTGAGTTTTACGGTATTCAGTGAAGATTTTTTCAACCGTTGGATCTAGCTCGCGGCCATAAACTTCGCACGAGTTTTTTACCATGCGAATCCCGCCATTGGCGATGATTGCACGTTTTAGCGGTTGATCAGTTTGTAAGCCAACGATCTTTTCCAGATCTTTGTTGATGTAGCCTGCATCGTGGGAAGTGATTGTTGAGGGCAAGTCTGTGTCAAAATCAATAGGGGCGTGTGTGCGGCTTTCTTGTTTTATGCCTTCAAGCACTTGGTTCCATAATGCTGAAGTGGATTCGCTAACTTCAGCTAAGAAAGTCTCGTCTCCCTCATAGGGTGTATAGTTTTTTTGGATGAAGTCACGAGTGTTGACAGAGTTTTGCCATTCACCAGCAGTAAATCCAGCCCATGCATCTAGCATGTCAGTTGTCGGAATAGTCATAAGTAAATCCCTAAGTTATTGATAATTAGAATGGAGGCGACGAGTAGGACGGAACCATTCTTAACCCTTTTAATCGTATGGATTTATTTATTATGAGTAAAATGAATGCTTTTCATTTTTTTAATGATTAAATTGCATTAATAATAGATTCAAATATTTACGATTGTGTTTTGCTAGAAAAGAGACAGAATTAAATGTGTGGTGCTGTGAGAACACTATCTATGACAATGTTATGAGTTCTGTAATTTGAACTTATTTCGGTGTGATTTTATGGCGCCTAGATTGGCTTAGATTTCATGGTGATTAAGATACAAAAAAGCCGTGTCTTGCGACACGGCTTTTCTATAATCTGGCTCCTCCTGCTGGGCTCGAACCAGCGACCTGCGGATTAACAGTCCGTCGCTCTACCAACTGAGCTAAGGAGGAATTGCTTTGCTTGAAAGCGGGAAGAATCTTACCGAGCACTCAAACTACTGTCAACAGTAAAAAAATACATTTTTAGCAAAAAATATTGATTTAAGGGCTTTACTTTTCTGTATGGCTTGCCAGTAAAGGCTCGAGGTTAGTTATCCACTAAATTTGTGGATAAGTATGTTGATGAGATCTGGGTAAAGAAAATTGATATGCAACTAGGTTTTTATTTAATGAATTTTTAGTCGGAGTTATGCGTAAAATAAGCAAATAAAACAGAGATTTATCGATGTTAATCAAAAGGTATTCAAAGTGGATAAAAATCAATCTTTTGGGGATAAGAAAGTTTTAAGCTAATTTTTGGGGAAAAGTTGTGGAAACTATAATGTGAAGAATGTGTGTGGCTCTTCAACTAGGGCGAAGTACTATATCAGAGTCACTTTTGTATGGCTATAGCATTCTAGACAAACAAGAAAATTTATTAACAATGATGGTTAAATTCTCGATAGACGTAGATTTCATTAGCTAAGGTGTATATATATACAGCCTTAGCGCAGTAAAATTGAGGAAGGGTATGAGTAAAGTCTATGAATTGGTTTCCGATTATCAGCCGTCGGGCGATCAACCAGGAGCGATCAATCAGTTGCTTGAGGGGCTCGATGCTGGGCTAGCACATCAAACATTGTTGGGGGTCACAGGCTCAGGTAAAACCTTCACACTAGCGAATGTGATTGCTCAAGCCCAACGACCTGCAATATTACTTGCGCCAAACAAAACGCTTGCTGCTCAGTTATATGGTGAGATGAAGTCATTCTTTCCTAATAATGCGGTTGAGTATTTTGTTTCTTACTATGATTACTACCAACCTGAAGCGTACGTTCCGACCACGGATACCTTTATAGAGAAAGACGCTTCAGTTAACGCGCATATAGAACAAATGCGTTTGTCTGCTACAAAAGCACTACTAGAACGTAAAGATGCCATTATTGTTGCATCGGTTTCAGCTATCTATGGTTTGGGTGATCCGGAATCCTACTTACAAATGATGCTTCATTTGCGACGTGGAGATGTGATTGATCAGCGTGATATGCTTCGTCGCCTAGCGGAGCTCCAATACTCGCGCAATGATGTTGCTTTTGAGCGAGGGCAGTTCCGTGTCCGTGGCGAGGTGATTGATATATTCCCTGCTGAATCAGACCAAGACGCTGTGCGCGTTGAGATGTTTGACGATGAGGTGGATTGCATCAGTGTGTTCGACCCATTGACAGGCGTGGTCAAACAACGAGACTTGCCGCGCTATACCATCTATCCCAAGACGCACTATGTGACGCCAAGAGATCGCATTCTTGAAGCGATTGAAAATATTAAAGTCGAACTAGAAGTGCGCAAAAAGCAGCTTCTAGATAACAACAAGCTACTGGAAGAGCAGCGAATTAGCCAGCGCACTCAATTCGATATCGAAATGATGAATGAGTTGGGCTTTTGCTCCGGTATCGAAAACTATTCTCGTTATCTCAGTGGACGCTCGGAAGGTGAGCCGCCACCAACCCTGTTTGACTACTTACCTCATGATGGCTTGTTGATCATCGATGAATCTCACGTGACAGTACCGCAGATAGGTGCCATGTATAAAGGCGACCGTTCGCGTAAAGAAACGCTGGTGGAGTTTGGTTTCCGGTTACCTTCAGCTTTGGATAATCGTCCACTGAAGTTTGAGGAGTTTGAAGCACTAGCGCCACAAACGATTTTCGTCTCTGCTACTCCTGGAAATTACGAACTAGAAAAATCGGCGGGTGATGTAGCGGATCAAGTCGTTCGTCCTACAGGCTTGCTTGACCCTGAGTTGGAGGTTCGCCCAGTAGCGACCCAAGTCGACGACCTATTGTCTGAGATTCGTATTCGCGCTGCTAAAGATGAGCGAGTTCTGGTTACAACACTCACCAAACGAATGGCTGAAGATCTCACCGAATACCTTCACGAACATGATGTTAAGGTACGTTATTTACACTCAGACATTGATACTGTTGAGCGTGTGGAAATTATCCGTGACCTTCGTCTTGGGGAATTTGACGTGTTGGTGGGAATAAACTTATTGAGAGAGGGCCTGGATATGCCAGAGGTCTCGTTAGTTGCAATTTTGGATGCGGATAAAGAGGGCTTCTTGCGGTCTGAACGCTCACTCATTCAGACCATTGGTCGTGCTGCACGAAACATCGAAGGTAAGGCGATTTTATACGCTGACCGAATCACCAACTCAATGAAAAAGGCGATGGATGAAACTAACCGTCGTCGCGAGAAGCAGGAAGCGTACAACGAAGAAATGGGTATTTCGCCACAAGCGCTCAAACGAAATATCAAAGACATCATGGAACTTGGCGATATCACTAAGTCTAAACGCCAGCGTAACACTAAACAGGTACCATTATCGAAAGTGGCGGAGCCTTCGCAAACTTACGAGGCACTGTCCCCTCAGCAGCTAGAAAAAGAAATCAGTCGACTGGAGGCGGCGATGTATCAGCATGCGCAAGATTTAGAATTTGAGTTAGCGGCACAAAAGCGTGACGAGATTGAAAAACTACGAGCGCAGTTCATCGCAAATAGTTGAACAAACTTACCGATTTAGCTATCCAAGCATTTTAGGTCGCTTGTAAAAAAAAAAGAAGCCAATAGGCAGTCGGGTCTATTGGCTTGTTTTGTGAACATATCGTTCACTAACAACGTCAGTTGGCTAGGTGACCCGAGGGGTCACTATCGTTACAGCATGGTTTGTGCCACTTTTTAAATAATTGATATTATTTTTGAATTTTTTCCTTTGCCCATAATTTAGCTAATGTTATTTGCAAAATGCAAAGCGTAATGCGATTATTGTTTAAAACACAACAAAATAATAGCTAGGTTATGCAACAAAAACCCGAAGGCCCAAAGTCTCGTTACCTTTTAATGGTCGAGGACACCGCATCTGTTGCGGCTCTGTACCGCTCATACCTGACACCGCTTGGCATAGATATCAATATTGTCGGCACAGGTAGGGATGCCATTGAGAGCCTAAATCATCGAATTCCAGATCTTATTTTACTCGATCTCCGTCTGCCAGATATGACGGGGATGGACGTTTTACATGCCGTTAAAAAGAGTCATCCCGACGTACCTATAATCTTTATGACAGCGCATGGTTCTATCGATACCGCGGTCGAGGCCATGCGTCATGGCTCACAAGACTTTCTAATTAAACCGTGTGAGGCAGACCGTTTACGTGTCACGGTTAACAATGCAATTCGTAAAGCGACCAAGCTAAAAAATGAAGCCGATAATCCAGGCAATCAGAGCTATCAGGGGTTTATCGGCAGTAGCCAAACCATGCAGCAGGTTTACCGTACGATAGATTCAGCGGCGAGCAGTAAAGCGAGTATTTTTATCACAGGTGAAAGTGGTACTGGTAAAGAGGTATGTGCTGAGGCTATTCACGCAGCAAGTAAACGTGGTGACAAACCTTTTATTGCAATTAACTGTGCTGCAATTCCAAAAGATTTGATTGAGAGTGAACTGTTTGGTCACGTAAAAGGGGCCTTTACTGGCGCTGCGAATGATCGTCAAGGGGCAGCTGAGTTAGCGGATGGCGGCACACTTTTTCTAGATGAGCTTTGTGAGATGGACTTGGATTTACAAACCAAGTTGCTACGATTTATTCAAACGGGCACATTCCAAAAAGTGGGTTCCTCAAAAATGAAGAGCGTGGATGTGCGCTTTGTGTGTGCCACTAACCGTGATCCCTGGAAAGAGGTACAAGAAGGTCGATTCCGTGAAGATTTGTACTATCGTTTGTATGTCATTCCTTTGCATTTACCGCCTTTACGCGAACGAGGCGAAGATGTTATTGAAATTGCATACTCACTGCTAGGTTACATGTCACACGAAGAAGGAAAAAGCTTCATACGTTTTGCGCCTGATGTCATCGAGCGATTCAACAGCTATGAGTGGCCGGGTAACGTTCGTCAGTTACAAAACGTGCTACGCAACATCGTTGTTCTAAACAACGGTAAAGAGATTACGTTGGACATGTTACCGCCACCGTTGAATCAACCGCTTGACCGTCCGTCGTCTGTGGCTAAATTAATTGAGCCGAAAGCGATGACCGCATCTGAGATTATGCCATTATGGATGACGGAAAAAATGGCAATCGAGCAAGCGATTGAAGCATGTGATGGCAATATTCCTCGAGCGGCGGGATACCTTGATGTCAGTCCGTCGACGATTTACCGCAAGTTACAGGCATGGAACGGCAAGGAAGAGCGGCAAAAAGTATGAGTGTAAATGTATTAAATCAGCAAAAAATAGATGAACTGTCGATGGAAATTGGCAGTGACAACGTACCTGTACTGTTCGATATCTTCCTAGGAGAAATGGATACCTATATCGAGAACTTATCCAAACTGCAGGGGGCAGAGCGATTAGCTTACTCAAAAGAAATCAGCCACGCGTTGAAAAGTAGTGCTGCGAGCTTTGGGGCAGATCGCCTTTGTGAACTGGCGATGTCCATAGACAAAAAAGCGAAAGCCGGTGAGTTGACTGCGGAGTCTGAGGAGTTAGAGGCTATGTTCGATCTTTTGCACGAAACTCGAGATGCTTATCGCTCTTGGCGACAGTAGCTATTTTTTCTATTAACCATTTTTTCTTAGTAAACATCTGTTTTTACTGGATGCCTGAACTAAAACCCTTCGATGACAGAAGGGTTTTCATTATCAATAAACACCTTAAAAGAGGGCGCTAGCCAGGTAACGTGCTCTTAAATAGAAAGTTGTAGCTGATTTTCAATCGCTAGTTTGAGCTTGTTTCTATCGTGACGCCAGTCTCGGTTAGAGGAGGCGAGTGACTCCGTCACTACATTCCATTGACTTAAGACGTCTTGCTCGGTTTTCTCTGCTAGAACCACGTCTATTTTTCTTCCTTGACAGGCACGTTCACACCATTCTAATTTTTGAGCCATCGTCATTCGTCCCGCTGGGCCGTATTCTGGACTCAGGTTAGCAACAAAAATGACTTTTGCTTTTGTGTTTGCTGCAATCGCTTTGCCGAGTTCAGGCAGCAATAAAGGAGGCATGATACTAGTTAAAAAACTGCCAGGGCCAAGAATAATCGCGTCCGCTTCCGCCAAAGCTGTGATGGCTTCTTTGGTAGCAGGTACTTCTGGTGAAAGATCCAAACGTCGCAAGTCTGCTTTCATTTCGTCGACATTTGTTTCTCCCGTAACCCACTTCCCATCTACGGATAACGCGGAAAGATCCGAAGGGTGTTCGGACATAGGAAGGATGTTAACGTCGACTTTTAACATATTGCGAATCAGATTAATGGCATCTAAAGGCCTGACCGATAAGTTATCGAGTGCAGTAAGCATCAAATTACCAAGATTATGACCATCAAGTTCGCCAGTGCCTTTGAAGCGATATTCAAACATCATCGAACTGATTGAAGGCTCTGTAATGAGCTGATTAATACAGTTACGTGTGTCTCCCCAAGCGATTCCTCCTTGGCAGTGACGAATTCTTCCTGTTGAACCACCATTGTCAGTCGTGGCAACAATCCCAGTTGCATTGCTGCCAAAATCTCGTAATGCGGCCAGCATTCGACCTAAGCCATGACCACCGCCAACAGCGACCACTTTTTTATCTGTGTAGATATTCATTATGTTCTTCTAATAATCTAATAAAAAACGGCTACAATTTATCTTAAGGAGTGTCTTAAAGGTACTCACTTAGCGGTAAATTGTGTCTCTAGAGAGTTTTTTATCACTCAAGTCTGGATTCCATTACAAATATTAAGTATTTTACACCGCAAAGCTATCAGAGATTTCATATCTCTGGTTGCCATAACTCCGAGCTCACTATTGCTAAGTCCTTGGATAAGCGTTTTGAGCCAGTGGCATACTGTCACAAGGGCATGATTGGAAATGGCCATGCCTCCCGTGTTTGGAAAGGTGTTCCGTGGCGCAACAATTCGAAGACAAATTTCATCGTAAGTTTTATTACTTGCGTCTGTCTGTGACCGACGTATGTAATTTCAAATGTACCTATTGCCTTCCTGATGGCTATAAGCCTTCGGGCAATAAAAACTCGTCTTTTTTATCTCTCCCTGAAATCAAACGGGTCGTAAAAGCATTCGCTGATTGTGGCACGTCAAAAGTGCGCATCACTGGTGGTGAGCCTAGCTTACGCAAAGATTTTACCGACATTATCCATTCAGTAGCGGCGACGCCTGGCATTCAAAAAGTTGCAACGACAACCAATGGCTATCGCATGGCAAAACAAGTCGCAGATTGGCGTGAAGCGGGTTTAACCCACATTAATGTCAGTGTGGATAGCCTTGACCCGCGTATGTTTCATCAAATCACAGGTGAAAATAAGTTTACTGAAGTCATGAATGGTATCGAACGTGCGTTCGAGGTCGGTTATGAGCAAGTAAAAGTTAATGTGGTGTTGATGAAAGATCTGAACCATCACGAGCTGCCAGCGTTTCTTAACTGGATAAAAGATCGTCCAATCCAACTGCGTTTCATTGAGTTGATGCAAACGGGTGAGATGGATGAGCTATTTAATAAGCACCATGTATCCGGAGTGGCAATTCGTAACCAGCTAATTGCAAATGGTTGGTTGCTGAAAGTGCGCTCGCATAATGATGGTCCTGCGCAAGTATTTGTTCATCCTGATTACAAGGGTGAAATAGGTCTTATCATGCCTTATGAAAAAGACTTTTGTGAAAGCTGCAACCGACTGCGCGTTTCTGCGATGGGTAAGCTGCACCTATGTCTGTTTGGAGACCACGGTGTAGAATTGCGTGATCTTTTGGAACGTGATGAGCAAGAAAGTGAGCTTATTGAACGTATCCAGGCGCAGTTACAAACCAAGTCGGTAAGCCATTTCTTGCATGATGGCAATACTGGTATGACGCCACACCTCGCGTCTATCGGCGGCTAACTTCATTCAATTTTTAGAGCGAGTTCACTGATAAGCTGGCTCTAACTTTTTCCGAATCGATACCAAGCGTATCAAAGCTAATTAAGAGAATAGGTGAACAAATGGGTCACGCTGAAAGCAAATTCCAACCTGCAAATATTGCCGTTCTAACGGTATCTGACACTCGTTCTGAAGAAAACGATACCTCTGGTCGTTACCTAGCTGAGCATGCTCAAGAAGCGGGTCACAACGTAGTAGACAAGCAAATTGTTATTGATGACATGTACAAGATCCGCGCGATTGTTTCTCAATGGATTGCTGATGAAAGCGTACAAGCGATCATGATTACTGGCGGTACAGGTTTCACCTCACGTGATAGCACGCCAGAAGCACTTAAGCCTCTATTTGATAAAGAAGTTGAAGGTTTTGGTGAGTTGTTCCGTATGGTGTCGTACGAAGAGATCGGTACGTCTACGATTCAGTCTCGTGCGATTGCTGGTTTTGCTAACCACACCGTGATCTTCGCAATGCCAGGTTCAACGGGTGCGTGTCGCACAGGCTGGACAAAAATTATTAAACAGCAGTTGGATGCAAGTCATCGCCCTTGTAACTTCATGCCACACCTATCTGTATAACCTTTCCTAAAAGCGAAGGAAAAACAATGACCCAATTTACACATATCAATGCTTCTGGCGAAGCAAACATGGTTGACGTGTCAGCAAAAACGGAGACGGTTCGTGAAGCTCGTGCTGAAGCATTTGTTCACATGGCCCCAGAAACACTTCAACTGATTGTCTCTGGCCAGCACCATAAAGGTGATGTATTTGCGACGGCTCGTATTGCTGGTATTCAAGCTGCGAAGAAAACCTGGGATTTGATTCCACTTTGTCATCCGCTACTACTCTCTAAAGTTGAAGTTCAACTGGAAGCTATCGAAGCAGAAAACAAAGTTCGCATCGAATCAGTATGTAAACTTGCGGGTAAAACTGGCGTGGAAATGGAAGCGCTCACGGCAGCTTCCGTTGCTGCTCTAACGATTTACGATATGTGTAAAGCAGTACAAAAAGACATGGTTATTGGTCAAGTTCGTCTATTAGAGAAAACGGGTGGTAAATCTGGTCACTTTAAGGTGGAATCATGATTAAAGTACTTTTCTTTGCTCAAACTCGCGAGCTGATTGGCATCGACAGTGTCGAGTTAGACGGGCCGTTTGAAACGGTTGAATCAATTCGTGCACATCTAGTGGAAGAAGGCACTGAGAAAGATGGCAAGTGGGATTTAGCGCTCGAGCCAGGAAAGCTACTTGCTGCAGTGAACCAATCCATCGTCCCTCTGGATACACAAGTAAAAGCAGGTGACGAAGTTGCGTTTTTCCCGCCGGTAACTGGGGGTTAAGATGGATTCTCGTGTTTCTGTACAAATTGAAGATTTTTCGGTCGAGCAAGAATATCAACGTCTATCTGAAGGGACGGCTGCCGGCGCTGTCGTTACATTCGTTGGTAAAGTTCGAGATATGAACCTTGGGGATAATGTCATTGGTTTACATCTAGAGCACTATCCGGGGATGACAGAGAAGAGCTTGAGCGACATTTGCGATCAAGCTGAGTCTCGCTGGCCACTATTAGGTGTACGCGTGATTCATCGTGTCGGAGACATGGATAGCGGTGATCAAATTGTATTTGTGGGCGTTTCCAGTGCGCACCGCGGCGCGGCATTTGATGCGTGCGAGTTCATCATGGATTATCTGAAAACCCAAGCACCATTTTGGAAAAAAGAGCGTACGACGAATGAAGATCGTTGGGTTGAGTCGCGCGACACCGATCATCAAGCTGCACAGCGTTGGGAAAAATAGAACTAACCCGCATTCTAGTGAAAAAAGCTAAGTGCTAATGGTACTTAGCTTTTTTTGTATTTATCTTCATTGTATTGCTCACTTTGTTTCAATATTTCCTATCTTTTGTCTGGTGATATTCTTCACAATAAAAGTTTTTTGCCCAATATATAAACAATTATTTGTTAGACTTGATTTGTCATAAATGTTAAATGATGTGTAAATATCTAGCATAAGATGCTAGTAAATGGTTTAAACTCAGATTAATCGAAAGTTTCGCCTGTTAAATGTCGCTTCTGGTCTTTATTTGGCTGGTGAATGCTTTGGGGTTAGAGTTTACTGCTAGATATGTGTGGTTTAGTCAGCATTATTGGTTTTTTTGCTACATTTTTATGGCAAATTACTTCAATGATTGCTAATGTGTGCCGCAGTCTTTGTAAGGTTTTAGACTTTTGTGCTCAGAAAGTGCACTAAAAAAATCTAAAACTCTGACCGTTCCAGGCCCTTACAAAGAAGTCATGGATGCTAACGAAAAAATTTGGAGTTTTACGCATGTATAAGAATAAAATCACGCGCGCTTTATTTATTGGTGCTGGTCTTTCTCTCGCTCTAGCTGGTTGTGGTGAAAAGCCTGCGGAGAAACAAGCTGCTGAGCCTGCTCCGGCTCCAGCCCCTGAAGCTAAATCTGATTCTAAAGAGCCAAAACTTGCTGCTGTTCAAGAATTGGTGCGTGGTAACGGTACAGAAGTTGCGACAATAGACCCTCATAAATCTCAAGGTGTTCCAGAATCCCACGTGATTCGCGATCTTCTTGAAGGCCTTGTAAACCAAGATGCGGACGGTAACACTATCCCTGGTGTTGCAGAATCTTGGGAAACTGAAGACAACAAAACATACACTTTCCACTTACGTGAAGACGCAAAATGGTCAAACGGTGATCCTGTCACTGCAGGTGATTTCGTTTACAGCTTCCAACGTGCAGTCGATCCAGCAACCGCCTCTCCATATGCTTGGTACATGGAATACACCAAGATGAAGAACGCAAAAGACATTGTTGCGGGTAAAAAAGATAAGAGCGAGTTAGGTGTTAAAGCGGTTGACGACCACACGTTAGTGGTTGAGTTAGATACTGCAGTACCATATTTTGTAATGATGATGGGCCACACGACAGTGAAACCTGTTCATCAAGCAACTGTTGAAAAGTTCGGCGATCAATGGACGAAGCCAGAGAACTTTGTAGGTAACGGTGCTTATGTTGTTGACAACTGGGTTGTAAACGAGCGTTTGGTTCTAAAACGTAACGAACAGTACTGGGACAACGAAAACACGACGCTTGACCAAGTGACTTTCTTACCAATCGAGAACCAAGTAGCGGAAATGAACCGCTTCCTAGCGGGTGAAATCGACTTCACGAACGAGCTGCCTACAGAGCACTTCAAGCGTCTGAAGAAAGAGCACCCACAAGAAGTGTCTGTAACCGGTAACTTATGTACTTACTACTACATCTTCAATACGAAGAAAAAGCCGTTTGATGATGTTCGTGTGCGTAAAGCGATTTCTTATGCGATTGACCGTAACATTGTGACTGATGCGATTTTAGGTCAAGGTCAAAAGCCAGCTTACTTCCTAACACCTGAAATTACGGCAGGTTTCAACCCAGAAATCCCTGCATACGGCAAAATGACGCAAGAAGAGCGTAACGCAGAAGCTGCGCGTCTATTGGAAGAAGCGGGTTACGGCGCAGACAACCCTCTTGAATTTAACCTTCTATACAATACATCAGAGAACCACAAGAAACTTGCGGTTGCACTGGGTTCAATGTGGAAGAAGACGCTTGGTCTAGACGTTACGCTAGAAAACCAAGAGTGGAAAACTTACCTATCTACCAAAGATTCTGGCAACTTTGAGGTTGCTCGTGCAGGTTGGTGTGGCGACTACAACGAAGCTTCATCTTTCCTAACGCTGATGATGAGTAATAACACTACTGGTGGTATTCACTACGACAGCAAAGAGTACGATGCGATCATGAACAAAGCATTTGCTTCAACCTCTGACGAAGAGCGCCAAGCACTTTACCTAGAAGCAGAGAAGTTGATGGCAAAAGATATGCCAATCGCACCTATCTACCAGTACGTGAAATCACGTCTACTATCACCGAAAGTTGGTGGCTTCCCAGTAAATAACGCGGAAGACAAGATTTACTCTAAAGATCTCTACATCACAGAGTAATTCGTAACTCGATAGAACTATAAAAATGAGGCTCTACATGTGAGAAATTGCATGTAGCGCCTATCTTTAGTCCAAAAGAATTGGACGACTTCTTTAATTTAACTGTCACAGACTGAAAGAGTGAGTTTATGCTTAAATTCATCGCAAAAAGGATATTTGAGGCGATCCCAACAATGTTGGTTTTGATCACCGTATCTTTCTTTCTTATGCGCTTTGCACCGGGAAACCCTTTCTCGACAGAGCGTCCATTGCCACCCGAAGTAATGGCAAATATCGAAGCTAAATATGGCTTGGATAAACCTGTATTTGAACAATACACCACGTATTTGACCAATGTTATCCAAGGTGATTTCGGACCGTCATTTAAATACCTTGATTACTCAGTAAACGAGCTGATCGCGGTTGCCTTACCTGTTTCGGCTAAAGTGGGCTTCATCGCCTTTATCTTTACTTTGATAATGGGGGTTACCGTCGGTACCATTGCTGCGCTCAAGCAAAATACTTGGATTGATTACACCATTATGTCGACTGCGATGCTTGGTGTCGTAATGCCATCCTTTGTATTGGCGCCTGCGCTTATCTACATATTCTCGCTTCACTGGAATATCTTCCCTGCGGGCGGTTGGCAAGATGGTAGCTGGCAGTATTTAGTGCTTCCTGTTATTGGTATGTCGCTACTGTATGTTGCTACCTTTGCTCGTATCACGCGTGGTTCGATGATCGAAACCCTAAACAGTAACTTTATTCGTACGGCACGTGCTAAAGGTCTAAGTTACCGTTACATCATTATCAAACACGCTCTTAAGCCGGCACTTCTCCCTGTTGTTTCTTACATGGGTCCAGCTTTCGTAGGTATCATCACCGGTTCCGTTGTTATCGAAACCATTTTTGGTCTGCCTGGTATTGGTAAACTATTCGTTAACGCTGCGTTTAACCGTGACTACTCGCTAGTAATGGGGGTAACCATTCTGATTGGTTTCCTATTTATTCTATTCAACGCGATTGTAGATATTTTACTTGCAATGATTGACCCGAAAATTCGCTACTAACAGGGACGTTTGGTTATGTTAACGAAAAAAGAAAACCTAGAAGCGATTGAGAAATTCTCCGAAAACTTGGAGATTGAAGGTCGCAGTCTTTGGCAAGATGCTCGTATCCGTTTCATGCGCAACAAAGCGGCGATGGTGAGCTTATTCCTTCTTGTTCTAATGACGTTGGCGGTTATTATCCTGCCAATGATCGCACCGTACACATTTGATGATACTGACTGGTACGCGATGCACGTTGCACCGAATGCTGACCATTGGTTTGGTACTGACAGCTTAGGCCGTGATTTATACGTGCGTACGCTAATTGGAGGTCGTATTTCGTTGATGGTAGGTGTTATGGGGGCATTTGTAGCGGTACTGATTGGTACGCTCTACGGCGCAGCATCTGGTTTCATCGGCGGTAAAGTTGACCGCGTAATGATGCGTATTCTAGAAATTTTATACGCGGTACCGTTTATGTTCCTGGTGATTGTACTGGTAACATTCTTCGGTCGTAACATCATGCTGATCTTCGTTGCGATTGGTGCTATCGCATGGCTAGATATGGCGCGTATCGTACGTGGTCAGACTCTTAGTCTACGCAGCAAGGAGTTTATCGAAGCGGCACATGTGTGTGGTGTAAGCAACTGGAAAATCATTACTCGTCATATCGTACCGAACGTACTGGGTATTGTAGCAGTATACTCTACGCTGCTTATCCCAAGTATGATTCTAACGGAATCATTCCTATCATTCCTTGGTCTTGGTGTTCAGGAACCAATGACAAGTTGGGGCGCTCTTCTACAAGAAGGTGCACAGACAATGGAAGTAGCAATCTGGCAGCTGGCATTCCCAGCAGTGTTCATGGTTGTGACGCTATTCTGCTTCAACTACGTTGGTGACGGCCTGCGCGATGCGCTGGATCCAAAAGACAGATAATTAAAAGATAAGATTAAGGAAGCAATGATGAGCTTATTAGATGTCAAAGATCTGCGCGTCGAATTCACCACGCAAGATGGTATCGTAACCGCAGTAAACGATTTGAACTTCTCTCTCAACCAAGGCGAAACCTTAGGTATCGTTGGAGAGTCGGGATCAGGTAAATCTCAAACCGTATTCGCAATCATGGGCCTTTTGGCTAAGAACGGTATTATTTCTGGTAGCGCAAAGTTTGAAGGCAAAGAAATCCTAAACTTACCAGAAAAAGAACTGAACAAAGTGCGTGCGGAACAGATCGCAATGATCTTCCAAGACCCAATGACATCACTGAACCCTTACATGAAAGTGAGTGATCAGTTGATGGAAGTGCTTATGCTGCACAAAGGCATGGGCAAAGCGGAAGCATTTGAAGAATCAGTACGCATGCTGGAAGCGGTAAAAATCCCTGAAGCGCGTAAGCGTATCACGATGTACCCGCATGAGTTTTCAGGCGGTATGCGTCAGCGTGTAATGATCGCGATGGCGTTGTTATGTCGTCCTAAACTGCTTATTGCCGATGAGCCAACAACAGCACTTGATGTGACGGTACAAGCACAGATCATGGACTTGTTGAATGAGCTGAAATCTGAGTTCAACACAGCGATCATCATGATCACGCACGACCTTGGTGTGGTTGCAGGTTCGTGTGACAAGGTACTGGTGATGTATGCAGGCCGTACCATGGAGTACGGCAACGTAAACGAAATTTTCTATAATCCAAGCCATCCTTATGCGGAGGGTCTGCTGAAGGCGATTCCTCGCCTCGATACTGAGGGTGAAATTCTGCCGACCATTCCTGGCAATCCACCAAACTTGCTTCGTTTACCGCCGGGCTGCCCTTATCAAGAGCGCTGTCACCGTGTGATGGATCGTTGTAAGCGCGAGGCGCCAATTCTGACACCATTTGGTGATGGTCGTCAGCGTGCATGTTTTTCTGAATGGGAGGCTTGGAACAAATGAACGCAGTAGACAAAAAACTAATTCTGGACATTTCTGAGCTGAAAGTTCACTTCAGCATTGCCTCAAAGTCGGCATGGCCGTGGTCAAAGCCTTCGAGCCTGAAAGCGGTAGATGGCGTGAATGTTCGACTATACGAAGGGGAAACGCTTGGTGTAGTAGGTGAATCAGGTTGTGGTAAATCGACGTTTGCTCGTGCCATCATTGGTCTGGTTGAAGCTACTGACGGCCAAGTAGTGTGGTTGGGTCAAGACCTTACTAAAATGAAAAGCGTTCAGCGCCGTGAGACGCGTAAAGAAATTCAGATGATTTTCCAAGACCCATTGGCATCGCTGAATCCGCGTATGACTGTTGGTGATATCATCGCTGAACCTCTTGAGACATTCTATCCAGAACTGTCTAAGCAGGAAGTGAAAGATCGCGTTAAAGAGATGATGGCGAAAGTTGGCCTATTACCTAACGTGATTAACCGTTACCCACACGAGTTCTCGGGTGGTCAGTGTCAGCGTATCGGGATAGCGCGTGCGCTTATCCTTAAGCCTAAGATGATCATTTGTGACGAGCCAGTATCGGCGCTTGATGTATCTATTCAAGCTCAGGTTGTTAACCTGCTTAAAGAGATTCAAAAAGAGTTAGGGCTTTCTCTGGTATTCATTGCGCATGACTTGTCTGTCGTTAAACACATTTCAGATCGCGTTTTAGTTATGTATTTAGGTAATGCCGTGGAACTTGGCGAGGCCGAGGCTCTGTTTGCTGATCCTAAGCACCCATATACGCGTGCGCTGATGTCTGCGGTTCCGATCCCGGACCCGGATATTGAGCGCAATAAGAAAATCCAAATGCTAGAGGGTGATCTTCCTTCACCTATCAACCCACCGTCGGGTTGTGTATTCCGCACTCGTTGCCCACAAGCAACCGAAGAGTGTGCGAAGACGAAGCCAACCATTTTAGGTAATGACGTTCACGCGGTATCTTGTTTACACGTTAGTGTATAAATTCAGCCTGTGACGGGCTTAAGCGCGACACCTTCATCGGGTCGCGCTTTTTTTATGTGTCTGATTTATACATTCGAATTTCTTGAACATGATGTCCTAAGTTCGATGATTCTCTGTTTGATAGGAAACGCTAATATAGACACAAACAGAACGAGAGGAGAGCAATCATGGGTAAGTTGGTTGAAGGTGTTTGGCAAGATGTCTGGTATGACACAAAATCAAATGGTGGCAAATTTGTGCGCGAAGATGCCGGATTCCGTAACTGGGTTAAAAACGACCCTGATGCGGAGTTTACACCAGAGTCCGGTCGATACCATTTGTATGTCTCTCTTGCTTGTCCTTGGGCACATCGAACCCTCATTTTCCGCAAGCTGAAAGGTTTAGAACCACATATTGATGTCACGGTCGTTTGCCCTGATATGCTCAGCCAAGGTTGGCAAATGGGGCTTCCTGAGCCATTGTTTGGTCACACGCGCATGTATCAAATTTACACGCAGGCCAAACCCGATTACACGGGCCGCGTAACCGTGCCTGTACTTTGGGATAAAAAGACCAATACTATTGTGTCAAACGAGTCGTCAGAGATCATTCGCATGTTTAACTCGGAGTTCAATGCGTTAACAGGGAATCACGACGACTACTATCCAGAACATCTAAAACACGTTATTGATGAGTGGAACGATTTTGTTTATCCGAATGTCAACAACGGAGTGTATCGTTGTGGCTTCGCGACTACGCAAGAGGCGTATGAAGAAGCGTTTGATTCTTTGTTTAATGCGTTAGATAAAATCGATGCTCACCTAGCGACGCATCGTTACTTAGCAGGGAACACAATTACTGAGGCGGATTGGCGTTTGTTTACGACTCTTATTCGTTTTGATGCGGTGTATGTGGGGCATTTCAAGTGTAACAAGCAGCGCGTCGCAGACTACGAAAATATACAAGGCTACTTAAAAGAGTTGTATCAAGTTGAAGGCGTCGAAGATACGACGGATTTCTATCACATTAAACGCCACTACTACTTCAGCCACACTGGGATTAATCCGACGCAAGTTGTACCAAAAGGGCCTGATTTAGACCTAAATACTCCTCATGGAAGAGAAAGGATTGGCTAGTTTGCTGCTTCCATCGCAAATGAAAAAGTACTTAACGGTTAGCAATGCCGTTAAGTACTTTTGTGTCATCTAAATACCGGGAGTAGGAAGTTTACTTTTTCATTCATCGCCACCTTACTTAGCGCGTACGATGTCCATCACTAGCTTTCCGTCCACTTTTACAGGACCGTCCTCTTTAACGCCGAGCGTATACTCAAACACACCAGTCTTCATGCCACCTTTCTCTCCGTGGACCATTAACATCAGCATATCGCCTGATTCTACTGGTTCCATCAAAATTGCATTTACGTTTTCATTCTTTCCCATTTTTAACGGAGCGTAGCCGATAACAGGACCAGGCTTCATTGATTCGTCTGTTCGGTGGACAACCATCCACCCATTGTCATCAGCATGAGCCATTTCAGCGGTCACCGTTCCTCCGGACATATCTTGATCGACGCCTTTAATACTCGGGGCGGAAAAGCTGAATGAAGAAAAACTAATCAGAAACGCAGCTAAACCAAACTTTATCAGTGATGTATTGATGAAATCCTTCATATATATTCCTTAGCAGTCAATGAGTTTGTGCATTGCAGTAGCTTTTACGTATTTCCTAGCAAAAAAGTTTAGCTAAAACGTAAATAATGTCGATAAATTGAACAGGGACCGTGCTGCTTTGGAGCCAATGCATTTTGGGGAGTGGGTCAATCGGTGTAAGAACAAGCACGAGCAATGTCGATTAGGTATGGGGGGCGATAGGAAGAAAAGCTTTGTGCACCAGTAATTATAGGTTGTGCAGTGATTGGTATAAAAAACAAATAAGTGTTCTGGCCAGCAATAGAAAAAGCCCTCGACGAATCGAGGGCTTTGTATCTATATCCAACTAGATGTTAGAAGCGATTATTTAGCTTCTTGGTCTGCTTGGATAGCTGTTAGAGCGATGGTGTACACGATGTCGTCTACTAGCGCGCCACGAGACAAGTCGTTTACAGGCTTACGCATACCTTGCAGCATTGGACCGATAGATACTAGGTCAGCTGAACGTTGTACCGCTTTGTAAGTTGTGTTACCCGTGTTTAGGTCTGGGAATACAAATACTGTCGCTTTACCTGCAACTGGAGAGTTTGGTGCTTTAGAAGCAGCAACGTTTTCCATAATAGCAGCGTCGTACTGTAGAGGACCGTCAATGATAAGATCAGGACGTTTCTCTTGAGCCAGTTTTGTTGCTTCACGTACTTTATCAACGTCTGCACCCTTACCAGATTCACCAGTAGAGTAAGAGATCATTGCAACGCGTGGTTCGATACCAAATGCTGCTGCAGAGTCAGCAGATTGGATAGCGATTTCAGCAAGCTGTTCAGCAGTTGGATCTGGGTTGATTGCACAGTCACCGTAAACCAGTACTTGATCAGGCAGAAGCATGAAGAATACTGAAGATACGATAGACGCATTTGGTGCCGTCTTGATGATTTGGAACGGAGGAACGATAGTGTTCGCCGTAGTGTGAACAGCACCAGAAACTAGGCCGTCAACTTCGTCGTTCTCAAGCATCATTGTGCCTAGGAATACTGAATCTTGTAGCTTCTCACGAGCCACAACTTCAGTCATGCCTTTCGCACCGCGCAACTCAACTAGGCGAGCAACGTAGTTTTCACGAACAGCATCTGCATCAATGATGGTTACACCAGTACCTAGCTCAACGCCTTGTTGAGCCGCTACGCGACGGATTTCATCTGGGTTACCTAGAAGTACACAGTCTGCAATGCCGCGTTCAGCACAGATTGCTGCTGCTTTAACAGTGCGTGGTTCGTCACCTTCTGGAAGAACGATACGCTTACCTGCTTTACGAGCAAGTTCAGTTAGCTGGTAACGGAACGCTGGTGGGCTTAGACGACGAGACTTCTGAGTGCCTTCAGTCATAGACTCGATCCAGTTACCGTCGATGTGGCCAGCAACGTGTTCGTTGATGAACTCGATACGCTCTTTATCGTCTGCAGGTACTTCGATGCTGAAGCTCTGTAGGTTTAGAGACGTTTGCCAAGTGTTACCTTGTGCTTTGAAGATAGGTAGACCAGTGTCGAATGCTGGTTTACATAGGCCTTCGATTTCGCTAGGGATATCGTAACCGCCAGTTAGCAGTACAGCACCAATATCCACACCGTTCATTGCAGCAAGAGAAGCAGCAACGATAACATCAGGACGGTCTGCAGAAGTAACAAGTAGAGAGCCCGGTTTGAAGTGCTCAATCATGTTTGGCAGAGAACGTGCACAGAAAGTGATGCTCTTGATGCGACGAGTGTTGATGTCACCTTCGTTGATGATATCTGCGTTCAGGTGTTTAGCCATGTCGATTGCACGAGTCGCAATCAGATCAATGCTCCATGGCACACAACCTAGTACACGAATTGGAGAAGTGTTGAAAATTTCCATCACTTTCAATTCGTTTTGTTTCGCGCTGTCTGCATCGTCAAAGATTTCAGATAGGTCAGGGCGAGTACGGCCAGCTTCGTCAACAGGAGCGTTTAGCTTGTTGATGATAACACCAGAGATGTTTTTGTTTTTAGTGCCGCCGAAGTTAGAACATGCTACTTCGATACGCTCTTTCAGTTGCGCAGGGTTATCAGTACCTGGAGTCGCAACTAGCACGATTTCTGCACCAAGTGTTGCCGCGATTTCCGCGTTTACTTGGTTTGCAAATGGGTGCTTACGAGTAGGTACAAGACCTTCGATTAGCGTAACGTCTGCGTCTTTGTTGATTTGGTTGTAACGTTCAACAACGGTTTCTAGCAGCTCGTCCATGTTGTCGTTACCGATTAGGCTTTCAGCAACAGACATCGCCATTGGTTCACCGATCTTCATATCGCTGTTACGACCAACGATAGTTGAAGTCAGATCTGGCTGATCACCACCTGAACGTGGCTGACAGATTGGCTTGTAGAAAGAAACTTTAACGCCTTTACGCTCCATAGCGCGAAGAACACCCATGCTAACGCTTGTTAGGCCAACGCCTGCGCTAGTAGGGATAAGCATAATAGTACGAGACATTCGTAGAGTACCTTTAGCTATTTGGGGGATAAAAGCTCAACTCTTATTCCATGAAGCTCGAAGAATAGGAGTTGAGCCCCTAAGAAATTCGTTTGAATGAAAATCTGGCTAGCCGAGTGGCTAGCCAGGAATTCAATTAAAGACCTGTCAGGCGAGCAGTGTCTTCAGCGATGACTAGCTCTTCGTTAGTAGAGATAACCATTGCAGGGATACGGCTGTTTTCAGTCGTGATAACGCCTTCGCCGCCGAAGCGAGCTTTAAGGTTAGCTTCGCTATCTACTTCGATACCGAAGATGCCAAGACGGTTTAGAACCATTTCACGGATAGGGCCAGAGTTCTCGCCGATACCGCCAGTGAAAGTGATTGCGTCTAGACGGCCTTCCATTGAAGCAGTGTAGCCAGCAACGTATTTAGCTAGACGGTGGCAGAACACGTCCATTGCGCGTGTTGCTTCTTCTTTTTGACCGTAGTTGTCTTCAACGAAACGACAGTCAGAAGTCACTTCAGTTAGACCTTGAAGACCAGACTCTTTAGTTAGCATCGTGTTGATTTGATCAACAGAGTAACCTAGAGCGTCGTGTAGGTGGAAGACGATAGCAGGGTCGATGTCGCCACAGCGAGTACCCATTACCAGACCTTCAAGTGGAGTAAGACCCATAGAAGTGTCTACAGATTGACCGTTCTTGATCGCACATACAGATGCGCCGTTACCTAGGTGACAGTTGATGATGTTTACTTCTTCAACTGGTTTGTTTAGTAGGCCTGCAACTTCACGAGTGATGAACAAGTGAGAAGTACCGTGCATGCCGTAACGACGGATACCGTGTTCTTTGTATAGGTTGTATGGAAGAGCGTATAGGTAAGACTCTTCAGGCATAGTTTGGTGGAACGCAGTGTCAAATACAGCAACGTTTTTCAGCTCTGGGAAGTTTTTCTTAGCCGCTTCGATACCGATGATGTGAGCAGGGTTATGAAGAGGTGCAAATGTTGCAGCGTCTTGAATACCTTTTAGAACTTCATCAGTAATTAGTGCAGATTGAGTGAACTGCTCGCCGCCGTGAACGATACGGTGACCGATTGCGCCTAGGTTAGCTTTAAGCTCTGGCTTAGAAGCAAGAATAGTTTCTACCATAAACGCTAGTGCTTCTTCGTGAGCTGCACCATTGCCTAGTTGAGCTTCGTGCTTGCCATCAAGTTTCCACTTGATGCGAGCTTCAGGAAGGTGAAGACACTCAGCAAGACCTGACAAGTGCTCGTCGCCGTTCTCGGCATCAACAACGGCAAATTTAAGAGAAGAACTACCGCAGTTTAAAACTAAAACTAGCTTAGACATGTATGACTACCTGTTATTCGTCTGATAAAAAAATCAGTTAAAGAATGAAAAATTAATCACAAGAATAGCCGATACCCAGAAGGCTGCGCACTAATCCTGGTCAAAAATTGTTCTAATTCCATATAAAGAAATAGTGATGAACCCTTCCATCACTATGATGCGATCCGTGCAGATAGATATCTCGGAGTTGCTTAAATTGTAAATAACAGCAACAATGAGATTGAGGGTCTGCAAAGGATAGCGATAATAAGCAATGATAACAAAAAAAATTTGAAAGAATATTAACTTTCATCAATTTTTTGTACCTTCAGTTGAAATGTTCAACTATTTTTTAGTGAGAGAGCGGTATGAGTAATAAAGTCGGATTGATCCATAGCCTGAAAGATGGCCAGAATTACATGGAGATCTGGCCAGTTCGTAAAGAGCTAAGCGCCATATTTCCGGAACAGCGTATCATTAAGGCGACTCGCTTTGGCATTAAAGTCATGCCGGCCGTTGCTGCGATCAGCGTACTCACTCAAATGGCATTCAACAATTACCACGCGTTACCTCAATCCATTGTTGTTGCCTTGTTTGCGATTAGCTTGCCACTTCAAGGCATTTGGTGGCTTGGTGCTCGATCCAACACGAAATTGCCGCCTTCTTTGGCCTCTTGGTATCGGGAGTTGCATCAAAAAATTGTGGAAACAGGTTTTGCATTAGAGCCTGTCAAAGCTCGCCCTCGTTACAAAGAGCTTGCGATAATACTGAACCGAGCGTTTCGCCAGCTCGATAAATCGTCATTAGAGCGTTGGTTCTAATTTAAATTGTTTGAAATGGAGTGTGCACTGGCCGCTCCATTTTTGATCCTGCCTCTATTACCTACTTTGACGGTCGTTGATGAAGCGAGCGAAGCTTTGTTTACCAAAGATTCTTTCCGGATGAAGAAGTCCCCCCGATCACAAATGTTGCTTTAGTGTTAAATCTTTCTTTTCTTTACTAAGACTTAGTAGTAATAATAAAAACAAGATGCGCAAGAAGTGCACAGTTATATGAACACAACAATACCGCCTTCAAACATTTGAATTCACGAGTCGATACACATATTGAAAGCTCGTGAAACAAGGACGAAGTCACATCAAGGAGTTATGATGAAAACGAAACGTTTATTAGCCACTGCCGTTCTATCAGCTACTGCTATTTTCTCTTCTACCAATGTACTGGCCGCCACTGCAACTGTCGCAGTTTCACAGATTGTCGAACACCCGGCGTTAGACGCGACGCGCCAAGGATTGCTTGATGGTTTGAAAGCGAAAGGCTACGAAGAAGGCAAAAATCTAGAATTTGATTATAAGACCGCACAGGGTAATCCAGCGATTGCGGTGCAAATTGCCCGTCAGTACGTCGGTGAAAATCCTGATGTGTTAGTTGGCATCGCGACACCTTCGGCACAAGCTTTGGTGTCGGCTACTCGCTCTATTCCTGTTGTCTTTACTGCGGTAACAGATCCGGTTGGTGCGAAATTGGTTAAGTCGATGGAACAACCAGGCAAAAACGTAACTGGCCTGTCTGATCTTTCACCCGTTGCTCAGCATGTCGATCTCATCCAAGAAATTCTTCCTCAGGTGAAAAGCATCGGGGTTGTATTTAATCCCGGTGAAGCTAATGCCGTGACTTTAGTTGAATTATTAAAAGAAAGCGCAAAAGCAAAAGGCATACAAGTGGTTGAAGCGACCGCACTAAAAAGTGCTGATGTTCAGTCTGCGACTCAAGCGATTGCAGCGAAATCAGACATTCTTTACGCCCCAACAGACAATACAGTTGCAAGTGCGATTGAAGGGATGATTGTGGCAGCGAATCAAGCGAAGAAACCTGTATTTGGTGGCGCGACGTCGTATGTCGAAAAGGGTGCTATTGCAGGCTTAGGTTTTGACTACTACCAGGTTGGTGTACAAACCGCGGATTACGTGGCGGCGATTCTTGATGGTCAAGAACCAGGCAAGCTGGATGTAAAAGTCGCGACGGGCTCTGACCTTGTAATTAATGAAAGCGCAGCATCTAAGCTCGGTATCAAGCTGCCAAGTTCTGTGGTTGAACGTGCGACAAGCATGCAATAAGTAACGCTTTTTGGGGTTAAGCCTGTCACGTTGGTTGGTAGACGCTTGCCCCAAAATTGATACTCGCCGGATTTCTCGTGTAGAGCATTCTGCTAGAGAAGAAGGGGAGTATACGTTAGAAGTCTTAAGTTCAGGTTGGTATTAGCCAGCCTGAGCATGCAGAAAGGAGCAGTTATGTCTGCATTTGCTTTTTTTGGTGCACTCGAAATTGGCTTGATTTATGGCCTAGTCGCTCTGGGTGTGTATCTTACGTTCCGTGTTCTCGATTTCCCCGATTTGAGTGTGGATGGCAGCTTTCCAATGGGAGCGGCGGTGGCTGCAACGGCGATTGTCGCAGGTATTAATCCTTGGCTTGCGACAATAATGGCGATGATAGCTGGTAGTATGACGGGGTGGGTAACCGCTTTTCTGGCTGTTCGGTGTGGTATTTTACACCTGTTAGCTTCCATTCTTACCATGATCGCTGCATTTTCAATTAATATTCGTATTATGGGCAAACCTAATATGGCGTTGCTTGGAGAGGATACGATTCTCACTCCGTTTGAAGCATTGGGCGATGCGATGTTTATTCGCCCTCTGGTTGTTGGGGTCTTAGTTCTTCTGTCCGCTTTCTTTGTCATTCGCCTGCTGAACAGCGACTTTGGTCTTGGTTTACGAGCCACGGGTGTGAATGCGCGTATGGTTTCTGCGCAAGGGGCGAGCACTGGCTTTTATACCTACTTTGGCTTGGCTTTATCCAACGGGTTTGTGGGATTCGCAGGCGCGTTGTTTGCACAAACGAACAGCTTTGCGGATGTGACCTCTGGCGTGGGCACCATTGTCGTTGGTTTGGCAGCTGTGATTTTGGGGCAGACCCTTATTCCCGGGCGCAAGATTTGGGTTGCGGTATTTGCGGTCATCATCGGTTCGGTACTTTATCGCCTTGCAGTGGCTTTCGCTTTGAGCTCTGGCATGTTTGGTTTACAAGCTTCAGACCTCAACCTGGTTACCGCAGTATTGGTGGCTGTGGCGCTTATTGCTCCAAAGCTAAAACAGAGCATGAGAGCGAAACAACGCGTTACTGATGCTAAACAAGCGGCATCAAAAAATGGTTCTGGGGAGGCATTATGATCGAACTAAATAATATTCAGGTCACGTTCAACCCTGGGACGATTTTGGAAAATCGTGCATTGAAAGGCGTCTCTTTAGAGGTTCCAGAGCATCAATTTCTTACCGTGATTGGTTCTAATGGCGCAGGAAAATCGACGTTGCTTGGTGCGGTGACAGGTGAGACGCCGATGATAGGTGGTCAGGTGATCATTGATGGCAAAGACGTCACCAAGCAGACGGTTGCCCAACGTGCGACGCAATGCGCCCGAGTGTTTCAAGATCCATTGGCCGGGACTTGTGGTGAACTGACGATAGAAGAGAACATGGCTCTAGCGCACATGCGTGGTAAAAAACGCAGCTGGGGGTTGGCGCTCTCTACCAAACGTCGCAAGCTGTTCCAAGAGCGAATTAGCATCCTCGGTCTTGGTTTAGAAGACCGCTTGGGCGATAGCATTGGGTTGCTGTCTGGTGGACAACGACAAGCCGTTAGCCTTGTGATGGCGACGTTATCGGAGAGTAAGTTGTTGTTGCTTGATGAACACACGGCTGCGCTTGATCCTCGTATGGCGGCGTTTGTTATCGACTTAACTAAACGTATTGTCGATGAGTTCGATTTAACCGTGATGATGGTGACGCATTCGATGAAAGACGCATTAGCATGTGGCGATAGGACCGTAATGCTTCACCAAGGTGAAATTGTGCTTGATGTGGCTGGAGAGCAGCGCGCTAACATGCAAGTACCAGACTTGTTGGATATGTTCTCCAAAGTGCGTGGTGAAGAGCTGGCAGATGACAGTCTTTTGTTGAACTAAGCGGTATCCGACAAGTCACTACGCCTACTAAGTGTGATCCTCCTTGCGAAAATTGGCTGATATGTCAACTCGCAGGGAGGATTTCTTGTCTCTAATTCTTCAATAAAATAGTGGCATATCCGATGACGAGGAGTGCCCATAATGAACCTGCCATTTATTTTTCATAGTCAAACTATTGATGGTTTAGCTTTTAATGACGAGCAAGTTACAGTCAGGCTGAAAACCGAGACATTGGATTTTGATTCCGTCTATGTGCGTATTGAGCCGGACAATGAAGAATATCTGGTCGACATGGCTCAAATTGGAACAGCTGGGGAATTGTTACTATGGGAGGCATCGTTTCGACCAAATCGAGATCGAGATGTCACACATTATGTGTTTAAGATCCTCAAAGACGGACAACAATACTGGCTCGATGCACGGGGTGTGCAAAAGCGTATTCCACCCAAAGAGTTCCACTTTAAGTTGAATGTAAACCATCAACCACCAAGCTGGGTCCAAGAGCAAGTTTTCTATCAAATCTTTCCTGACCGTTTTTCTGCTAGTAAAAGTGAGTCTGATATTCGCCACGCTTATGCGCAGTATGATTCTGCATCGATTGTCAAGGCGTGGGGAGACGCGGTAGGCTCTCACCAAAATACCGGGGCGCGTGAATTCTTTGGCGGCGACCTCAAAGGTGTAGAACAAAAGTTGGACTATCTTGAACAGCTCGGCGTTACTGCGCTTTATTTCAACCCGATCTTTTCTTCACCAAGTAATCATAAATATGACACCACCGATTACTTCACTGTTGACCCTATGCTCGGCACCAACGATCAGTTTGCTGAACTGTGTGAGAAAATCCGTGGTAAGAATATGAAGATTGTCTTAGACGCGGTGTTTAACCACACGTCAGTGCATCATCCTTGGTTTGATATCCAACAAAAAGGAGAAGGAGCGTATGGCAATCCGCAGTCAAAGTTCCGTGATTACTACTTTTTCGAAGGTGAAACCAATCACTACATTGGTTGGAAAGGCATTGGTAACTTACCGGTTCTGAACTTTGAAAATGAACAGGTGCGCGACTACATCTACCAAAGTGAAGATTCTGTCATCAAGTATTGGCTGAAGCCACCGTACTTGGTTGATGGCTGGCGGTTTGATGTAATCCATATGCTTGGCGAAGGAGACGGCGCGAAAAACAATGCTCATTATGTGGCAGCGTTTCGTAATGCGACTAAGTCAGTAAACCCGAATGCTTATGTGTTAGGTGAGCACTTTTTTGAAGCAACGCAGTGGTTGCAAGGTGATCAAGAGGATGGGGCGATGAACTACTACGGTTTTGCTCATCCAGTTCGAGCTTTTATCGCGCAGCAAGATATTATGTATGAACCAATCAACATTGATGGTTTGGAGTTTAAAGCATGGTTGGACGAAGCCAGAGCAAAAATTCCATTTTCGAATCAGCTATCGCAGCTAAATCAACTCGATAGTCATGATACTGCTCGTTTTATCACACTGGTTGATGGTGATAAGCGTAAAATGAACATCGCGCTAGCAATGCTTATGACTTACGTTGGCACGCCTTGTATTTACTACGGGAGTGAAGTCGGTCTAGAAGGAGGTCTAGACCCAGATAATCGTCGCTGTTTTCCTTGGAATGAAATTGAAAGTTCACAATGGCTATCGCTTTACCAACAATGGATCAAGATACGTAAACAATGTAAGCCTTTACAGTCGGGCTGTATTCAATGGCTTCATTGCACTAACAACCTGTTGGCGTACGCACGTGTACTGGGTCGTGAAGCAGTCGTTGTAATGATTAATCTCAGTGGTAATGAATGTTCAATCGATTTACCTATGTGGCAACTGGGCTTGGAGGTTAGCCAAGTTGTATCGTTGTTAGATGACACAGAACAGGTTGATTATAAAGGTCATATCTCTGTCAATATGTCTGCACAGAGCTGCAAATTATGGCGACTAAAGTGACACCACACTCTATATTGATTAAACTCCTTTAATATATAAACGGTCTCAAACAGCGCGCACACATTTGTTTGGTCTCTTGTTATCTGGTGCTGCATTGCATGCGTCACCAGATAACGAGTATCAATTTAATAGCAGTCATAAGAGACTATTGACCTTTCATATGTATGGTACTCAATGGTAAACCAAAGGCGATTTAGCCTCTCATTTGTCATCTTTTTTCCTCTGGCGTTATTTGTAGTGGTTTTACTCGTGACAACGAAAAATTACTATGATGCGGTTAACCGCTATATCGATTCTGAGTATTCGCGTATCGAGCGTGCAATGTCTCGCGGTATTAAAGTACTCACGGCTTTAGATTACAGCTTCACCAACTATACCAATTACGCTAACCCACTGTTTGAAGAACATAATTCTTTAGTCAAAGAAGGGCTTTGTTATCTTTGGCCTATAGATGTGTTATTACTCGATAGTGTTTATAGTGAAGGGTTACCTGCGGTTGACCTTGATTATATGATCGTAGGGGACGAAAGCTTATGCCAGCAAGGTTCAACGATTAACCAGTTAGCTGAACAAAAGGCGGGTTTTGCGCCGTCCTTGTCATTTCTGCACGATATTGAATCGCACATTGTTGGAATCCATTACATTGACAAGCGCGGTTACGTTATCTCCTCACCCGATACCTACGCAAAAAATTTCACAAGAGAGCTTTTGTCAACGCTAAAAGCCCGACCTTTTTGGCAAAAAACCGCGCAAGATAAAGTGAACATTACCTTGGCTGGACCAGGGCCTGTGTTGGACTCGATGGAAGGTCAAGTCATTAGTATGACGGTACCCGTCTATGAGAAAGGAGAACATCAAGGTGTTTTGTCTATTGATTTTGACATCAATACGCTCATGGCTTCGTCGCTAGGTCTTGTTGGTCAGTTTCATTTGGTTTCCAATTTACAATCCATTCCTTCAAACAGTACACGAATCAAACCAGTCGAATTAGAGCGATTGAGTGCGAATCACAGCATGTACTACGAGTACAACCTTTGGGATGAAGCTAAGAACCTAGCGGTTTTTGAAAAATACAGCCTTATTGTCGCACTATTTATTTACGTGCTGAGTACCGTCGTCTTGTTCTATGTGAATATGCATAGCGAGCGACGTTACTTTAAAGAACTGGCAGCAAGAGACCCAATGACCAGCTTATTGAATCGTCGAGGTATGCAAACCGTGTGGCGTAATAAGATGACAAAAAAACAGGTTGCTTTGGCAGTGTTCGATATTGATAACTTCAAGAAGATCAACGACACCTATGGTCATGATGTCGGTGATTCTGCAATTCAGCTTGTTGCAAAATGTATACGTGAAAATATTCGCCATACCGATGTTGCCTCAAGGTTTGGTGGCGAAGAATTCGTTTTAGCGATTTATGACGAAGATTCAGAAGGCATTAAACTCATTTTAGACAGAGTAAAAAAAGCCATAGATGAGCGCTCGACACGCGTAACGAAAGAAGGCTTTACGATCTCTGGCGGTGTGGTGTTTAGTAAAGAGAGCCGAGTAGAAAACTTTGATGAATTGTTTAAAGCGGCGGATGAAAAGTTATATCAAGCCAAAAGTACCGGCAAAAATAAGATCTGTTACTAGGATTTAGGTACAAAAAAGGACGAGATATTCGTCCTTTTTTGTGTTCGGGAGTTATGCAACCTGAGAGTTTAAGTCATCGCGGTAGCGTTGAATATGCTCAACAATTGGTGCGGCTTTGTTGAACGTTCTGATTTCTCTAAATAGGTCTTTTGCTTCAGGATAAGCCTGACGTAAGTAAGAGAACCATTGTTTTACGCGGTTTGGGTAATACAAGCCTTTATCGCCTTTCATCTCAAACTTGGAATAATAGATGAGCAACTCAACCACCTCGGGCCATGACATTGGCTGGTGGTTATGTTTTACCATATTGCCTAAGTTAGGGATATTGAAAGCGCCTCGGCACACCATCAAAGAGTTAACGCCAGTCGTTTCAATGCAACGTTGACCGTCTTCATAATTCCAAATTTCACCATTCGCTATCAGTGGGATATCGAAACGTTCGCGAATTTGGTTGATGTAATCCCATTTTATCTCAGAAGCTTTATAACCACCTTGTTTAGTACGTGCGTGTACGGTCAATTCATTTGCGCCAGCAGACTGAATGGCATCGACAATTTCAAAGCAATCTTCAGGGTTCTCCCAGCCAAGACGAATTTTTGCAGTTACGGGAATGGCTTCTGGAACGGCTTCTCGACAAGCTTTAACCACACGGTGAATGAGCTCAGGATGCTGAAGTAGAGCAGCACCACCTTTACTTTTGTTGACCATTTTGGCTGGGCAACCAAAGTTTATATCAATACCTCTGGCGCCAAGATTTGCCGCTTTAATTGCGTTCTCAGCCATCCAGTTTGGTTCTTGTCCCAACAATTGCACATGTACTGGCACACCAGATGCAGTCTGAGAACCTTGCAACAGCTCCGGGCATAAACGGTGAAATACATGATCGGGTAATAGCTGGTCGATTACGCGAACAAACTCCGTAACACACAGGTCATAGTCGTTTATCTCGGTCAGGATTTGGCGCATCAAATGATCTAAAACGCCTTCCATTGGGCCTAGTACTACTCGCATAGCTTGCCTAATACAGTTTGGTGGTAAAAAGGAGGGCGATTGTAGCGATGTAAGTTAAGTTTGTCATTAAAAGAGTCGAAGCGCCCAATGCAGTCAAACACACAACGTTAGGTTACGTGCTTTTGAGCTCTGAGGTATAATGCCGCCAAATTTATGGGAAACCAGATGTCATGCAATACACATTGATTGAAAAAGGTGAAGTTCACGTCGATGAATCTTGCCAATTTATCGAAGGCGCAGTGTTAGCTGCGAATCTGACGACAAAACCACTCGCTCCTGAAAAGTGGTTAGAGCCGCTATTAGGTGAGGGATTCAAAGCGATTCAACCAGCTGTGGAAGAGCAAATTCACAAGCAGCATAACCGAATTCAACGAAACGAATATTCCGTGCTAGAGCTAACAGGCAAAGAACCTGAACAACTTGCTGATTTTGCCGAAGGCTTTATGTCTGTTTGGCCAATGATTGAAGAACAGTGGCAAGACGTTGAGCTCAATGATGGATTACAGCGTATGCTGCAAGCATTACTGACCACTTTGATGCTGGCGATCGATGAGCCAGCAACGCAGCAACAGATGCGTGACGCAGGTATTGAAACGCCACCGGCCCTGACAGATTTAGTCGACCAGCTTGATTTAATGGTCGGTGAAGTCGCGCTGGGCGCGGATGAGTTGATGGTAGGCAATAAAGCTCAAAGCCTAAACCCATTCAAAGGTATCGGGCGCAATGATCCCTGTCCTTGTGAGAGCGGAAAAAAATTCAAGCAGTGCTGTGGTCAATCACGCGGCTAAATCGAATCGCCGCGCTATCCACTTAACAAAAAGCCGACCAGATGGTCGGCTTTTTGTTAATTTTTACGCGTCAGTAGGATTAACGAATTGGATTAACGCGTTTTGCAGGGAAGAATTGTGCAATTACAATTAATGCCAAAGCGATTAAATTGCCTGCAAAAATTACTACTAACCATTGTGGCATTGATAAATCAAGGAGCTGCCACACAACCTTAGAGCAATCACCATATGCTTCAAACATCCAAGGAACCCACTGATTGAGCGGAGCCCAGCTAGGGAATGTGACGAATAAATCGCAAGTCGCGAATGGTGATGGATTAAACTGGTAGTCAACGTGCTGCATTGCAAGTAACAAACCCTTGTAAGCACTTAATCCCCAGCCTATCAAACCTAGCCAGCGGAAAATTGGGTTCTTGGGTGCCAATATACCAACCATTGCAGCGACGCCCACTCCCATCATCGCGACTCTTTCATAAATACACATGACACATGGTGCAAGCATCATGACGTGCTGAAAATAGAGGGCACATGCTTCAAAGAAAACGACGAATAGCAGAAGCAGTAGCCACGATAAACGTCCCTTTGAAAACTGGTTAAGTGAATTTAAAATAGTCACGTTTTTGTTCCTGTCTGAAATAGAAAAAGCTCTGAATACTCAGAGCTTTTTATCGTGGATAAGTTTCCTAATCAACTCAAATTTTAGTGACCACCGGATACTACGGGAGTCAGATCACCACTATGAGGTAAAATCCAACCAGCTTCGTAGAAAGAAGCTGTTGCAGGCTCTAGGAAGAACATGATTCCCATCAGACCGACAATCGCAAGAACGACGGTGTAAGGCAGCGCCATGATAACCATTCGACCGTAAGACAGACGAATTAATGGAGCGAGAGCCGATGTGAGTAAGAATAGGAATGCCGCTTGACCGTTTGGCGTTGCAACAGAAGGCAGGTTAGTACCAGTATTGATTGCCACCGCCAGTAAGTCGAACTGATCACGAGTAATGAGGCCCTCAATGAGTGCAGTTTTTACTTCATTGATGTAAACCGTACCAACGAACACGTTATCCGACACCATAGATAATAAGCCATTCGCCACATAGAACAGAGCTAGCTGAGTACCTTTATCTTCAACGGCAAGCACCGCATCGATGACTGGTTTAAACAGCTCTTGATCAATGATTACAGCAACGATCGAGAAAAATACAGCAAGCAGTGCAGTGAAGGGCAGGGCCTCTTCAAACGCTTTCCCCATGGAGTGCTCTTCAATGACACCAGTAAATGCGGTCGCTAAAATGATCACAGAAAGGCCAATTAAGCCGACAGCCGCTAAGTGCAAAGCGAGTGCAACGATCAACCAAACCGCAATAAGACCTTGAACCCAGAGTTTTGCGACATCTTGATTTGTTCGCGTTTTACGCTCTTCACGGTCAAAATCGACGAGGATCTGACGAACGTTATTAGGAAGCTTCGCGCCGTAGCCAAACACTTTAAGCTTTTCAACTAAAGCACAAGTGATGAGACCACAGAAAAATACAGGTAGTGTCACTGGAGACATACGGATTAGGAATTCACCAAATAACCAACCCGCTTGGTCTGCAATAATTAAGTTTTGAGGTTCACCAACCATCGTGGTTACGCCACCTAAGGCAGTACCTACACCAGCATGCATCAACAAAGAGCGCAAAAAGGCACGATAGTTTTCTAAGTCATCACGCGTTAGTTCAGTGATCGTGTCATCTTGTGTATGGTCATGGTCACCGATAGGGTTACCAGACGCTACTTTGTGATAGATAGAGTAAAAGCCGATCGCCACGCTGATAACAACGGCGATAACCGTCAAGGCATCCAAAAATGCAGACAAAAATGCCGCAGCAAAGCAGAACGCGAGTGATAGTAGGGTTTTAGAGCGAATGCCAAGTAAAATTTTGGTAAAAATGAACAGCAATAGCTGCTTCATGAAGTAGATGCCCGCAACCATAAACACCAGAAGTAGCAGTACTTCGATATTTGCTACTAATTCGTGCTTAACTTGCGCAGGGCTAGTCATGCCGATAGCAATGGCTTCAATAGCAAGTAAACCGCCAGGTTGTAATGGGTAGCATTTTAATGCCATTGCTAGCGTGAAAATAAATTCAGCGACCAACAACCATCCAGCTACAAATGGGTTTATTAGGAAGAATACAATCGGGTTAATTATTAAGAAGGCTATAATGGCAACTTTGTACCAATCAGGCGCTTTACCAAGGAAGTTCTTGATAAAAGCGTTTCCGAGCGATATCGGCATGATAATTCTCTTTATAACAAAATTATGAATAGACACTACAATAGTGCTTAAGTATCTGTTTGTTAGACTTATTAACTAGTCTTTAAAAACAATAACTTAGCAAAACAACAATCCTTTGTTTATTGTAGTCTTGCCAAGTTACTTCCCCTGAACTCAAGCACCGCTCACTTTCGACCGCAAACTCTACACTCAGGCATTTATTAGTCAATAACAAAACGTGATGCTACCGACTAAAATGACTTTTTAAATGTAATAACGCGATCAAAACGGCGTTACTATACCATGAAAGTCTTAAAAAAATCCTCTTGGATTTTAAATGACGGTCAGTGACGAGAAAAGGCAAATTAAGAAAGAATATTAACTGTGATATACAAAGTAATTTTTCATATTTTGAATATAAAAATGTGACACGGTTGTCTTTATTTCTCCGAGATTTGTGAGCTGTTTAATTAAATGAAAATTCATATTTTACTGCTTTCGCTCGCATGTTAGAGCCTCTTAAATTGACACAACATATAGAGTATTAACTCTATGTTATGGAGTCATTTCCACTATTGATCGTAAATTTTCTCAAACCGCTAAGTAGTGGTATGATGAGTAGTATCGACCCTCAGAAATCAATATTGGATAAAAAGTAGAATGGTCATAAAGGCGAAAAGCCCTGCGGGATTCGCAGAAAAATATATTATCGAGAGCATTTGGAACGGCCGTTTTCCTCCAGGCTCAATTTTACCTGCTGAGCGCGAGCTGTCCGAACTGATTGGTGTTACTCGAACGACTTTAAGAGAGGTTCTTCAACGACTAGCCCGTGACGGATGGTTAACTATCCAGCACGGCAAACCTACGAAAGTTAACCAATTTATGGAGACCTCTGGCCTGCATATTTTGGATACTTTAATGACGCTAGACGTTGATAATGCGACAAACATTGTAGAAGATCTGCTTGCGGCACGTACCAACATCAGTCCTATCTTTATGCGCTATGCATTTAAAGCGAACAAAGAGAGCTCTGAGCGTACAATTAAGAACGTAATCGAATCTTGTGAAGCTTTAATGAATGCGGCTTCCTGGGACGAATTCATCGCTTCTTCGCCGTATGCTGAAAAAGTTCTGCAGAATGTGAAAGAAGATAACGAGAAAGATGAAGCGAAGCGTCAAGAAATCTTGATTGCTAAAACGTTCAACTTTTACGATTATATGCTTTTCCAGCGCCTAGCATTCCATTCAGGAAATCAAATTTACGGTTTGATCTTTAATGGTTTGAAGAAGCTCTACGATCGTGTCGGTAGCTACTACTTCTCAAATCCAGCTTCTCGTGAGCTAGCTCTGAAGTTTTACCATCAATTGCTCGAAACTTGTGAAAGTGGCCAGCGTGAGCAACTACCAGTAGTGATTCGTCATTATGGTATGGAAAGTGCGTTGATCTGGAACGAAATGAAAAAGCAATTACCAACGAACTTCACGGAAGACGACAGCTAAGCGCTGACAAGTTGAATAAACGAAAACCGCAGTGCCTTAGGCCTGCGGTTTTTTTGTTTTTATTTATAAGTCGGCGATGAACCAAGCACCAATAATAAGGTATGGAACGTTTATCCTGCTAGTGAGAGTCTGGGTAACGGTAGATATAATGACTCTACGACATCTGAAAGGACATGGTCGTAAGTATTGAAGATGGTCAATGACAAGTCCGATGTGACGCCATAAAGCTCTGCTTCTGTTAAGTCGACATGACTCCCTGTCACGTATTCATTTAGCGTCTGTATTGAGCGCGTGGAAGCAGGAGAGGTAATGCTAAGTGGAGCGATAACCGCTAGTTGGTTTAGCTTACGCATCATGACCGATGCATAATTTTTGAAACGCTCATTTCCGCCTTGCTCTCCTAAATCTTGAATGCTGATTCGTAACTGAGTCAGGGTCTCCAAGCTATCCATAATGTTTTGCCAGTTCATGTGATACTCATTATGCAAGTCATCTCTTTGTTCAACCGCTAGCCATGCGATGGTTACTTCATCCATCAAAAACAAGCAATGACGAATTAACTTACCATGCTCCATCTGGTTTCTTGCAACACTATGGTCATTCCATTGTTCAAGTAGTTTCCCTACTTTAATCTGTAATACGCGATACATGGGTTTGTTTTCAAACCGTGATGTTTCGACTAAAAGATGCAGCTTGTTAGTCAGAGCATCATGAAGAGCGTCCAATTTTTGTTGATCGTTTTGTTGGAATTGAAGCGAGTAGTGAGTAGCAGCTCGGTGGTGTCTCAGAAGGTGAACAACATCTCGCAACAATGTTAACAGCTGATATTTGCGCGCATGTTGCTGCTCTCGTTTAGAAGATAAGTGATATATTCCGGCTAAAATAGCGATGGACAATAGTGTGGAAATCAAAACAAACATAACCAACTCCTTGTTAGTGTTTGGACCTAACAAGGAAGATTGCAGTTTTGATGCCACTAATTAACTTCTACTAAAACAGTGAGTTAGGCTTGTGACGGGAAAGATGCTGTACAAGTTTGGTGCACAAATTTCCCAAAAGTGTGAATTCAGTCAAAAAAAGTCCCCGCTGAACTGGCGAGGACTTTTTAAATTTGATCGTAAAGCTACAACTTACATTACGCGCATGCCAGGTTGAGCGCCTTCGTGTGGCTCAAGGATCCACAGGTCGCTACCACCAGGGCCTGCCGCTAGGATCATACCTTCAGACATACCAAACTTCATCTTACGAGGTTTTAGGTTTGCTACCATTACCGTTAGCTTGCCTTCTAGCTCTTCAGGTTTGTAAGCTGACTTGATGCCAGAGAATACCTGACGAGTTTCACCACCGATGTCCAATTGGAACTTAAGCAGTTTGTTGGCTTTTGGTACTTCTTCACAAGAGATGATGCGAGCGATACGCATATCTACTGCGGCAAAAGCATCGAACTCAATCTCTTCAGCGATTGGTTCTTTGTCTAGCTCGGTTTGGCTAGCCTTGTTCTTTTCCGCTTCAGCTTTCTCTTTCGCCGCCATTTCTGCCGCCGCATCTTCTTTAGACGCTTCGATCATCGCTTCAACATTCTTCGGATCGATACGGTTGAACAGTGCTTTGAACTTAGTGATCTCGTGGCCTGTTAGTGGAGCAGCGATGTTTTCCCAAGTTAGCTCTTGGTTTAGAAACGCTTCAGTACGCGCAGCTAGCGATGGCATTACTGGTTTCAGGTAAGTCATCAGTACGCGGAACAGGTTGATACCGACAGAACAGATGTCTTGTAGTTCCTGATCTTTGCCTTCTTCTTTTGCTACAACCCACGGTGCTTTTTCATCAACGTATTGGTTAGCTTTGTCTGCCAATGCCGTGATTTCACGGATTGCACGACCAAACTCACGCGTTTCGTAAAGCTCAGCGATACGGTCAGCAGCAGCAACAAATTCGTTGTAAAGTTCAGGCTCTGCAAAGTTGTCAGACAGTTTGCCTTCAAAACGTTTCGCGATGAAACCTGCGTTACGAGATGCCAGGTTAACGATCTTGTTAACAACGTCAGCGTTTACGCGCTGAGTGAAGTCTTCAAGGTTAAGATCTAGATCATCGATACGGCTGTTTAGCTTCGCAGCGTAGTAGTAACGTAGACACTCAGGGTCTAGGTGCTCTAGGTAAGTGCTTGCTTTTACGAACGTACCTTTAGACTTCGACATTTTCGCGCCGTTTACGGTTACGTAACCGTGTACGAATACGTTGTTAGGCTTGCGGAAGCCAGAACCTTCTAGCATTGCTGGCCAAAATAGGCTGTGGAAGTAAACGATGTCTTTACCGATGAAGTGGTACAGCTCTGCTGAGCTGTCTTTTTTCCAATACTCGTCGAAATCTAGGTCGTCGCGCTTGTCACATAGATTTTTGAAAGAGCCCATGTAGCCGATAGGCGCGTCTAGCCATACGTAGAAGAATTTGTTCTTCTCACCAGGGATCTCGAAGCCAAAGTATGGTGCATCACGTGAGATATCCCATTGCTGCAAACCAGATTCGAACCATTCTTGCATTTTGTTCGCTGTTTCAGCTTGTAGCGAGCCAGAGCGAGTCCACTCTTTTAGCATGCTTTCAAACTGAGGCAGGTCGAAGAAGAAGTGCTCTGAATCTTTCATTACTGGCGTCGCACCAGAAACCGCAGATTTAGGATTGATCAGTTCTGTTGGGCTGTAAGTCTCACCACAGTTGTCACAGTTGTCACCGTACTGGTCTTCAGACTTACATTTTGGACAGGTACCTTTTACGAAACGGTCCGGTAAGAACATCTCTTTTTCTGGATCGAACAGCTGAGAGATAGTGCGGCTAGAGATAAAGCCATTTTTCTTCAACTCAAGATAAATGTGTGACGCTAGCTCACGGTTCTCATCTGAGTGTGTGCTGTGGTAGTTATCAAAGCTGATATCAAATCCAGCGAAGTCTTTTTGGTGCTCTTCGCTAACTGCGGCAATCATTTCTTCAGGAGTAATACCCATCTGTTGCGCTTTAAGCATGATTGGCGTGCCGTGAGCATCGTCAGCACAGATGAAGTTTACAGTGTTGCCGCGTAGGCGTTGGTAACGAACCCAAATGTCCGCTTGGATATGCTCAAGCATATGACCAAGGTGGATCGAACCGTTAGCGTACGGAAGGGCACAAGTTACCAGCATTTTCCTTGACGGAAAGTTTTTTGGATCGTTTGCCATACTTAATATTCGCTTTTCTTGATAGGTATAAATAAATTTTGATGGATAATACTACCCCATGAACTGACTAACTCCAAGGTGTCAAACTGCGGAATGCCTTAGTTTTTTTGGGGTTCTGGTTGAGCCTGGACGGTGGTAGCATGACATCTAAAAGGAGGGCTTATGCATCAGTTCACTTCAAAACAAGATTTTTGTCACTGGTTTAACCAATTCCAACATCCACAGTTGGTGGAAAACTGGGCAGATATTCATGGCGCAATTTCGATTACGACACAGGGTTCTATTGATATAACGTTGCCATTCGCAAGTAATGAGCTTCAAACCGTACTGCATGACTGGATCAAACAGCAGCAAGCCTCGGGTAAAGTGGCTGAATTCCCATTTAATATTCGCCTTGGAGTTAAAGCTTTAGAAACTCAAGTGGCTAACTCGGTTAAGGGTGTTAAGAACATCATTGCCGTCAGTTCTGCGAAAGGTGGCGTTGGTAAATCTACTACCGCAGTTAACTTAGCGTTGGCGATTGCTCAATCTGGGGCGAAAGTGGGATTGTTGGATGCAGATATCTATGGTCCGTCTGTACCTATGATGTTGGGGCAAGAAGATGCTAAACCAGAAGTTCGTGATGGCAAGTGGATGGAACCCATTTTTGCTCACGGCATCTATACTCATTCTATTGGTTATTTGGTGGATAAATCAGAAGCGGCGATATGGCGCGGTCCAATGGCTTCAAAAGCATTGTCGCAGTTATTAACTGAAACAGATTGGCCAGATTTGGATTATTTGGTGATTGATATGCCGCCAGGTACGGGGGATATTCAATTGACTCTGTCACAACAAATTCCGGTAACAGGTAGCGTGCTAGTCACAACGCCGCAAGATTTAGCCCTTGCCGATGCAAGGAAGGGAGCGGCAATGTTTAACAAAGTCCATGTCCCGGTTATTGGTGTTGTGGAAAACATGAGTTATCACATTTGTAGTCAATGTGGCGCGAAAGAGCATATTTTTGGTATGGGCGGAGCTGAAAAAATGTCGCAAGAATTTGGCTTAGCATTGTTAGGACAAATTCCGCTTCATATCTCTATGAGAGAAGATATTGACGCTGGCGTGCCAACGGTAGCAAGACGCCCAGAAAGTGAGCATGCAGGGTATTATAAGCAACTTGCCGATCGCGTATGTAGCACGATGTTTTGGCAAGGCAAAGCAAAACCAGATGCGATTAGCTTTACAATGGTGAACTAAGTTTACTATGCCTGTTGGTTGATAATTGCACATTTTAACGTTTGCTCGGAGGTTAATCCTCTGAGCAGGCAGAAACTTATGACTAAACCCTAATTCCAACTAGTAACTATGGGGTGAACTCCCTATAATCAGGCAGTTTATCTTTTTATGTGACTAGAAATCATCATCGGGTGCAAACTAATGTCTGATAATAATCAATGCGTCATCGTAGGTATTGCTGGCGCTTCTGCTTCTGGAAAAAGTCTGATCGCGAGCACTATTTATAATGAGCTTCGCGCGAAAGTAGGCGATCATCAAATCGGTGTCATCACGGAAGATTGCTACTACAACGACCAAAGCCACCTAAGCATGGAAGAGCGAGTAAAGACGAACTACGATCACCCGAGTGCGTTGGACCACGACCTACTGTGTGAGCACCTAGAAAAATTGGTACGTGGTGAAGCAGTAGAAGTGCCTGAGTACAGCTACACTGAGCACACAAGAACAATTAACACCACCACAATGACACCTAAAAAGGTGATCATTCTAGAAGGTATCCTTCTTCTTACAGACCCTCGTCTTCGTGATTTGATGCATGCGACAGTATTTATGGACACACCGTTAGATATTTGCTTGCTTCGCCGTGTTAAGCGTGATGTGGAAGAACGAGGCCGAACTATGGAGTCTGTTCTTAAGCAATACCAACAAACAGTACGTCCGATGTTCATGCAGTTTATCGAACCTTCTAAGCAATATGCGGACATTATTGTTCCTCGCGGTGGTAAAAACCGTATCGCAATTGATGTATTAAAAGCTCACATTGCAAGACTTTTGAAAGCTTAAGCCTATAGACGGCTATATCGCTTTATTTTTAGGAGAAGAAGTGGCACCTTAAGTGCCACTTCTTTTTTTTGTTTTTAAATTAGTCAGTTGCAGGTTAAAACCAGACACTTTTCACGCTTTTGTGGAACTGTCAGCGGCAAATGGAGTCTGCGCTTATAATTGTAAAAACACTCGAGCAAGGAAAAACAAATGAAGAAACTGCTCTTAATTCTAGCAATACCGATTGTGGTCATTTTGGTCGCAATTTTAGCGTTAACCATCTTCGTCAATCCGAATCAGTTTAAACCCCTTATTGTTGAGCAAGCGCAAAAGCAAACGGGATTAGAGTTGGTGATTGAAGGGGATATCAGTTGGCAATTTTTCCCATCAATTGGCTTTGAGTTGGGACATACAGAATTGCGAAACCCACAAGGCTTTAGTAAACCCAATTTATTCAAAGTTGATACCGTTGGTGTAGACATCTCTGTTATGCCACTTTTTAGTCAACAGCTTGAAATTGGAAACGTCACGCTTGATGGTGCTGAGTTCTACATTGAAACCAAGAAAGATGGCAGCAAGAATATTGATGCATTGACGAAAGCCCAAACACAACAAGCAGAACAAGAGAGCAATGCTGCGCCTACGCAAAATGGTGAAACGCAAACTTCTGGTTCTGATTGGAGTATCAATCTTGCTGGCGTTACGGTTTCTAACGGTTCATTAGAAATGCAGGATAAGCAAGCCGGTAGTTACACCAAACTTTATGATATTTCATTAAACCTTTCCGAATTCGCTTTTGACAACTGGACAACGGCTGATTTTGGCGTGAAGGGCGAAATGAACGACCAAAAGTTCACCGCGAAAGGTCAGGCAGACTTTAAGCTAGAAAAAGGTTTGGCAAACTACGCGCTAAAGAACATCAACTTTGATGCGACATACTCTGACCCTGCCAATAAAATTGAATCGGCAACGATCGGTTTAGACACGTTTGAATTCGATAAAGTAAATAACCTGACTTATGCCATTAAGGGTGTCGCTGGTGGTATGAAGTTAGATATGCAGGGTGCTGGTCAACTTAGCGTGGACAAGGCTATCAGCAAAGTACAGTTGGATAAGTTAACTCTTAAATCGACTTTTGAGGGTGATGCTTTACCTCAGTCCCCGATGAAAGTCGACATGGTGTCTGATCTGTCTTTCGACCTAACGAAAAACCATCTGAGTTTTGTTCTAGAGAAGTTAACAGCGAATGCTATCGCCCTAGATGGTAAGGCAGATGTGACACTCGGTGATATTCCTAAAGTACGCTTTGCTCTCCATAGCCCCAATATCGATCTTGATGAGTTTTTAGGGTTAGATAAGCAAGCTGCCGAAGGTAATAAGCCTGCTTCTGGTGGCGAGAGTGCTCCTGCCGGACCTGAGGTTGAGCCTGATTTGTCTGCGTTGAAAACGTTAGATGTAAAGGGTGACATTACCATCGACAAATTCAAAGCGGCAAATGCGAAGATGGAAGCGGTAAAAACGAGCTTCACTGTAAATCGTGGCGTGTTTGAGCTTACATCTTTTAGTTCGAAGTTGTACCAAGGCTCAATCTCAGCGACAGCGAAGTTAGATGCACGCCAATCACCAGCGACTTACAGTGTTAAAAAGTCAATCAAAGGCGTGAAAGTTCAACCGCTACTTATAGACGTTGCTGAAAACGACAAACTTGAAGGAACAGGTAACATTGATGTGAATGTTACAGGTAAGAGTCTCACGCCTACCGGTATCAAGAAGAATCTATCTGGTACGGTTGTTATCAATTTTGCTGACGGTGCGGTGAATGGCATCAACGTTGCTCAGTTGATTCGTGAAAACTATGCGAAATTTAAAGGGCAAAAAGTTGAAGGCACCAATGAAGCTAAGAAAACAGACTTCAGTGCGATGACGGCGACATTGAAACTCAACAAAGGTGTTGTATCAACGGATAATATGCAAGCTCAGTCTCCATTGTTACGTGTTCGTGGTAAAGGTACCGCAAACTACATCAATGAAACAGTCGACTTTACTATCAGCACGTCAGTTGTAGGTAGCCTAGAAGGCCAGGGCGGTAAAGATATAGATGAGCTGAAAGACATCACGATTCCAATCAATGTGTCTGGTAAGTGGGCAGATCCTAAATTCAAGCTCGTATTCGATGATGTTCTGAAGCAGAAAGCTCAGAAAGAAATCGACCGTGGCGTAGAGAAGCTAACGGACAAAATCAAAGACGAGAAAACCAAAGATGCGGTCGATGGTTTATTGAAGAATCTTTTCAACTAACCGTGCGTGAAAATCAAAAGGGTTGGCATTTTGCCAACCCTTTTTAAATTACTCTGCGAGTGTTACCAATCGACGCCTTTGAGGGCTTTTACGCCAGATTCAAATGCGTGCTTTACATTTTTCACTTCAGAAACGGTATCGGCCATTTCAATCAGGGTTCGATGTGCGCCACGCCCAGTAATAATAACCGACTGCATTTTAGGTCTGTTGCTCAGTGCTTCGACCACTTCGTCTAAGTCGATGTAGCCGTAGCTCACCATATAAGTTAGCTCGTCAAACAAGATGACATCGATAGAGTCGTCTTGCAGCATGCGCTTACATTCTTGCCATACGCCTTGCGCTGCTTCGGTATCAGCGGCTTTGTTTTGAGTTTCCCACGTAAAGCCGGTTGCCATTACTTGGAATTCAACGCCGAGTTTCTCAAGTAGGTTGCGCTCACCGTTGTCCCAAGTACCTTTAATAAACTGCGCGACAGCACAATTCAAACCATGACCCACTGCGCGTGCGATCGTACCGAATCCTGATGTCGATTTACCTTTACCATTTCCGGTAATGATCAGTAGCAGACCTTTTTCCTCTTGAGCAGCAGCGATTTTTGCGTCTACCTGTTCTTTGACTTTTTGTTGGCGAGCTTTATGGCGTGCTTCTTTATTTTCTTCGATAGACATAATACTTCCTCAATTCCTTTTCGTGCTGTGTCCAAGCTAATTTGGGTTCATTGATTTATCTCGCTATGATAGACCAACATATCGTGAAGAAAAACCACCGATAATTCAGGGAATAAAATGAAGAAAATGCTTGTTGTTTGTATGGGAAACATTTGTCGGTCACCAACTGGAGAGGCAGTGTTAAGAGCGAAAGCTCAAAAGCTAGGCGTTGAAGTAGAGGTTGATTCGGCAGGTACAATTGGCTACCACGCAGGAAACCGACCGGATTCAAGAGCGATGGCAGCAGGAAAGCAGCGAGGTTATTCTTTTAAAGGAATGCAAGCGCGCCAAGTCACCATTGATGACTTTGAAAAGTTTGACCTTATATTAGCCGCAGATAAAGCAAATTTGGCCGATTTATTGGATATTTGTCCGTTGAAGTATCGACACAAAGTATCGTTATTTTTAAGTCATTCTGAGTCAGGTTACGACGAAGTCCCGGACCCATATTATGGTGGGGAAGATGGCTTTGAACTGGTGCTTGATTTAATCGAAGAGGCATCAGACGCAATTTTGAAGAAGCTATAATCGCCGTGCTTGAAGACAATAGAAAAAGGGATGAGCTCAGCTCATCCCTTTTTATTCGTGTTAACCCGCTAGTATGTCGGTTGCGACTTTGTAGCTTGGGTCTTCCTTCACGTTAATTTCAACCAAGCTGCCAGCTTTGTCCAAAAGTTTACGACAATCTGGGCTTAGGTGACGAAGGTGCAGCGTTTTACCTTGAGCATTGTAACGCTCAGCCAGTGTTTCAATGGCTTCAATTGCAGAGTGATCTGTCACGCGAGAGTCTGCAAAATCGACAATCACATCTTTTGGATCTTCAGGCGCGTTAAACAACTCCAGGAAGTTAGCCGCAGAGCCAAAGAAAATAGGGCCGTGAATCTTGTACTCTTTTGAACCTTCCTCGTTTAAGCACGTGTCGGCATAGATGTGCTTAGCGTGTTGCCATGCAAACATTAATGCAGAAACGATAACACCAACCGCTACGGCAACAGCAAGGTCAGTAAGAACAGTAACAACGGTCACAAGAACAATAACGAAGAAGTCTTGCTTCGGTACGCGGCGTGCTAGCTTAAATGTTGCCCATTCGAATGTACCAATGACAACCATGAACATCACACCAACCAGAGCAGCGAGTGGGATCATTTCAATTAGCGAAGAAGCGAATAAGATAAACATCAATAGAGCGATAGCCGCAACGATACCAGATAGACGGCCGCGACCACCTGAGTTTACGTTGATCATCGACTGACCAATCATCGCACAACCACCCATTGCGCCAAACACAGAACACGTCATGTTTGCCATACCTTGACCGATACATTCGCGGTTAGATTGACCACGAGTATTCGTCATCTCATCTAAAACTGTCAGTGTTAGTAGAGATTCAATTAGACCAATGGCCGCGAGAATGATCGCGTATGGAAGAATGATTTGTAGTGTCTCTAGTGTAAATGGTACCGCAGGAATAGAGAAGGTTGGTAGTGAACCTGCGAGTGTTGCAGCTTCATCACCAGACATTGTACGCAGGAAGTCAACAACAGTGCGAGTTTCCAGATCCAAGCCAACCACTAAAGCCGTCACCGTTACGATCGCAACAAGTGAAGAGGGTACAGCTGTTGTGATTTTTGGTAGAAAGTGAATGATTGCCATAGTCAGCGCAACCAAACCAAGCATTAGCAGCATCTGGTCTTGTGGTAGCCAAGTAAGCATGCCGTTGATGTCTGGCGCTTTAAACTGACCCAACTGAGCTAGGAAGATAACAATAGCCAGACCGTTCACAAAACCGATCATCACAGGGTGAGGTACGATACGGATGAACTTGCCCAATTTAAACATACCAGCGGCAATTTGAAGAATACCAGCGAGCATGATGGCTGCGAATAGGTACTGGACACCGTGAGTCGCGACAAGCGAAACCATTACGACTGCCATGGCACCTGTTGCACCAGAGATCATGCCAGGACGACCACCGAAAATGGAAGTAATAAGACCAACGATGAATGCAGCGTAAAGACCGACCATCGGATCTACGCCTGCGACGAACGCAAATGCGACAGCTTCAGGAACCAATGCTAGCGCAACGGTTAAGCCTGATAGCACATCATTTTTTACGGAGTGCTTAGAAAATTGGGGAAATTCGAACATGTTTGTTTTTAAGTTCTCTTTGCAATGAGTTAAACCCGACACATATTCGTATTTGCACAAGCCACTGGAAGGTTGCATTTTAATCAAACATTGCAGTGTAAACCGTAGTATTAAAAGAGCAGCATCAGAATGGTGTCGAAAACTTGAGTCGGCGCATGCTACCGAAAAGTGTGATTAAGTTCAAGAATGATACGAATAATGGCGTACAAATGTGATCACGAATTGGTATTTATATGAACAATTTTTTGGGCAAATATGAAGATAAAAAAGGCTACCAGATGGTAGCCTTTAATTTATTTATGCCGTTAAGCAGTTGAACGTAATGATTTAGCCTAGTTAAAGTTAGGCTTTGTCATCTCTGCCGATGCACGGTTTTTAGCCACTTGGCTACCAGCACCTTTAGCTTGGTAACGTTCGGTTTTGAACGGTGCTGCTGCAACCGTGATTTCGCGTAGCTCTTGAGGGCCAGGTGCTTTTGTCATCGGTGCGCTAGCGTTTAGCTTAGCCGCAACTTTAATGGCTTCGACTTTAGGCTCTGGTTTATCTACTGGCGCTTCGGCTGCAATCTCTTTTGCTGCTTCAACGATAGGCTCTTCAGCAGGTGCCGTTTCTACAATGGCATCAACCGGTTCAGCATGTTCAGTTACAGGAGTTTCAACGATAGGCTCTACCGATGCTGTTTCTACTACTGCCGATTCTGCTTTTTCTGCGATTACTGTTTCAACAACAGGTGCTTCTACTACTGGAGCTTCCACTTTCGCTTCAACGGTTTCTTGAACCTTGTGTTCAACAACTGGCGCATCTGTTACGACAGGTTGCTCGCGACGAATAATCACTTTACCCATTGCCATTTCTGGACACGCAAAGCCACCTTGGATTGTAGGTACTGCTGCTACAGCTTCTTCCTTAACTCGCTCTTCCTTCTTAGGTGCTGGTTTCGGAATGTAACGTGGCATTACTTTACCCATAGCCATTTCAGGAGAAGCGACACCTCCCTTACGTAGGCGGAACGGGTTAGGGCGGCGATCACGGCCACGGCGACGACGCTGGCCGCTTGCACGCAGGTGACGTGGCGAACGACGATTACGACGTTGCTTAGACTCTGCTTGCTTGTTGTCTTGCTGTGCCTCTACCGCTGCTTCTGTTGGCTTTTCAACTTTAGCTTCAACCGTTTCTTGAGTCTTAACCGCTGTTTCTTCGGCTTTCTTCTCAATAGCTTCTTGGTCCTTAACGCGTACAGACTTGTTCAATTTGCGACGTTGGCGGCGCTCTTTCACTTTTTCTGCTTTCGCATTTTGCTGCTTCGGTTTGCTCTCTTCTGGTTTTGTTTCAGTACGAGCTTCCGCTGCTAGCTGCAGACCTTTTTCCGCTACTTTTGCGTTTGCTTTCTGCTCTTGGGCTTTATCTGCCTGTTGAGCTTTAGGTTTACGCTTTTGGTTACGGTTTTGCGGTTTATTTGTTTGTTGTTGAGCTTCGTTTTGCTCATTAGCCTGCTCATCACGAGGCTTACGACGACGTCGGTTATCGCGATTGTCGCGGTTATCACGATTATCACGCTGGTTGTTATTGCGACGACGATCGTTGCGATCACGTTTGTTACGTCGATTATCGCGATTTGGTTTTTTCTCTTCCTGAGGTTTCTGTTCTTCTTTTGTTTCTTCAGAACCACCGAATAGGAAGCTACCAAGTGCTTTAAACAGACGGCTGAACAATCCAGGTTTCTCTTCTTGTTCAACGTTTTGTTCTTTCTTCTTCGCCTCAGGAGCTGGTTTAGCTGCTGGTGCAGGTGCGGTTTGAGACGGAGCAGCAAAGCCTTTAAGAACTGGCTCTTCAATTCGTTTTGGTTTTACGTCAACTTCCGCTGGCTCTTTACCTTCTGCTTCTTTCATTGCTTCCAGTTTCTTAGGAAGTAAGTAAGAAATCAGATCGAACTCTTCGCCTTCACGAACACGGATAACTTCAAAGTGCGGTGTTTCCATATCAGAGTTAGGAACAACCGTAATTTTCACTTCTTGAATGCGTTCGATATGGTTTACTGAACGACGTTTTTCGTTCAATAAGTAAGAGGCGATTGGCACAGGTACGACTGCAAGTACTTGTGCTGTGTTGTCTTTTAGCGCTTCCTCTTCAATTAAACGAAGTACAGAAAGTGCTAGAGATTCGTTGTCGCGAACGACACCAGTTCCGCTACAGCGAGGACAGATGTGATGGCTTGCTTCTGCAAGAGAAGGGCTCAAGCGCTGGCGTGACATCTCCAACAAACCAAAGCGAGAAATACGACCGATTTGTACACGAGCGCGATCAAGACGAACGGCTTCACGTAGACGGTTTTCTACTTCTCGTTGGTGACGAACTGGGGTCATATCGATAAAGTCGATAACCACTAAGCCACCCAAGTCACGTAGACGTAATTGGCGAGCAATTTCGTCGGCTGCTTCTAGGTTCGTGTTTAGAGCTGTTTCTTCAATATCGCCGCCCTTGGTTGCACGAGCAGAGTTGATATCGATAGAGGTTAGTGCTTCAGTTGGGTCAATAACAATAGAACCACCAGATGGCAGACGCACTTCACGTTGGAAAGCCGATTCAATTTGGCTTTCGATTTGGTAGTGGCTGAATAGTGGAACTTCGCCTTCATATTTCTTAACGCGGTTAAGGAAATCAGGGCGGACCAATTGAATGTGCTCTTTTGCACGTTCGTAGATGGTGTTGCTATCAATTAAAATTTCGCCAATATCACGACGCAAATAGTCACGGATTGCACGAACGATAACGTTACTTTCTTGGTGGATTAAGAATGGAGCAGGGTTAGAGTCCGCTGCACCTTTGATTGCACCCCAGTGGTTAAGTAGTACATTCAAATCCCACTCAAGCTCTTCAGCACTCTTGCCAACGCCAGCAGTACGTACGATTAGGCCCATGCCCTGAGGCAGTTCCAAAGTACTTAATGCGGCTTTTAGTTGAGTTCGCTCGTCACCTTCGATTCGACGAGAAATACCGCCAGCACGAGGGTTGTTAGGCATCAGAACAAGGTAACTACCAGCAAGAGAAATGAAAGTAGTAAGAGCAGCGCCCTTGCTTCCACGTTCTTCTTTTTCCACTTGAACAATTACTTCTTGGCCTTCCGTTAGCACTTCTTTGATGCTTGGACGACCTTGGTAGGTGTAACCTTCAGGGAAATATTCGCGGGCAATTTCTTTGAGAGGGAGGAAACCGTGACGCTCGGCGCCGTAATCAACAAATGCGGCTTCTAAGCTTGGTTCGATACGTGTGATACGTCCTTTGTAGATATTCGCTTTTTTAGATTCATGCCCTGGACTCTCGATATCAAGATCGAAAAGTCGCTGGCCATCAACCAGAGCGACACGCAACTCTTCTTTTTGAGTTGCGTTAATTAACATTCTTTTCATTGAAAATTCTCGTTGTCTTTTCTTTTATATCTTTCTTGTCGACTTGCCACTGTTTTTTCGCTCTTTCACGGTGCCTGATCCCATGGCTTGTATTTTGCAGCCTCCCGGCTGGAAGGGGATGCTCTCGGGCACTTCAGTCATCACAAGCCTCTTGTGGTTTCTGTTGGAAACGTAGACTTGTGACCCGCTATTTGGGCGGTAGGTACTCAACGTGAATATGCGAGGAGTAGGGTGGCAAGAGTGTTGAATTCGATGTGTCTCACGCCAATGCTGCACTCGACCTTCAACGATCTACTCACATTGCTTGAGGATAAATGATTGGTAATGAATAAAATGTAACCAAACCTTCCTTAGCAGCTGTGAACTATAGCAGTGCGCGTGGCTATCAGCAATCTGCTTTCACGCAAACGATAGAAAATTTGCCGCCAAACTCAAAATTTCTATTTTATAACTGGCTGTTTCATAAGCAATTGAGATGTGCAAACTGTTCAAGACAGAAAACAAATTGAGAACTTGATTGAGAGTTTTAATAATTTAAACAAAAGCTTGGCGAAATTTAGACCAGTATGTGCCACCGAGTGTTTCTTTTACGACAAGAATAATGTGAAGTCGCACGAAATTGAGTTTACAATACGGCTCATGAACGAAATAAGAACAAAAGTCCAGTTCGTCGACATTGACGAAGATATGGCGGGTCAGCGCATTGATAATTTTTTGCGCAACCAATTAAAAGACATTCCTAAAAGCATGATTTACAGAATTGTGCGTAAGGGCGAAGTGCGCGTAAATAAAAAGCGTATAAAAGCAGAGTACAAGTTAAAAGCAGGCGATCTCGTTCGTATTCCACCGGTTACCGTCGAGAAAAAAGATGACGATGTCGCACCAAGTACGAAACTTAACAAAGTCGCTGAGTTGGAAAATATGATTATCTTCGAAGATGATCATATGTTGATTCTAAACAAACCATCTGGCACCGCTGTGCATGGTGGCAGTGGTTTAAAGTTTGGTGCGATTGAAGCGCTTAGGGCTCTGCGACCTCAAGCTCGCTTTCTTGAACTTGTGCATCGTATTGACCGTGATACTTCAGGGATTTTGCTGGTTGCGAAGAAGCGTTCTGCACTTCGTCACTTGCAAGCCCAGTTTCGTGAAAAGACAGTAAAGAAGTTTTACTTAGCTCTTGTCATGGGGCAATGGAAAAGCAGTTGTAAGGTTGTGAACGCGCCACTGCTCAAAAACGAAGTGAACAGTATTGTTCGTGTTAACCCTAATGGTAAGCCGTCAGAAACGCGTTTTAAGATTTTGGAAAAGTTCGAACAAGCTACATTGATTCAGGCGAGTCCGATTACTGGTCGAACTCACCAAATCCGAGTTCATACGCAATACACTGGTCACCCAATCGCTTGGGATGATCGCTACGGTGATCGTCGCTTTGATGCTTATACAGGTCAAGTTGGTTTAGATCGTTTGTTCCTACACGCGGCAAACATCAAGTTCCAACACCCATCAAATGATGAGTGGATGGAAATCAACGCACCGATGGAACCGAAACTAGAAAAAGTGTTGGCGGGTTTAAGAAACGCGTAACCATGTTTTCCTCGCGGATGCAAAAGGGAGCCACAGGCTCCCTTTTATCGTATTTGGGTTAAAGGACATCGAGTCCTTGAGCATGCAACATATCAATCAAATCAATCAATGGTAGTCCGACAAGTGTGTTCGGGTCTTTACCAACTAATTTCGTAAACAAACAAATTCCCATGCCTTCGCTTTTAAAGCTGCCTGCGCAGTAAAAAGGTTCTTCCCTGTCGACGTAGCGTTCGATTTGTTCAAGCGTTAAATCTCTAAAGTGCACCTCGAAAGAATCAAAGCCGACTTCTGTATGGCTTGTGAAGGTGTTATGTACCGCAAGACCAGTATAGAAAGTGATGACTTTTCCACTTTGAGCCAAAAGTTGATTTATCGCGTTATCTCTATTTAAAGGCTTGCCAACGATTTCACCATTAATGACACAAACTTGGTCACTGCCGATAACTAAACTTGCTTTATCCGTCTGGCAAGATATTGCTTTCTCTTGGGCCAGTCTCTGCACAAGTTCAGTTGGCGTTTCCTGGTCAAAAGGTGTTTCATCGCAATCAGGTGATAAACAAACGAATGGTAGTGAGAGCTTTTCAAGCAGTTGTTTACGAAAAGGGGAGGTTGAGGCTAAAACCAGTTGGTAATTTTTCATTTTGAATTACAATTCGTGGGAGCATTTCCAATAGGATAATCGATCAAAAATGATTCTGGCTAATGCTCTGTATGTTAAGCGTAAAAAAGTACAACTTTTTTGCCTTTTTCTTTGACTAATTTTGATTTGGAAGATAATATTCGCGCCCTATGCAAAAGGTAAAAATACCGCGAACGGTTGACCCAGCTAAAGCTGCACAGAAACGATTGGATTACGATGGCATCATCCAAGCTAGTCTTTTCAAGCGCTTAGTGGAAACAACTGAAGGCGTAAAACGCGACGCAGAAGTCTCATTGTCATTTGGGATGGATGAACAGCGACTCGTTGTTATCTCTGGTAAAGCTAACATCGAAGTCGATTTAGAGTGTCAGCGTTGTAATGAGGTATTCGCACATGAGTGCGAAGTTGAATTCCTTTCTACTCCTTACTACGGTGAGAAAACAGAACAGGAAGCACCAGAAATTTATGATTTGGTAGATCTAAATGAATATGGTGAATTAGACCTCATACAACTTGTTGAAGACGAGTTCATCTTAGCATTACCTCAAATTGCGATGCACGATGAAGCGGATTGTAGCGTTGATTCAAATAACATGGTTTTTGGTGAGATTCCTGAAGAAATTGAGGAAGAAAAACCGAATCCATTCGACGTTTTGAAAAGTCTGAAAAAGTAATAGGTGTGGTAGCCGATTCTTCTTCAGGTTTTTAACCCAATAGTATAGGAGTAGGGTCAATGGCCGTACAGAAAAACCGTAAAACTCGTTCTAAGCGCGGTATGCGTCGTTCACACGATGCGCTAACTACAGCTGCTCTATCTGTAGACGCGACTTCTGGTGAAACTCACCTACGCCACAACGTAACTGCTGAAGGTTACTACCGTGGTCAAAAGGTTATCAACAAGTAAGGTTGAACCTTTGCAAAGTATTACCGTTGCACTTGATGCAATGGGCGGGGATTTCGGTCCACGCGTAACAGTGCCTGCCGCCGTGCAGGCACTGTCTCATTTCCCAGAGCTAAAAGTGATTCTTATTGGTGATCAATCTCTGATCACGTCTCAATTATCTCAACTCGGTACCTCGACCAGTTCCCGCTTGACTATTCTTCACAGCGAGAAAGTTATCTCGAACTCAGAAAAACCTTCATTGGCGTTGCGTAATAGCCAAAATAGTTCTATGCGTATGGCTATCGATTTGGTTTCTGAGCAGAAAGCGGATGCTTGTGTTAGTGGTGGCAACACCGGTGCATTAATGGCACTATCGCGTTTCATTCTTAAGTTACTTCCTGGCATTGAACGTCCTGCTTTAGTTTCCGCTTTACCGACGATTACCGGAAAGCGCACTTGGATGCTAGATCTGGGGGCGAATGTATCGTGCGATGCTGATAGCTTGTTCCAATTTGCTGTAATGGGCAGTGCATTAGCTGAAGAACACTTGGGTCGTCCTCCTCGCGTTGCTGTACTCAATATTGGCGCAGAAGAGATTAAAGGTAACGATTTAGTCAAACGTTGCGCAGAAATGCTTTCTCAGACCGATGCGATTAACTTTGTCGGTTATATTGAAGGTAATCAAATTTTGCATGATGTTGCGGACGTCATTGTTTGTGATGGATTTGTCGGCAACGTATGCTTAAAAGCCAGTGAGGGAACAGCTCAACTTTTTATCGAAAAAATTAAAACCAGCATAATGGCATCAACGATAAGGGGTTGGATAGCTAGAAAGTTGTTTTCTAGGCTGTTTAATGAACTAAAAACACTGAACCCCGACCAGTATAACGGCGCAAGTTTGTTAGGATTGCGCGGCATTGTCATAAAAAGCCATGGAAGTGCGGATGTATCTGCGATTGTCAATGCACTTGGCGAGGCAGTACACGAGGTCAAACGACAAGTACCAAGCCGTATTAGCGATCGTTTGGAAGCGGTTTTACTCGAGAGGCATTATTAGTCTTCATGTATAGCAAAATTTTAGGTACTGGCAGCTACCTGCCATCTCAGGTGCGTACAAACGCAGATCTAGAGAAAATGGTAGATACAAGTGATGAGTGGATCGTTGCTCGCACGGGTATTAAAGAGCGTCGAATTGCTGCAGAAAACGAAACTGTAGCAGACATGGCATTCTACGCAGCTGAAAACGCTATCGATATGGCGGGTATTGATAAAAACGATATCGACCTGATTATCGTAGCCACAACGAGCAGTAGCCATACTTTCCCTTCATCTGCGTGTCAGGTGCAGGCAAAGCTTGGCATTAAAGGTTGTCCAGCTTTTGACTTAGCCGCTGCTTGTTCTGGTTTTGTGTACGCATTATCTGTTGCAGACCAACATATCAAATCTGGTATGTGCAAAAACGTACTTGTGATTGGTTCAGATGCTTTGTCTAAAACGTGTGATCCGACAGACCGTTCAACCATTATCCTATTTGGTGATGGTGCCGGAGCCGTTGTCGTAGGCGCTAGCCAAGAGCCTGGCATTATCTCTACCCACATATACTCGGATGGTCAATTCGGAGAGCTTCTAAGCCTACCTGTACCTGTGCGGGGGCAAGATGCGGATAAATGGCTTCATATGGCTGGGAACGAAGTATTCAAAGTCGCTGTCACTCAGCTATCGAAACTAGTAAAAGATACGCTTGAAGCCAACAACATGCATAAGTCTGAACTAGACTGGCTAGTGCCGCACCAAGCGAACTATCGCATTATTTCAGCGACAGCGAAGAAACTTTCGATGTCACTAGACCAAGTCGTGATTACACTTGATAAACACGGCAACACATCAGCTGCGACGGTGCCAACAGCACTAGATGAAGCGGTACGTGATGGTCGTATTAAACGCGGTCAAACTCTGCTTCTTGAAGCGTTTGGCGGCGGATTCACTTGGGGCTCGGCCCTTGTGAAGTTCTAAGTTTCACAAGAATTCAAAATTTAAGGTGCACTTGGTGCATCTTATTTCTTTTTACTTTGCTTAAAGGAAAACAACATGAGCAAGTTTGCTATCGTATTTCCAGGTCAAGGTTCTCAAGCTGTAGGTATGCTTGCAGAACTAGGCGAACAATATGACGTAGTAAAACAAACATTTGCAGAAGCATCTGACGCACTAGGTTACGATCTATGGGCGCTTGTTCAAAATGGACCTGCAGAAGATTTAAACGAGACTTTCCGTACTCAACCAGCTTTGCTAGCTTCATCTGTTGCAATCTGGCGTGTATGGCAGGAACTTGGCTTAGAGCAACCAGCAAACCTAGCCGGTCACAGCCTAGGTGAGTACTCAGCACTTGTATGCGCGGGTGTTATTGACTTTAAAGAAGCCATCAAGCTGGTTGAATTACGTGGTCAACTTATGCAAGAAGCAGTACCAGCTGGTACTGGCGCAATGTACGCGATTATCGGTTTGGCTGATGATGCGATTGCAAAAGCGTGTGAAGACGCAGCGCAAGGCGAAGTGGTCTCTCCAGTAAACTTTAACTCGCCTGGTCAAGTCGTTATCGCTGGTAGCAAAGACGCAGTAGAGCGAGCTGGTGCGCTATGTAAAGAAGCTGGTGCGAAGCGTGCGCTTCCTCTTCCTGTTTCAGTACCTTCACACTGTGCACTTATGAAGCCAGCAGCGGAAAAACTTGCTGTAGCTCTTGAGTCTATCGAATTTAACTCACCACAGCTGCCAGTTATCAACAACGTTGATGTGGTTGCTGAGACAGATCCTGCAAAAATCAAAGATGCGCTTGTTCGTCAGCTACATAGCCCAGTTCGTTGGACTGAAACAGTTGAACTGATGCACGAACAAGGCGTAGAAAATCTTCTTGAGCTTGGTCCTGGTAAAGTTTTAACAGGTCTAACAAAACGTATCGTGAAAACGCTAACTGCAGCAGCAGTGAATGATATCGCATCGCTAGACGCTGCGAAGTAATCCATCAAGCGATAAATTTGCGATAAGAAAAGGAAACACAACATGATGAATCTAGAAGGTAAGATCGCGCTAGTTACCGGCGCAAGCCGTGGTATTGGCCGCGCGATCGCGGAACTTCTTGTCGAGCGAGGTGCTACGGTTATCGGTACTGCTACTTCTGAAAGTGGTGCGGCTGCTATCAGCGAGTATCTTGGTGATAACGGTAAAGGCTTAGCGCTTAACGTGACTGATGTCGAGTCTATCGAAGCGACATTAAAAACGATCAACGAAGAATTTGGTGTGATCGATATTCTGGTGAATAACGCTGGTATTACTCGTGACAACCTATTGATGCGCATGAAAGATGATGAGTGGAACGACATCATCGATACCAACCTAACGCCTATCTACCGCATGTCTAAAGCGGTTTTACGCGGTATGATGAAAAAACGTGCGGGTCGTATCATCAACGTAGGCTCTGTTGTTGGTACCATGGGTAATGCTGGTCAAACTAACTACGCAGCAGCGAAAGCGGGCGTGATTGGTTTTACTAAATCAATGGCTCGTGAAGTTGCGTCTCGTGGTGTAACAGTGAACACTGTTGCTCCTGGTTTCATCGAAACTGACATGACTAAGGCGCTAAGTGATGACCAACGTGCGGCAACTTTGTCGAACGTGCCAGCAGGTCGTTTAGGTGACCCACGTGAAATTGCATCAGCAGTAGTTTTCCTTGCTTCTCCTGAAGCAGCGTACATTACTGGTGAAACTTTGCATGTAAATGGTGGCATGTACATGGTTTAATGCGACAGTTTATGCAAAATAAGCTATTTTACATTGTGAAAAATAGCCTATAGTTGCAGTTAACTGTCATGAACTTGTCATGCTTATGCGCAAGATTTGTGCATGATTTAAGTCAAAAATGTATTGAAATTCGGTTAAATTCGCTAATTTTGTGGTTTGACCAGCAAGGACCCCCTTGCAACTTTCAATAGTTCGAATAAACTACGGAATCATCGCATTAGGCGAAATCTGTAAAGGAAAAGAAAAATGAGCAACATCGAAGAACGCGTAAAGAAAATCATTGTTGAACAGCTAGGTGTAGACGAAGCAGAAGTTAAAAACGAAGCTTCTTTCGTTGATGATCTAGGTGCTGATTCTCTAGACACTGTAGAACTAGTTATGGCTCTAGAAGAGGAATTCGACACTGAGATTCCTGACGAAGAAGCTGAGAAGATCACTACTGTTCAAGCTGCAATCGACTACGTAAACAGCGCTCAGTAATTAGCTCTCCCAGGCGGTCTCCTAGACCGCCTGTGTTCTTTCTAACTTCTTCTATCCTCTCATAGAAATATTCAATTCCCGGAGAATTATATCGTGTCCAAGCGTCGTGTAGTTGTCACTGGCATGGGTATGTTGTCACCGGTAGGCAACACAGTAGAATCATCTTGGAAAGCCCTGCTAGAAGGTCAAAGTGGTATCGTAAATATCGAGCACTTTGATACTACGAACTTCTCAACTCGTTTTGCAGGTCTTGTTAAAGATTTCGATTGCACAGAGTACATGTCTAAAAAAGATGCTCGTAAGATGGACCTTTTCATCCAGTACGGCATTGCAGCGGGTATTCAAGCTCTTGATAACTCTGGCTTACAAATTACCGAAGAAAATGCGGCTCGAGTTGGTGTTGCTATCGGCTCAGGCATTGGCGGTCTTGACCTTATCGAAACTGGCCATACTGCATTAGTAGACAAAGGCCCTCGCAAAGTTAGCCCATTTTTTGTTCCTTCGACCATTGTAAACATGGTTGCAGGTAACCTATCTATCATGCGTGGTCTCCGTGGTCCAAATATCGCGATTTCTACCGCATGTACTACTGGCCTGCATAATATCGGCCATGCAGCACGTATGATTGCCTACGGCGATGCAGATGCGATGGTTGCTGGTGGTGCAGAAAAAGCTTCTACGCCTCTTGGCATGGCTGGCTTCGGTGCAGCTAAAGCACTATCTACTCGTAATGAAGAGCCTCAAAAAGCGTCTCGCCCATGGGATAAAGGCCGTGATGGTTTTGTTCTAGGTGATGGTGCTGGCATGATGGTGCTTGAAGAGTACGAACACGCAAAAGCACGTGGCGCGAAGATTTACGCAGAACTGGTTGGTTTTGGTATGTCTGGTGATGCTTACCACATGACTTCTCCAAGCGAAGATGGCTCTGGTGGTGCACTTGCGATGGAAGCGGCAATGCGTGACGCGAACATCACAGGTACCCAAGTAGGTTATGTGAATGCTCACGGTACATCTACTCCTGCTGGCGACGTTGCAGAAATCAAGGGCGTGAAACGTGCTCTTGGTGAAGAAGGTGCGAAGCAAGTACTTGTATCATCAACTAAGTCTATGACTGGTCACCTATTAGGTGCAGCAGGCTCTGTTGAAGCAATTATCACGGTTATGTCTTTGGTTGACCAAATCGTTCCACCAACGATTAACCTTGATGATCCAGAAGAAGGTCTAGACATCGACCTTGTGCCGCACACTGCGCGCAAAGTTGAAGGTATGGAATACGCTATCTGTAACTCGTTTGGCTTTGGTGGTACAAACGGTTCTTTGATCTTCAAAAAGTTCGCTGAGTAACACTATCTAACCTTATTTAGATAAGCGAAACTTGTATTCTAACGGCTCGATGCTTAGCATTGAGCCGTTTTGTTTTATTTGTTGTCTGCTAATTTGAAGGTACGTGAATGTTTTGGGTAAATGGAGTTCCGCAAACGCATGTAGAGCTAGGTGATCGCTCATTCCAATACGGTGATGGAGGCTTTACCACCATCCTGACCCAAAATGGAGAGTTGGTTTACTGGCAGGAGCATACTGAGCGCATGAGTGCTTGCCTTGACGCTTTGAAGATCTCTTCACCTGACTGGAAAGTTGTGCATGGTTGGGCAAGCAAAGCGGTTTTATCTGACGCACGAGCGGGGGTGAAGATTCACGTTAGCCGCGGTATTGGCGGGCGAGGGTATAGCCCTAATGGGATTAAAGGCCCTATCGTGACGATTTCCAATTTTGCATTTCCTTCTCATTATTCATCTTGGCAAGAACAAGGTGTGGACTTGGGCGTTTGTAATACTCGTCTAGGGATTCAACCTTTACTTGCGGGACATAAGCACAACAACCGTTTAGAGCAGATTCTCGCCAAGGCTGAAATCGACAATACAGAGTTTGCAGATGCAATAACGTTAAATGTGCAAAACCATGTCATTGAAACTACAATGGCCAACCTTTTTTGGGTTAAAGGTAATAAAGTATTTACGCCGGAGCTGACCTTATCAGGCGTTACGGGCGTAATGCGTCGTAAGGTGCTTGAGTTACTTAAAGTAAGTCATATTGAAGTCATCGAGGGGCGTTTTATACTTCCAGATTTGCTGAGTGCTGACGAGGCTTTCATGTGTAACTCAATATTAGGTGTCGCACCTATTCGCAGCATAGTGACATCGAACTCTAAGACTATATTTCCGATAGGAAAATTGACTCAACGACTGCAAGGGAATTTAACTACGTGATTAAAAAACTGTTGGCTTTTGTTGTGCTGATCGCAGTGATAGGCGCAGCAGCTGTTTTTTATATAATTTCACAGGCTAAACAATACGTTGAAAAGCCTATTCTATTGGAACAACCTCAGCTGTTTACTGTAGAAAGTGGTACAAGCTTTCATCATGTCATGCGCGCCTTAGTTGAAGATGAGGTGATTGAAACATCGGAGTACATCCGTTTAATTCCTCACTTATATCCAGAATTGTTGCAAGTGCGAGCGGGTACTTACCAACTTGAGCCTGGTATGTCACTTTCGCAAACATTGGAGCATCTGAATACTGGAAAAGAATACCAGTTTGCGATCACTTTTGTTGAAGGCAGCCGCTTTTCTGAATGGGTAGATCAACTAAAAAGTGCTCCTTATTTAAAGCATGATTTAACCGATCTTTCAGAAAAAGAAATGGCTGCGAAGCTCGGAATTGAGAGAGAAAAGCTAGAAGGGTTGTTTTTAGCAGAAACCTACCATTACACAGCGGGTGCGAGTGAAAGCCAGTTATTAAAACGAGCGCATCGAAAACTCAATAAAATACTGGATGCTAACTGGGAAGCGCGTCAAGAAAAGCTGCCATTACAGGACAAATATGAAGCCTTGATTCTCGCGTCTATCATCGAGAAAGAGACGGCTATTGATTCTGAGCGTGAGCGCGTCGCTTCTGTGTTTATCAACCGATTGAACAAACGCATGCGGTTACAAACTGATCCGACAGTTATTTATGGTATGGGTGACGCCTACGATGGCAACATTCGTAAGAAAGATTTGCGTACGCCGACACCATATAACACCTATACCATCAATGGTTTGCCACCAACACCGATTGCGATGGCTGGTGAAGCTTCCATTGAAGCGGCTTTGAATCCAGAAAGCAGCAACTATTTATATTTTGTAGCAAGTGGAAAGGGCGGACATGTATTTTCGAAATCCCTTGCTGAGCACAACCGTGCTGTTCGTGCCTATTTAAGAGAACTAAGAAAGAACAAATGATGAAAGCAAACTTTATTGTCGTTGAAGGCCTAGAAGGCGCGGGTAAAAGCACTGCGATTAAAACCGTTTTAGATACGCTAAAAGCGGCCGGTATTGAGGATATCGTAAATACCCGTGAGCCAGGAGGCACACCGCTAGCAGAAAAAATGCGCGCTCTGGTGAAAGAAGAGCACGAAGGCGAAGAACTTAAGGACATGACGGAGTTGCTTCTTCTGTACGCTGCACGTGTTCAGTTGGTTGAGAACGTGATCAAACCAGCTTTGGAAAACGGTCAGTGGGTGGTTGGTGACCGACACGATATGTCGTCGCAAGCTTATCAAGGTGGTGGCCGTCAGATTGACGCATCGTTAATGAAAAATCTCCGGGATACAACGCTTGGTGATTTTAAACCTGCTCTCACTCTCTATATGGATATTGACCCTCGTGTTGGGCTTGAGCGTGCACGTGGGCGTGGTGAGTTAGATCGTATAGAGAAGATGGATATTAGTTTCTTCGAGCGTACACGTGAGCGTTATTTGGAGATTGCTCATGCCGATCCTTCCATCGTTATCATTAACGCAGAACAGACGATTGAAGGCGTGTCGCGTGATATTCGGGACGCTCTAAACGAGTGGCTAGCTCGTCAATAAGTGAAACGTAAATTTAGGTGACTCATGTTAAATGATTATCCATGGCTACAGCCAATATGGGATAACCTCAAAGTAGGGTTAGAGTCGGACAGAATACCAGGTGCGCTTTTATTACAAAGCGAGCAGGGCTTGGGCATCGAAAAACTTATCGAGTTTTTTAGCCAAGCACTTCTTTGCCAAAATTACGCGAGTGAAGCATGCGGTTTTTGTCATAGCTGCCAGCTAAATCAATCTCAAAACCACCCTGATTTACACTGGATCAAGCCAGAGAAAGAAGGAAAGGCGATAACGGTGGACCAAATTCGCGCTTGTAACCGTCTTGCTCAGGAATCATCTCAGCTTAATGGTTACCGCCTATTTGTAATAGAACCGGCGGACTCTATGAACGAGTCGGCATCGAATGCGCTGTTAAAGACGCTAGAAGAGCCTGGGGCAAAGTGCTTGTTTTTGCTCGTTACCCACAATCAGGAGCGTCTGCTCCCAACGATTCGTAGCCGTTGCCAACACTGGGTTGTTGCGCCTCCGTCAGCGGAACAAGCGATGAAATGGATGCACGAACAAGGGGCGAAGCAAGTTCCTGCTTATGCCTTAAAACTGAATATGGGCTCTCCAATAAAAACATTGGATGCGTTAAATAATGGTGAGCTCGAAGCTTACTTGGCTTTTGAACGCAGTTTTATTAAGGCAATGTCTTCGCCTGTTTCAGACGTTTCTGAGTGTGCTTCTTTAATCGCTAAACACTCAGAGCAATCACTAGACTGGGCATGGTATTTACTGACAGATGCTCAGAAAGCGCAGTTTGGTGTATCAGAAGCTCAAATGCTTCCGGGCGCGACAAAGTTTCAACCGGACAACTATAACGGTTTGTACTCATCAGCGAAGGCGCTGATGAACCTGAAAGCTCAGGTGCAAGCCTTTCCTGGCCTGAACCTTGAGCTACTATCAATGAATTGGTTAATTGAATCACGAGAGGCATTATGTTCGTAGATTCTCATTGTCATTTAGACAAATTGAATTACGACGATCTCCACATCAATGTGGAAGACGTTATTAACAAAGCTAAACAAGCAAACGTAACTGAGCTACTTTCTGTTGGAGTAACGCTGGATTCTTTCCCGAAAATGATGGAAATGATCGAGCCTTATGACAATGTTTATGCTTCGTGCGGTGTGCATCCACTTGATGTTGAAAGCGACTTTTCGATGGACGTATTGCGCCACCATGCGTCGAATGCAAAAGTCGTCGCTATTGGCGAAACGGGTTTAGATTATCATTACAAGCCCGAAACGGCCGCGTTACAGAAAGAGCGCTTTGAGCAACACGTTGATCTTGCAGTGGAGCTCAACAAACCTTTAATTATCCATACCAGAAACGCACGTGCGGATACTCTTGATATTTTGCGTAAGGGTGGGGCAGAGAAATGTGGTGGTGTTATCCACTGTTTTACAGAAGATCTTCCATTTGCTGAAGCTGCACTGGAGCTGGGGTTTTATATTTCTATCTCGGGGATTGTTACTTTCCGTCAAGCTACAGAGTTAAAAGAAGTGGTGAAGACTCTACCTTTAGAGAAGCTTCTTATTGAGACAGATTCTCCTTACTTGGCTCCTGTCCCTCATCGTGGCAAAGAGAATCAACCCGCTTATGTTGTCGAAGTCGCTTCTTATATTGCGCAACTCAAATCGTGCTCTCTTTCTGAAGTGGCACAAAAAACCACCGAAAACTTCCGAAATCTTTTTTTGCGATGAAAAAATAATAAGAGCATAAAAAAGGAGCTTAGGCTCCTTTTTTGTTGATAAAAACAACAGATACGCTCACGGGTTTAATGTTTACTAAAAATGTTGATTTAATAATATTCAAAAATCACAAATGTAATTTTGTTACTAAAAATAACATTGAGGAGTATTTTATTTACGCCTTAAAATTAATTTTATAAATAATTAATTCTTTATAAAACAGTAATATAAGTGCAATGCAAACCTTTTCATCGGCTGTTTTTGGGTGTGATCCAAGACTTGTTTTGAAACTAAATTTCGTAACTGTGTGGAAAGTTTGAGGGTCATCAATATATATTTAGAGCCGGAAAATATAATGCAGTTGTGGTTACATTTTCATTGGGTGCTAACCTTTAGGCTACGGGGGTGTGCCGTTAGTGCCCAAATAATACTTATAAATTTATCAGGAGCATAAACATGTTTAAGAACCTTTTTGCTAACCTGCAAAAAGTTGGTAAGGCTCTGATGCTTCCAGTATCAGTTTTACCAGTTGCAGGTATTTTATTAGGTGTGGGTGCTGCCCATCTAAGCTTTATTCCAGAGATCGTTTCTAATCTTATGGAACAAGCTGGTGGTTCAGTATTCGGCCAAATGGCACTTCTATTTGCAGTAGGTGTAGCTCTAGGCTTCACTAACAACGACGGTGTTGCAGGTCTTGCAGCTATCGTTGGTTACGGCATCATGACGGCAACGCTAGGTGTAATGGCGGGCGTTATGGGTGTTGAGAAAATCGATACAGGTGTACTAGGTGGTATCCTTGTCGGTGGTGTGGCTGCTTGGGCATTCAACCGTTTCTTCAAAATCCAACTTCCAGAGTACCTTGGCTTCTTCGCTGGTAAGCGCGCAGTGCCAATCATCACTGGTTTTGCTGCGATCATCCTAGGTGTTATCCTTTCTGTTATCTGGCCACCAATTGGCGGTGCAATTTCTGCATTCTCTGATTGGGCTGCACACCAAAACCCACAGCTAGCATTCGGTATCTACGGTGTTGTTGAGCGTTCTCTAATCCCATTCGGTCTACACCACGTATGGAACGTACCGTTCTTCTTCGAAGCAGGTTCTTGTGTTAACGCTGCCGGTGAAGCTCAAAATGGTGTACTAACTTGTTACCTAGTTGCTGATGAAGCATCTCGTGCTGCTGGTAATGGCTTCGGTCAGCTAGCGGGTGGTTACATGTTCAAGATGTTCGGTCTACCAGCTGCAGCAATCGCAATTGCTCATTGTGCTAAACCAGAAAACCGTGCAAAAGTAATGGGTATCATGGCGTCAGCTGCACTGACTTCATTCCTAACTGGTATTACTGAGCCAATCGAATTCTCATTCCTATTCGTTGCTCCACTACTATACGGTATCCACGCTCTACTAGCTGGTTCTGCATACATCGTTTCGAACACTCTAGGCTTTGTACACGGTACTTCTTTCTCTCACGGTCTGATCGACTTCCTAGTTCTATCTGGTAACGCTCAGAAGATGGTGCTAATGATTGCCGTTGGTCTAGTTTACGCAGTAATTTACTACGTAGTGTTCCGTGGTGTAATCACAGCGCTTGACCTAAAAACACCTGGCCGTGAAGATGAAACGGAAAGTGCAGCTGTAACTTCTGGCTCTGATATGGGCGGTGAACTGGTTGCAGCGTTTGGCGGTAAAGCTAACATTACTGGTCTAGATGCATGTATCACACGTCTACGTGTAGCAGTTGCAGATACAGCAGCTGTTGACCAAGACAAGCTAAAACAACTAGGCGCTGCTGGTGTTGTAGTTGTAGCTGGTGGTGTACAGGCTATCTTCGGTACTAAGTCTGATAACCTAAAAACTGAAATGGATGAGTGGATTCGTAACCACGGTTAATCGCAGTCATTCATAGTAATGCATAAAAGGAGGCTTCGGCCTCCTTTTTTAGTTCCTATTTTATTAACTGACAGTTCCTTTTTAGTGTGATCCTAAACTCATCTTTACTTTTGTCAGCTTTTTCATACATCGAGCTTACCCATCGTTGACATATTGATATGCCAATATGTTTGAATAGCGAATAATGTTTTTTTGAATAATTGATAACGTGTATGAAGAACAAATTCATTTTAGTTTTGGGACTAGTTTCTAGTACGGCAATGGCGGCAAGCGAACCAACGGATCTATCAGTTGGTATGGCTGTCGATCAACAATTAAGTGTTGTTGTAGAGTTAGATAACAAATATCGTGGCATTATCGGAAACGATGGTATGGCGTTTGATTACATCGCTAAGCGTGGAACATTCGATCAAAACATGCCTGTGACTTGGTATGTCGGCGTTGGTGGCTGGTATGAATGGGATGACGAGTTTGGTGTGAGAGTACCACTTGGTGTGAACTGGGATTTATCACGCGGCTGGGACCTTTATGGTCAAATACACCCAGAGCTAGATCTTTACAAAGGTGCTGACTTGCAACTTGGCGGCGCCGTTGGCATCAAGTACAGTTTCTAGAATTGAACTAATGTATGTATAAAAAAACGCCGGTAACTACCGGCGTTTTTATGTGGAACTTAACGTTCTATTGTTTATCCATGGCTCGCTTGATGCAAACGGCAGCGCCGCCCCAAGTGATACCTAAACCAATAACCATCATAATAATTGCGCTGATTGTCATTTTGCTGTCTCCTTGCGGTTCACTGCGTTGATCACTAGACCAAAGATAAAGAGTGCGGCGATAAGTGCCCAGCCTAAAGTTAGATCATAGCCACCGTAGCCTTCAGTAATTAGGGCGTATAGCTTGGTCGCTAAGATAATGGCGAGCATGATTGGTGTAACGAAGCGTAAGCAGATCTCGAACCATTGACCAACAGAGAAATCAGAGCGCTCGTTAACGTAATTACGTACTTCTGGCACGCGCTTCAATAGCCACGCCATCAAGACAATCTCAACCAGACCACCAACCATGATGCCAACGTTGTTTGCAAAGTGGTCTACTAGATCGAGTAGCAGCAGACCGCCATTGGTAGCAAACGCCATAGAGACAACGAAGCCAATACCAATCACAACATTTGCAGCTTTTTTACGGCTCCACTTCAGCTTGTCGATAATGGCTGAAGTTACGGCTTCCATAATTGAAATATGCGAACTTAGACCCGCAACCACCAGTGCAAAGAAGAACAGTGGACCAAGAATATATGGGGCAGGTAGTAGGTTAATTGCCGCAGGTAAAGTAACAAAAGCCAAGCCAACGCCTGCAGATACCACCTCTGTTAACGGCTTACCTTGCTCTTGAGCCATGTAACCCAATACTGAGAAGATCATGATGCCGGCTAGGATCGAGAAGCCACAGTTGATCAACACAGTCATAAACGCGTTATTCGTTATGTCCGACTTTTCTGGTAGGTAGCTAGAGTAAGCTAGCATGATGGCGAAGCCGATACTTAGCGTAAAGAAGATCTGACCATATGCCGCTGCCCATACTTTCACATCCCAAATTTTGCTGAAATCGGGTTCGAACATGTAGTTCACGCCATCTAGAGCTCCTGGCAAGAAAATCATACGTCCGATTAAGAAAATCACCATCAAGAATAGGATTGGCATCATAATTTTAGATGCTCGTTCAATTCCTGATTTCACGCCTTTGGCAATAGCGGTGTAAGTAATTGCCCAAGCAATCACCATGGATAAAGCAATCTTCCATTGAATACTGCCTAAGTCTGTTGGTGAGTTGTCACCTAGCTTTAGGTATTCACTAAAGAAAAATGCGTTGGTATCGGTTCCCCAACCTTGAGTGAACGACAACCCAAAGTAAGAAATCGACCAACCGATAACAGCCACATAGTAAACGGCAATAACTGCAGCCACACCAACTTGGAACCAGCCAAGCCATTCAAATTTAGAATGAATTTTCGCAAGTGTTTTTGGTGCCGAGCCTCGGTATTTTTGTCCCATACTGAACTCAAGGATCATAAATGGAATACCGGCAGTGATCATGGCAAAAATGTAAGGAATAAAAAATGCGCCGCCACCGTTTTCATAGGCCATGTATGGGAAACGCCAAATGTTTCCCAAACCGATAGCAGACCCAACTGCTGCTAAGATGAATCCCGCCCGGGATCCCCATTGTTCTCGCTTCATATTTGACTCCTATAAGACTCCCTGAGGAATGAAGCTCTCTACGTAACACAGTAATAATTGCGCAAACAGTTGGAAGAAAGGACCGCTGTTATCCATCAGCTTTTCTATCCTTAATTCTAACTTATTATAATTTTATAGAGCTATATTCTGTCTACTGTAAGAGAAAGTAGATTATTAATCTTAAAATTTTGATGTGTGTTTGATAAAACTGAAATATTTATCTGTTTTCACTGATCAGACTAACTTCTAATAATACTTAGCGCAATAGAATCTAAATGTTAATTCAGATACGTTGTCTGGTTTTAATCTTGTTAAATTTGAGTTTGATTGTGGTTTTGTGTGGGTAGGTGGTTGTTTGTCTGGAATAAATGACTGGGATCTAATAATTGCTTTGGTGTTTAAGACTATTTTGATTAATTAGGGCGTACGGCTATCTTTTGTGCACCTATCTAGATGATGCTTCGTTACTTTGCCAAACAATGGTGTTTAGACGATATCCTTTATCGGCTCTGTGCAGGACTCGTTCAGCGTTCTTTGTGACGAGTCCTACAAAGGAACATGCATAAAAATTAGAAGCGGAAACTAAAACCGACATTTGATTGGAATTGGTTCATCCAATCAGTATCGAACTTAATGATACAGTTTGAGCCGTCATTAGGTAGATTGCAGGCGCCAGATGTATCGTTATCAACGACCGTTCCTAACCATCTCAGTTGGGCTGTTAATGCAAAGTTCTTTGAAAATTCATATTCCAGCCCTGCAAAAGCGCTAGCCGAAAATCCGTATTTTTTGTCTACCCAATCCACATCGGCATAAGAAGCGCCCAAACCTACACCGATATAGGTTTGCCAATTTTCTGCGACAGGATAGTACATGCTGCTTTGGAAGTGCAGATAATGGATATCTGCTGAGTTGGACAGCTTTTCAAGTTCCGTCGATTGATTGGAGTAAAACAATCCGATCCTTCCTTTTTCTAAGGGAGTCTCGACTGAAAGAGCGTAGTTCACTGCGGGGTCGAGATCGTATGTATTACCACTTTCATCCTCTACTTGGCCGCCTCCTGTATAGCCTATGTATGGTGTAACGATGATATTCGCTTGTGCATTGATAGCAGTACTCATCATCATGATTCCTACTAGCCAGCTGAGTTTTTGGTTCATGCCCTATCTCCTTATTATGACTAAGCTAATTGTGATGGGTTAGTCAAAATTGCGCGACTAAATTAAGCAAATCTTGAACATATTTCACACCGGTGTTATTAATTTGTTACATATTAAGGAGGTGTTTATGGAACACGATCTAAAATCCGCATTAATCATTGTGGTGACTGTTTTTGCAGTGCTTTTGTCATTTGGCATCATTGCTATTACAACAGCTTAAGATAACCACTTTTACCAAACGTTTTAACAAAATGGCGTGAGCCTATGATACGTAACAGCGGTATAATCACAGAAAGCCATGCAGAGCTTGATGTAAAAGTTTATGAGCACTTTAGGCATGGTAAAACTGCTTTAGTCACGCAAGGTGGAGGGCAGAGAGGGATTTTTACCGCTGGCGTTTTAGACGCCTTTTTACTTTCCAACTTCGATCCTTTCGATGAATTCTATGGCACCTCTGCCGGAGCACTTAACTTATGTTCTTACTTGTGTCGTCAACATGGCATGGGCAAAGCTTTTATTACCGAGCTGACAACGTCTCCTGAATTTTTTAATCTGTTTCGCTATATCCGAAAGCAGCAGTACTTAGGTTTAGAGTGGGCATTAGAACGGATTCAAGATTTCCCATACAAGCTTGACCTTGATTTAGGTCGTAGTGCATTGGGAAAACGAGGAGCGTTTGCTGCGGTAACGAATATAGAGACGCTATCAGATCAATATCTACCAATCTTGGATGACTCGTGGTTTAACACTATGCTAGCGACATGTGCGATTCCCAAGTTGTACCACGGACCTGTCGACGTAAATGGCAATAAGTTTGTTGATGGCGGCGTGTCTGCCTCTATCCCTGTTCAAGAAGCGTGGCGTCAGAATGCTCGCAACATTATTGTCATTCGCACAGAGCCGTTTTCAGAGATTGAAGCGAGAGCCCAAAGTGAGGTGGGGGATGTGCCTGTCGAATGGTATCGGGAGTCTATCAACTCAGTACAGCAATCATGGCAGCAAAAAGTGAATCAGTGGAAGCTGGATTGGGCGTCGTTCTTCCAACAAAAAATTAATGCAGCACATCAATCGAAGCTTGCAGGGAAAATGCTGTTAAATGGAGGCCGTTGGTTGTTCGGTGCCGATAACTTGTATCGTTTAAGCCACCTGATTGGTGAGAATTTTGACTCAGGTTTAGCCGACATGCTGATGATTCATTATCAAACATTTGAGCTCACGCAGGCCTTTATATCTGCTCCACCTGACGACACTTTTATTTTACAAGTTGCGCCTAAAGAGGGACTTCGTTCTTCTTCTTTGTTAAGTGACCAAGAGTCACTAGAGCATGACTATCAACTTGGGCTTCAAGCTGGGTTTAACCTAGTTCAACTCTATGACCAGCTGGATGTTGAAATTGATGGTAGAGAGAGTGCATAAACCTTCTTACGTTCACGATGTGCGCAATATACAAAGCATATAAATAAGGCTCCATTTTCGGAGCCTTATTTGCGGGTTCTTGTGGTTAATTCCAGTTAGGTATAACGACTACGCTTGTAGAATGCGCATGCAGTTGGTTGAGCCAACAACATCCATTACATCGCCTTGAGTAATAATGACTAAATCACCTTTGTGCAAGAACCCTTGCTCTTTAAGGCTAGTAATCGCTGCTTGAGCCGTTGGTAAACCCGCATCACTTTTTGACTCGAAATATACAGGTGTCACGCCTCGGTATAATGCTGCTCGATTGAGTGTCGATTCATTCCGTGATAAGGCAAATATTGGCAAGCCAGAGCTTAAGCGAGACATCATCAACGCAGTCCTGCCGGACTCAGTTAACGAGATCATCGCTTTAATTCCTTCCATGTGATTAGCAGAGTACATGGTTGCCATTGCGATGGTTTCTTCAGCGGTTTCGAAGGTTCTATCTAAGCGATAGGTTGATAGACTTGCCTCCGACATTTTTTCTGCCCCCACACATACTTCGGCCATGGATTTGACCGTTTCTACAGGATATTTACCTGCAGCGGTCTCTCCAGAAAGCATCACCGCGTCAGTGCCGTCTAGAACCGCATTGGCCACATCCATCACTTCAGCACGCGTTGGCATTGGGCTAGTAATCATGGACTCCATCATTTGTGTCGCAGTAATCACGATACGGTTTAAACTGCGTGCGCGGCGAATCAGTTTTTTCTGGACACCTATGAGCTCAGGGTCACCGATTTCTACACCAAGGTCACCACGTGCAACCATCACCACATCGGATGCGAGAATAATGTCGTCAATAGACTCATTGGTCGCGACGGTTTCTGCTCGTTCGACTTTAGCCACTAACATGGCTTCAAGGCCTGCATCTCTGGCTAAGCGTCGAGCGTAATGCATGTCTTCGCCGTTACGCGGGAATGAAATAGCAAGGTAGTCTACTTGAATTGCTGCGGCGGTAAGAATGTCGGCTTTATCTTTCTCTGTGAGCGCATCGGCTGACAATCCGCCGCCTTTTTTGTTGATCCCTTTATTGTTGGACAGTGGACCACCGACAATCACACGGGTATGAACTTTATTACCCTCTACTTTGGTAACTTGCAGCTGAACGCGTCCATCATCGAGTAATAAAATGTCATTTGGTGAAACATCTTGCGGTAGTTCTTTATAATCTAACCCTACAGATTCTTGATTGCCTTCACCTTTTGGTAAATCACTATCTAATGTGAATTTATCGCCCACATTCAAAATGACTTGGCCGTCTTTAAACGTTGATACACGGATTTTAGGGCCTTGTAAGTCACCAAGAATTGCAACCTGACGCCCAAGTCTTGCTGCAATGGTACGGACTTTGTTCGCACGTTGAATGTGGTCTTCACTGGTTCCATGTGAAAAATTCATACGGACAACGTTTGCACCGGCTTTGATGATCTCCTCAAGTATATTGTCCTTATCCGTTGAAGGACCTAGCGTAGTGACAATTTTTGTTCGTCTTAATTTGGAAGTCATAGATTCTCCGATGAATGTGTGTGTAAAGGTAACTTGAACTCTATCCTTACTTTACGCAATCGCTCTCAAGGTTAGCCTCGTTGCTGAGCCCACACCTTAAAGCTACTTGAATATAAGTATATGCACAGAATGTTTACATTAAGAGTAACCCCGGTAAAACAGACAGATATTCGACAGGCAATGGCCTTATTGATAAAAATGCGCTGCTTTAAAGGCACTACTTCATAATTTAGTGAATAAAAATAAGTTATTTTTCAAACAATTTAACAGGAGTAGATTCTTCGTTATTTGATTGAATACACAAACAAACAGGTTTATACGTGATGCTTGTCACGGGGATTTATTAATTCACTTCACAATTAGTTCGCAAAGTAAAAAAATTGTCCCGTTATAGAATTTCGGAGTGCAAGATGTACATGGCTCAACCGGGCCATATTGATCATATCAAACAGGTCAATGCTGGTCGTGTATATAAACTAATTGACCTAAAAGGTCCTATTTCTCGAATTGATTTGTCCAAGCAGAGTGAGCTTGCTCCTGCTAGTATCACCAAAATCACTCGAGAATTAATTGAAGCGCACTTGATTCATGAAACGACAGTACAAGAAGCGACGAGTCGTGGTCGACCTGCTGTCGGTTTGCAGGTCAATAATGAAGGCTGGCAATTTTTGTCAATGCGTTTGGGGCGGGGTTATTTAACCATTGCTTTGCATGAGTTAGGCGGTGATGTACTAATCGATACTAAAATCGAGATACACGAGCTTGATCAAGACGATGTGCTTGAGCGCCTGCTTTACGAAATTGATGAATTCTTTCAGACTTACGCGGATCAACTTGATCGTGTTACCAGTATTGCCCTTACGCTGCCTGGTCTCGTGAACTCAGAGCAAGGTGTCGTTTTGCAGATGCCTCATTACAATGTCGAAAATCTTGCTCTTGGACCAGAGATATACAAAGCAACGGGCTTGCCAGTTTTCATTGCCAATGACACGCGAGCTTGGGCATTAGCAGAAAAGCTTTTTGGTCATTCTCAAGATAATGACAACTCCGTTCTTATCTCTATCCACCACGGTTTAGGTGCGGGCATCATTCTGGATGGGCGCGTTTTGCAAGGCCGTCACGGTAACATTGGTGAACTCGGGCATATTCAAATTGACCCAAATGGAAAACGTTGTCATTGCGGCAATATTGGCTGTTTGGAAACCGTTGCCAGTTCTCAAGCAATTCGTGAAGAAGTCGTAAGACGAATCGCTGATGGCGAAGACTCTATTCTTGCTAAACAAGAGGAAATGAGTATTGAGAGCATTTGTGAAGCCGCTGCAAACGGTGATCCTTTGGCCGTCGATGTGATTGAAAAACTTGGACGCTACTTAGGCTCTGCAATTGCTATTGTGATCAACTTATTTAACCCTGAGAAAATCTTGATCGGTGGTGTGATTAACCAAGCAAAAGATGTGCTTTATCCTGCGGTTCGTCGCTGTATCGAAGAGCAGAGTTTACCTGTTTATCACCAAGATCTTGAGCTGGTGGAGTCTCGTTTCTATAAGCAAGCCACAATGCCTGGTGCCGCGTTGATTAAGCAAGCGTTGTACGATGGTCAACTATTGATGAAGGTTGTGGAAGGTTAAGTACTTTTTAACATGATGATGTGCCGGGCTGTTGAGACTGCATTTGTAGGTGATTTAGGGTGAGACTTAACGGCTCACCCTTTTTGATCGCCTATTACTAGAAAGGGAATTTGAGTTATGTTGCATTGCTATATCTGCGCCATTCATGTAATTTCCTAAAAAGCTCAAGTAAATAAACAAAATGGCTTTCAATGTGCTGCGTGACTTTGCGTCTGATGCAAAGAGAAGTAATACGCTAAAACTGTTGTACTTTAAAGCTGTGCTCGAAAAGCCAAATATTTTAAGGTTATTTGGTTATATAACCTTGCTGTGTCTGTACTGATTTCGAGTAAAATAAGAATTATCCATAATTTAGGTAGTAGTATGTCCGGAGTGTTAAATACGGTTGACCAGCGTACAAACTTGGTTGGTGAAAATCGACTAGAGCTTCTGCTGTTCACTTTAAATAGTCGCCAATTATTTGCGATTAATGTGTTCAAAGTGAAAGAGGTCATCAAGCTTCCACCGTTAACCAAGCTCCCTGGATCGCACTACAATATTCGTGGGGTTGCTTCTCTACGAGGTGAAGCGGTACCAGTGATTGATTTACGAGGCGCAATTGGTTTTCCTGCTTTACGTGGTGAAGCGGAAGAAGAAAATTTGATCGTGACAGAGTACAACCGCACGGTGCAGGGCTTCTTAGTCGGTCCGGTTAAAAACATTATTAATACGGCATGGACTGAAATTCAGCCGCCTCCTTCCACGTCTGGTCGCTCGAATTACCTCACGGCTATCACGCAAATCAAAGAGGGGGATGCCTCTCAAATTGTCGAAATTATTGACGTTGAAAAAGTTTTAGCAGAGATCGTACATTACGACGTGACTATCTCGGAGGACATTCTCGATCAAGAATTGGCCCAAGCAATGGTCGGGCGTAATGTTCTGATTGTGGATGATTCCTCTACAGCTCGTAATCAAGTTCGCGATACGCTTTCTCAATTGGGTATGAATATCATCGAGTGCCGTGACGGGCTAGAAGCGTTAACGGTTTTAAAACGTTGGTGTGATGAAGGTAAAGATGTAGAAAAAGAGCTGTTGATGATGATTACGGATGCTGAAATGCCTGAAATGGACGGTTATAAACTGACCCATGAAGTGCGCCAAGATCCACGTATGTCTAAGTTGTTTATCACATTGAACACTTCTCTGAGCGGTAGTTTTAATGAAGCCATGGTACAAAAAGTAGGCTGTGATCGCTTTATATCTAAATTCCAACCGGATCTGCTGGTTGAAGTTGCTCAAGACCGATTACGCCAGATGCTTTCTAAAAGTGCATGATTAGATCTAGTGAAATCAGAGGGAGCGCACCTCTCTCTGATTTTTAACATTTCTCTCCTTAATTCCTCTGTACTAATGGAAATCCCGAGATTTACTTTGTAGATTGTTCAAGTAGTGCGTGCAATCCATCAACTTGCCAGCAATAACGTGTGTGACTTCTCCCTCTTTTTCAAGAATGCCTTTCACCATTAATACTTTAGCGCCTAAATACGCTTGCTTTTGGGCTCGTGCTGTCGCTTGCCAAACGACCACATTAATGTTGCCCGTGTCATCTTCTAACGTAAAAAATGTCACGCCAGCGGCGGTGCCTGGAGATTGTCTTCCTGTTACCACACCTACCACTGTGACCAGTGACTTATGCGGTTTCTCTGTCAGTTGCCTCATGCGGGTAAAGTGAGGGAGTTTGCCCGTTTCTTCTAATAATTTAATTGGATGGCGGCTAAGAGATAGTCCCGTGCTTGCGTAATCCTCAATTAAATTTTCATATTCAGAGGGTTGAGTCTGGTAGCTAACATTGGGTTCTTCGACCTTGTGAAACAATGGTAGGTCAGATAAGGAATCCATTGCTGCCCAGCGAGCGTTATAACGATTTCCCGATAAGGCCTGAAATGCATTGGCTGAAGCCAATAATTCAATGTCACTTCGGCTTCTTAATATCTGCTTTACTTCTTGAATCGATCGGTAACCATTAAGTGGTTTGCGCTCAATAAGCCTTTGTGCGCTTTCTGCGTTAAAGCCTTTCACCAAGCGAAAACCAAGTTGCACGCCGAGCCTGCCATTCGGACGTGAGACGAGATGATGTTGATATTTTGAATGATTGACGCACACCGGCAATACTTCGACGCCATGTCGGCGAGCATCTTGTACTAATTGCGATGGGCTATAAAATCCCATTGGTTGGCTGTTCAATAATGCAGTGTAAAATTCGGCTGGGTAATAATATTTTAACCATGCAGAACAATATGCCAGCACTGCGAAAGACGCTGAATGACTTTCAGGGAAGCCGTACTCACCAAAGCCGCAAATCTGATCGAAAATGCGCTCAGCAAACGCTAAGTCATAACCTCTCTCTTGCATACCATTGATCAGTTTTGGTCTGAATTTAGCGAGATCGCCATTCTTTTTCCATGATGCCATCGCTCGACGGAGTTGATCGGCCTCGCCGCCGCTAAACCCTGCGGCTACCATGGCTAGCTTGATGACTTGCTCTTGGAAAATAGGGACGCCCATAGTCCGCTCAAGAACGCTTTTTACTTCTTCCGATGGATAACTGACAGGCTCTTTGTGATCTCGTCGTTTTAAAAAAGGATGCACCATATCACCCTGAATAGGGCCTGGACGAACAATTGCAATTTGAATCACTAAGTCGTAATAACAAGCAGGCTTTAGGTGAGGAAGCATGCTCATTTGTGCACGAGATTCTATTTGGAATACGCCTATCGTGTCGGCTTTTTGGATCATGCGATACACGTGTGGATCATCTTGTCGGCGAGTGATCTCGGAAATCGAGAGGGATCGCTGGTGATGTTTCTCGACCAGTTGAAAGCACTTTTTGATGGCGTTTAACATGCCGAGTGCGAGTACATCGACTTTTAGTAGCTTCAAGCTTTCTAAATCGTCTTTATCCCATTGAATGATAGTGCGATCTTCCATCGAGGCATTTTCAACAGGTACCAACTCATATAAAGGGCCAGATGAAATTACAAAGCCACCTACGTGCTGAGATAAATGGCGTGGGAAGCCAATGATCTCGTTGACCAATTGGATAAACTGCTGCCCTTTGAGAGATTCTGGTTGTAAGCCAAGTTCAATAATTTGAGCTTGCCAGCCTTGGCTGCGATCTCGGCGATTAACGTTCTTAATGAAAAAATCTAATTGGGTCTCTTCAATCCCTAGTGCTTTACCGACTTCACGCACGGCACTTTTAAAGCGATAGCTGATCACTGTTGCAGCAAGTGCTGCACGCTCACGACCATATTTTTTGTAAATATACTGGATAACTTCTTCACGGCGCTCGTGTTCAAAGTCCACATCAATATCCGGCGGTTCCTTACGTTCTTTACTGATAAATCGTTCGAATAAGACAGCGATTTGTCGAGGATCGACGGCGGTAATTTCCAGGCAATAACACACTACAGAGTTTGCAGCGGAACCTCGCCCTTGGTAAAGAATACCTTGCTGTTTCGCAAACATTACGATGTCGTGAATAGTAAGGAAGTAGTAGTGGTATTTAAGCTCTTGAATAAGCGCCAGTTCATTCTCGATGGTTTGATTGACTTCTGCGGGCACGCCTTCAGGAAAACGCAGCTTTTTACCACGTTCGACCAACATACGTAAGTAAGAGTCGGGTGTATAACCATCTGGGATCAGCTCGGTAGGATATTCGTATTTTAAATCGGAGAGCTTAAACTCGCATAAATCGGCGATGTAAGTACTTTCTTCCAGCCATTCTGGTTTGTAAATCCGAATCAACTTTTTAAAAGGACGAAGCGCTCGCTCAGTATTCGAAATACGGTCAAAACCGAGTTTATCGACGCTACACCCATGTTTTATAGCAGTAAGTACATGCTGTAATGGCAAGCGTTCAACGTCATGCATGAGAACGCCTCCGCAGGCAGTTATAGGTAATTGAAATTCATGTGCTAACTGCTCGCAGTGCGCAATGTACTCAGTATCGTTGTTACTCAAATGGCGCTGAATCGCTACCCACAAACGATTAGCGTGGTGTTGATTGAGCCAGCGCCCCCAATAGTGATCACTCTCTTGATGTGTGGGCAGCCACAATACCAAACAATGTCGAACCGACATCAAATCCCATTCGAACAGTTGATAGTTGCCTTTTTCACTGCGTCTTCTTGCGTTTGTGATGATACGACACAACTCGGCATAAGCCTTGCGACAAGGGCAAAGCAGTACGATTTGGCATTCATCATTTAACCAAAACATACTTCCAACGATTTGTTTGATATCGAGTTTATGTTGTTCGATGGTCGCATGGGCTTTGACAACGCCCGCGACTGAACATTCATCCGTTATAGCTAGAGCTTGATAGCGATAGAAAGCAGCTTGGAGTACCAGCTCTTCTGCATGAGAAGCTCCAGTCAAAAAAGAGAAGTTAGACTGACAAAATAGTTCCGCGTAACTCATAATGACCCAACAAAAATAACTGTCGATTTAACAAAAATAGCCATGAAGAAACCAGTGCTTGTGCTGATCACGAAATATCCATAACCAGCGGCCTTGCTTGGTGTGTGCAATGTAGTAATCACGCATGATCTCATCACCATCCCACCACCCAGAAACTATTCGCTCAGGTCCGTGGACCAAAGAAACTTGCTCTTGCAATACAATGGGAGTCGGTAATTGCATTGCTGGGCGTAGTATGGATGGTATGGCGTGCCCCTTTTCATCCGTAGCATCAGCAGGGCGATACTGACTGGCCTTTTCTGGTCTAGGATCGCAAGCAATATTGGGTTTTAAAACGGCACTTTTCCCCAATTTAGCTTGCAGTAAAGAAAGCAACTCTAAAGCATTCATGTTTCCTTTCTGCCCAGCAAAGAGATCGCGTGATGCACTAAGAGGCTCACCTTGACGGATGACTTTTAACGTTAGCCCTGTGACTGGGCCATTAAGCGAGAGTGACTCTAAGCTCAAACTCGCTAACTGTTGCCAACGCTGACATAGGTAATCACCTTGCGCAGAAGTGAGTTGAAGGTGTTGCTCTTGTTTCTCACGCTGGTGGAGTGTTAAACACAGTTCAAAAGCGACCTTATCTCTTAATTTAAGAAAGATTTCGAGTTGACGAAGTAATTTGGCCAACGGCTTTTCAATCCACTGAACGTTTTCGATCTCAAACAACAGCTCTAAATAAACTTGGAAGGATTCGGTAGGGTGATAAAAGTCGACAGGGTGTTTAAACTGCCCAGTCAGTCGACCAACGTAGTTCACCAAATCGATATCAAAGCGTCGTGCGATGTCTTGCAATGGCAGTTCAAGCAGGTTTTGCAATGTGGTGACACCTACACGTTGTAACTTCTCTACGGTAGCGTTTGATAAATCTGTCAGTTTTAACGGTAGTGGTGATAAAGCTTTTTGTATGGCAGATTTGTCTTCACTGATGACGTTCGCTCCTGATATTGCCATCAATTTGGCAGCAAAAGGAGAAAAACCACATCCGAATTGAAAACTCAGTTTCAGCTCCGATAAGTGAGCTCTGACTTTATTCCAATAGTTTTCAAGCCCTTCATACAGAGCGAGCATTGGAGTAGCACGCAGTAAAATACCTTGGTTTGGCATCAACACAACGTCAGATGTGATCAAATACAACCACTGAGCTACCTCTTGTAATTTATTTAATTCGGTTTGTGGATGATAAGGATGCACTTGTAAATCTCGACACAAGGACGCAGCACTGCCTAGGCCCATACCTGGCTTAATGCCTTGTTGTTCGGCAATCTCGTTGTATTGAATAATCTGGCAACGTTGGCTTTCGACAATCACCACGGGTTGTTCTTGGTTATCACCAAAGAGTGCGTCTAGCTGTAGGCGAGGGAAGTGCAAGTAAATCCACAGAGCCATATCACTAACCTTGGTTCGCCAGTGGGAAATTGACCACAGTCGAGTGCACAGTTTCAGATGATGGTTTCACCAGTTGCGGGTAATGGTGTTGGAAGCCGATACTAACGCTACCTCTATTCCAGCCTCCTTTCCTTTTCAGCACTTCAACATTAATCCCTTGCTCGTCGCCTTTCAGTTTTAAACTGAGTGACACAGGCAAAGACAAGCGGTTGATAGTATCTGTTTTAAGCATAAAGAGCGGGCAACTCCCTTGTTCACTTGCTACCTGTAAGCGTTTCACTTGATGTATTTCAAGCTCTTCTTGCCATAACAAAACATTACTGCATACCCCACTTTTCAGACATTGCTCTGCAGCCCAAAGAGCATCTTTGGGATGAGCTGGATTAACAACCCACACTTGGTTTATATCCAACCCGATGTAGTGTAAAAACAGAGAATTCACTAGCGCAGGTGGTTGAATAAATGCGGTTATACCATTGGTCTGAGTGGCTTTTAAATAGGGAGCGAGCAAACGCAATTCACCAATACTACCAATAGATTCCATCTCCACTACGCCATGAGGTGGAAAGCCTCCGCCGAGCAAATCATCTAATTCAGAAAAACCGGAACTAGTCTGCAACTGCTGAGGATCTGCTTTCGTTAAATTTGCTTGCCAAACAAGGTGTTGGCTTTTTAAGTTCTGAATAATATCTTGCATAATAAATACCTGTATATATGCACAGTATATTTCTGTGGGAGAAAGTCGCAAGATTTTTATGAAGAGAGAAATGAAAAAAGGCAGCGTTTGCTGCCTTTTCAATCGATTATGTGAGGTAACCTGAATGAGTTATTTACGCTTCGGTTGAGCGTCGATGCACTGACCGTTCACATCGGTAACCGCAGGATCCATTAAGTGCAAATATAGCGGCATGATATCCAGTGGCGTTTTGAGAGTATTCGCATCTTCACCCGGATATGCTTTTTCACGCATGCGAGTACGAGTGGCACCAGGGTTAATTGCGTTAACGCGGATCGGTGTATCACTCAGCTCGTCAGCTAAAACTTGCATCATGCCTTCTACGGCAAATTTAGAGATAGCGTATGGCCCCCAGAATGCGCGGCCAGAGTGGCCGACGGTTGAAGAGGTAAAGATAATACGCCCAGCTTCTGATTTACGCATCACAGGCAGTAATGCTTGAGTCATTAGCACTTCGGCTTTCACGTTGATCTGCATGATATCGTCGAAGTCTTCCTCTTTGATTTGATCAAATGGACACAGCGAACTCAAGACACCTGCGTTGTGTAATAGACCATCCAAGCGACCAAACTGTCCTTCGATTGTCTCTGCCATATCAATGTAATTCTGCTGAGTTGCACCCTTGAGATCCAATGGAATGATAGCAGCTTGTGGATAGCCAGCAGCTTCAATCTCATCATAGATAGATTCAAGGTTTTGCACATTTCTACCCAAGAGAATAACAGTTGCACCGTGCTCGGCATAAGAAAGCGCGGCTTGACGGCCGATGCCATTACCAGCGCCAGTAACAAGAATGACTTTACCTTTTAGAGCATCAGCTGAAACGGAGTAGTTCACGGCGATAAATCCTTATTATTGTAAGAGGGTCCATGATAGTTAATTGACGCTAAAAAACGCCTGTTTCTCAATGGAAAATCTTGGTAATCGTGACAAGATGGTTACAATACACCAATTCATGTGTTATACCAATTCCAGAACTTTCGTTAGGTATGCTATCAATCAGAACAAGTGGTTACAAACCGCGCTGCCTTCTCGCTGATGTTTCTGCGTAACATACTAACGTCATCTGAAATGAGATAAAGGAGCTCTCGTTGGAATTTTTATTAGATTATGGTCTGTTTCTGGCCAAAATTATCACGGTGGTTGCTGCGATAATTGTTCTGCTCATTATTGCAAAATCGGCTGGTGGCAAATCGGGTGCGGCGAAAGGGGAGTTAGAGATTACCAACCTTTCAGAGCAACACAAACAATCTGTTGAGCAGTTAGAGCATCATTTGCATGACGATGCTTTCATCAAGGCTCGAGATAAAGCCGTCAAGAAAGAAGAAAAAGAGAAGAACAAATCTCGCGAGAAAGAAATCAAACAAGCGAGCAAAGACGGTTCATTAGATAGCAAGCGTGAACCACACCTATTTGTTCTTGATTTCAACGGTAGCATAGACGCAAAAGAAGTCGCGTCTCTACGTGAAGAAATCACCGCTATTTTGGCTGTCGCACGTGAAGGTGATGAAGTGTTACTTCGCTTAGAGTCTGGCGGTGGTATGGTTCATGGTTACGGCCTTGCCTCTTCTCAACTGGACCGAATCAAAGCTGCGGGTCTTCCTCTGACCATCTCTGTTGACAAAGTTGCGGCAAGTGGCGGTTACATGATGGCATGTGTAGCAGATAAAATTGTTTCTGCACCATTTGCAATTGTGGGTTCTATTGGCGTTATCGCACAGATTCCTAACTTCAACAAACTGTTGAAGAAACATGACATTGAGTACGAACAACTAACAGCGGGTGAATATAAACGCACGCTAACGATGTTCGGTGAGAATACCGATAAAGCGCGCGATAAGTTTAAGCAAGAACTTGAAGAAACACATGTCTTGTTTAAAGACTTCATCCGTGAGCGTCGTCCTAGTTTGGACCTAGACAAAGTAGCCACTGGTGAGCACTGGTTCGGCACACAAGCGAAAGAGCTTGGTTTGGTGGATGACATTAGTACATCTGATGATATCGTTGTTGCGGCATGCAAAGATAAAACTGTACTTTCTGTGCATTATGTACAAAAGAAAAAACTGGCCGACAAGCTAGCAGGTGTGGCGGGTAAAGTCGCTGATAGTGTGATTTTAAAGTTAGCTGAGCGTGGTCAAAAGCCGATTGTTTAATCGAGCTTAAGTTCATGACATTTAAAACGGCGAGGGCGGAAGCTCTCGCCGTTTTTGTTGAACTTTATGTTTATTGATGAATCCAATTACGCATTAGGTGTAATGCTTTACACGACATTTTTCCTCGCTCCAAAGACTGATTACCCGTATAATGTGCGCCTCGAAAACCGAGCAAATTGCTGAAAAGAAACTATTGGTGGAGAAGAACATGTCCTCTCAAACTCCGGTTGTAACCGTAGATGGACCTAGTGGTGCAGGTAAAGGCACTTTATGTATGTTGCTGGCGAAAAAGTTGGGTTTCCAACTCTTAGATTCTGGCGCAATTTATCGTGTACTTGCACTCGCTGCGATTCACCACGGTGTCGACACCGAGTCAGAAGATGCTCTTGTCCCACTAGCAACACACCTAGACGTTCAATTTATCGCGGAAGGTGACTTAGTTAAGGTCATTCTAGAAGGCGAAGATGTGTCAGGGGAGCTTCGTAAAGAAGAAACGGGTATGGCAGCATCTAAAGTTGCGGCTTTGCCACGTGTTCGTGAAGCATTACTACGTCGTCAGCGTGCATTTGAGACCGCTCCGGGTCTGGTTGCTGATGGTCGTGATATGGGCACAATTGTATTCCCGAGTGCGCAAGCAAAAATCTTCCTTGATGCGAGTGCTGAAGAGCGTGCAAATCGACGCCTTAAACAGTTGCAAGAGAAAGGGTTAGATGTTAGATTTGCTGACCTTTTAAGCGAGATCCAAGAGCGTGACGACCGAGATCGTAACCGCCCAGTGGCGCCATTACGCCCTGCTGAGGATGCGCTTGTGCTAGATTCTACGTCGATGACTATCGACGAAGTAGTAGAAAAGGCACTACAATATATCGAATCGAAGCTAGCTGAGTAATAATACTCGACTAGGCTAAGAGCGTTGGTCGCAAGGATGATGACTGGCGAATTTAATAACCCCATGCGGTAGGATACCCGTGGAAGTTTAATTTATTGAAGATTAATTAAATGACTGAATCTTTTGCTCAACTCTTTGAAGAGTTTCTAAACGAAACAGAATTCCAACAAGGCAGCATCGTTAAAGGTACTGTAGTAGCTATCGAGAACGGTTTCGTTCTTGTTGACGCTGGTCTTAAGTCTGAATCTGCTATCCCTGCTGAACAGTTCAAGAACGCTGCTGGCGAACTTGAAGTTGAAGTTGGCGCTGAAGTAGACGTAGCTCTAGACGCTGTTGAAGATGGTTTCGGTGAAACTCAACTTTCTCGTGAGAAAGCTAAGCGTCACGAAGCTTGGATCGTACTTGAGAAAGCTTACGAAGAAGCTGAAACTGTTGTTGGTATCATCAACGGTAAAGTTAAAGGCGGTTTCACTGTTGAACTAAACGGTATCCGTGCTTTCCTTCCTGGCTCTCTAGTAGACGTACGTCCAATCCGCGACACTGCTCACCTAGAAAACAAAGAGCTAGAGTTCAAAGTTATCAAACTTGACCAAAAACGTAACAACGTAGTTGTTTCACGTCGTGCAGTTATCGAATCAGAGAACAGCGTTGAGCGTGACGAGCTTCTAGAAACTCTACAAGAAGGTTCTGAAGTTAAAGGTATCGTTAAGAACCTTACTGACTACGGTGCGTTCGTTGACCTAGGTGGCGTTGACGGTCTTCTACATATCACTGATATGGCTTGGAAGCGCGTTAAGCACCCATCTGAAATCGTTAACGTTGGTGACGAGATCCAAGTTAAAGTTCTTAAGTTCGACCGTGAGCGTACTCGCGTATCACTAGGTCTTAAGCAACTAGGCGAAGATCCATGGGTAGCAATCGCTAAGCGTTACCCAGAAGGTCACAAACTAACTGGTCGCGTAACTAACCTAACTGACTACGGCTGCTTCGTTGAAATCGAAGAAGGCGTTGAAGGTCTAGTTCACGTTTCAGAAATGGATTGGACTAACAAGAACATCCACCCTTCTAAAGTTGTTAATGTTGGCGACGAAGTTGAGGTTATGGTTCTTGAAATCGACGAAGAACGTCGTCGTATCTCTCTAGGTCTGAAACAGTGTAAAGCTAACCCATGGCAGTCATTCGCTGAAGCACAAGCTAAAGGCGACAAAGTTACTGGTAAGATCAAGTCTATCACTGACTTCGGTATCTTCATCGGTCTAGAAGGCGGCATCGACGGTCTAGTTCACCTATCTGACATTTCTTGGAATGTTGCTGGCGAAGAAGCTGTACGTGAGTACAAGAAAGGCGACGAGATCTCTGCAGTTGTTCTAGCAGTAGACGCTGAGCGTGAGCGCATCTCTCTAGGCATCAAGCAAATGGAAAATGACCCATTCAATGCTTACGTTGCTGACAACAAGAAAGGTGTTCTAGTTAACGCTACTGTAACTGCTGTTGACGCTAAAGGCGCTACTGTTGAAATCGCAGAAGGCGTTGAAGGTTACATCCGTGCTTCTGAAGTATCACGCGATCGCGTAGAAGATGCTTCTCTAATCCTAAGCGCTGGTGATGTTGTTGAAGCGAAGTTCACAGGTGTAGACCGTAAGAACCGCGTAATCAACCTATCTATCAAAGCTAAAGACGAAGCTGACGAGCAAGAAGCAATGGCATCTATCAACAAGCAAGATGACAATGCATTCGGTAACGCAATGGCTGACGCTTTCAAAGCTGCTAAAGGCGAATAATATACTCGCTTAAGCAAAAAAGGAGCCGCAAGGCTCCTTTTTTATATTTGGTCATATTTAAGTAGTAATACTAATGACAGTAAACTATCTTAATAAAAGGCATTTCTTCATTGCGCATTTTGCATAAAATTTGTCTAGAATTGTCAGCAAGTGTTTGTTGGAATTAGTATTACTTACTATAATAAGTGATAAAGATACTCAAAGAGGGCAACTATGACTAAGTCTGAACTGATTGAAAGACTCTGCGCTGAGCAAACACACTTATCAGCGAAAGAGGTAGAGGATGCTGTAAAAGATATTTTAGAGCACATGGCCTCTACACTAGAGAGCGGTGACCGTATCGAGATCCGTGGCTTTGGTAGTTTTTCTCTTCATTACCGCGAGCCTCGCGTAGGTCGTAACCCTAAAACGGGCGATAAAGTGGAATTGGAAGGTAAATACGTTCCACATTTCAAACCTGGTAAAGAACTTCGTGAGCGTGTAAATATTGGTTAATGCACTCTTATTAGTTTGAAAAAAGCGGCATACGTTTGTGTATGCCGCTTTTTTGTAATGTATCCAAGTTAGTCATACATCCAAGATCGTTTACTAATCTAATTGTGGATTCAGCTGTTTTCTATACCCAAATAACTTTAACTTCTAAGCATGTCTACAAACTAAGCATCTTGAGGTTACTTGGGTATAGATTATTGCTAATATACGTAGTCTGAAGAAGCATTTTCCTGCATAATCTTACCGACTTACTCCTAGAAGGGTGATGTAACATGAAAATTATAAAAATCGTTGCTGTTTTAGCTCTCTTTTTAATTGCATTGGCGTTAGGTTCCCAAAACCAAGAGCTCGTGACTTTTAACTATCTTCTAGCAAAAGGAGAGTTCCACTTATCTACGCTATTAGGTGTAGTATTTGTGGTTGGCTTTGCTTTAGCGTGGGTTACCTTTGGTAGCATCCAACTGAAAACTCAGCTACAGGTCCGTCGTTTAAAGAAAAAACTGAAAAAGTACGAACCAACTGAATCAAACAACGCTGCTGATAAGCCAGCCATTGAAAAACAGGCATAAGGATAAGGCTTAACTTTAATGCTTGAACTACTCTTCTTGTTGTTGCCTATAGCTGCTGCGTATGGCTGGTATATGGGGCATCGCAGCGCTCAGCAAGACAAGCAGAAGCAATCTCATCAAATCTCTCGTCAGTATATGACGGGTCTTAATCTGTTGCTCTCTGACCAATCAGATAAGGCTGTCGATCACTTTATTGAATTGCTCCAAGTTGATAACGAGACCATCGATACTCACCTTGCGTTGGGTAACCTGTTCCGGTCTCGTGGTGAAGTCGACCGCGCAATCAGAATTCACCAAAATCTTATTTCTCGTTCAGGCTTAACACTGGACCAAAAGAACCTCGCCCTTCAACAGTTAGCGAAAGACTACATGGTCTCAGGTTTTCTTGATCGTGCAGAGAAAATCTTCGAACAGTTAGTCGAAGAGCCAGATTACAAAGAGGCGGCTCTTCAACAATTAGTGACCATTTATCAGCAAACACGAGAATGGGAAAAGGCGATTTATTACGCGAACCAATTGGCTAAGTTAGGTAATAAACGCTCAAGGATGCGTGCAAATATTGCCCATTTTTGGTGTGAAATAGCCATGCTCGACCAAGCTGATGGGAATACTAATAAGGCAATACAGCATTTTAAAAAAGCGTTAGCGGAAGACCCGAAGTGTGTTCGAGCAAGTATTGCTTTGGGACGAATTTACCTAGAGTCTGAAGACTATAAGCACACCATCAAATATCTGACGGGGGTACTTGAGCAAGATAAAGACTTTATCAGTGATGTCTTGCCAACTATTGCAGAATGCTATCATCATCTGGGTCAGGAAGATGAACTTGTCGAGTTTCTGCGAGCTTGTATTGATAAGAAAGCTGGCGTATCAGCCGAGTTGATGTTGGCTCAATTAGTTGCTCATCACGAGAACGTTGGGGCTGCTCAAGAGTTACTGACGAAACAATTGCTGAAAAACCCAACCATGAAGGGCTTCTACCGTTTAATTGACTACCACATTGCAGAAGCAGAAGATGGTCGAGCGAAAGACAGCCTATCAACACTACAAGCGATGGTGGGTGAACAGTTAAAAGTGAAACCACATTACCGATGCCGGAAGTGTGGATTTTCTACCCATTCCCTTTATTGGCATTGTCCGTCCTGTAAAGGATGGGGGACGATCAAGCCAATCCGCGGATTGGATGGTGAATAATTCTTAATGCAGCTGGCAGAGTTTCTGTCCGCTGCATTTTTTTAACTTTTTATTTAATAAGAACCAAAACAGTTAGGAGATGAAATGATCGACCAAAAAGTTATTGTCGCACTGGATTATGATAACCAAGCAGATGCACTTGCGTTTGTAGATAGAATTGATCCTGCGTCATGCCGACTAAAAGTTGGCAAGGAGATGTTTACGCTATTTGGTCCTGATTTTGTACGTGAACTCCATAAACGTGGTTTCTCTGTATTCCTAGATTTAAAATTTCACGATATTCCAAACACCTGTTCGAAAGCAGTTCGCGCTGCGGCTGAAATGGGTGTATGGATGGTGAACGTACACGCGAGCGGTGGTGAGCGTATGATGACGGCATCACGTGAAATTCTTGAGCCATATGGTAAAGATCGTCCACTTCTTATCGGTGTAACGGTACTAACCAGTATGGAACAAAGCGACCTTGCTGGTATTGGCTTGGACGTTGCGCCTCAAGAGCAAGTGATTCGTCTAGCTACGCTGACTAAAAACTCTGGCCTTGATGGCGTGGTATGTTCAGCGCAAGAGTCCTCATTACTGAAGAGCGAACTAGGCCAAGAATTTAAGTTAGTGACCCCTGGTATTCGACCTGCTGGCTCAGAACAAGGTGACCAACGCCGTATCATGACGCCAGTAGACGCTATCCAATCAGGTTCAGATTATCTTGTGATTGGTCGCCCTATCACTCAAGCGTCAAATCCTGCAGAAGTGCTGAAGTCGATCAATGAGAGCTTATCTAACATGTAAGCACTGTCTCGATTGTATGGAGAAAAGTGAGGCTAAGATGCCTCACTTTTTACATCGAATGAAAATACTGATCGCGGTAAACAACCATTCCTTTTAACCAGCTATGTCTGATCATTTACTCGCTTTAACTGGTATATCGGGGCCAATTGAGATAAAGGTTCTGCGGTTTATTCTGAGTAAAGTAGGGCTTGGTACTATGCCGATCACACTTTTGTAACATAACTCACTGTGATGCCTCGAAAATGCAACCATGTGTTATTGATGGCTTGCGTTACAAATGTCTAAAGAATACTATGGCGAAGATGCATTCACTGCGTTGTAAGGTCTAGGATGACCTAGTGAAACTCTTTGAAATTAATATAGAAGCTGGCAGGACGTCACTTCATATTACGTTCCTATTATTTCCTATCTGCGTATTTTAAATCGCAGCTTTCTGTGAGCTTTCACACGCTGTCTTCCTTGTTACGACCTTAGTGCGCAAACACAACAAGGAAGAAACATGACTAAAAAACTGCCATTTTCAGTACTAGCAACACTGACCGCTGCCAGTTTTCAACTGAGTGCGGCAGAATTGCCAGCTGATATCGAATGGATTTCAAACAACAACGAACCTCTATTTGCCTCTGAAGAGGCGGTACGAGGTGGCACCTATCGCACTTACATTCAGAGCTTTCCGCAAACATTACGAAGTGTTGGTCCAGATGCGAACTCAGGTTTGCGCCAATACTTAATGGATGGTTCACCAAAACTGGCTCAGCGTCATCCAAATACTGGCAAATGGATCCCTCAACTTGCTAAGTCATGGGCATTTGGAGAGGACAACAAAACCGTATTCTTTAAACTCGACGAAACGGCCGAGTGGTCAGATGGTGAAAAAATTACAGCAGATGATTACGTCTTTATGATGAAGTACTACACGTCAAAAGACATTATCGACCCGTGGTATAACGACTTCTTCACAAACAGTATTGTGAGTGTTGAAAAAATTGATGACTACACGATCAAAGTCAATCTTGCTGTAGCCCAAAGTCATGACTCACTTATGGTTATGATTAACATGCCAAGTAATGGTTTTCAGCCTCGTCCTGAACACTTCTTTGAAGGAGAAAAGGACGCAAATAACGATGGCATGCCTGATAACTTCGTCAGAAAGTTTAATTTTAAATCTGAGCCAACCGCAGCGCCTTACTACATTGATCAAGTGAAGAAAGGTAAGAGCGTGACATTCAAACATGTCGGTGCAGATTGGTGGGGATACAACAACCGCTACTATAAAAACCGTTATAACGTTGAAAAGGTTCGCATTAAGGTAATTCGCGATCCTGATATTGCCATGAAGCACTTTGAGAAAGGCAACTTAGACTACTTTGAGATGGTGCTACCAAGCTTTTGGCATGACAAAACCAATAGTGATGTGTACAAAAAAGGCTATATCCAAAAGTACTGGGGCTTTAACGAAGCACCGCAAGGAGCTGGTGGTCTTTGGATGAACACAGCGATGCCGATGTTGGATAACCTAGAAGTGCGTAAAGGTGTTATGGCAGCCACTGACTATGACGGCATGATTGAAAACATCATGCGTGGAGATTATTCACGTAAACCGCATGGACTCGGCTTTGGTCATGGCGAATACGATGATCCTAACAATACACCGCCAAAGTTTGATGCTGATGCGGCGGTTAAACACTTCGAAAAAGCGGGCTTTGACAAAGTGGGCGCAGATGGTATTCGTGTTAACGACAAGGGCCAACGCTTGAGCTTTGCCATCACCTACGGATACAACTCTTGGACACCGCGTATTGCATACCTGAAAGAGCAAGCGAAACTTGCTGGTCTTGAGTTCACGTTAAACTTGGTGGATGGCTCATCTGCGTTTAAATACATTCTTGAGAAAAAGCATCAGCTAGCGTTTTTGAATATGGGCTCTGGTGAGATCCCTGCGTATTGGGAATACCTACACTCGGATAATGCAAATCGACCACAAACGAATGCTCACACCAACTACAGCAGCCCTGAGCTAGACAAGTTAATTGAAGCGTATGACTCTGAGTTTGATCAGGAGAAGCGTTACGACTTGTCGCATCAAATCCAAAACTATGTCAGCAAAGCAAATATCATCGTTCCTGGCTACATGGTGCCTTATTCTCGAGTTGCTCATTGGCGCTGGGTTAAAATTCCTAAAAACGGCATGACAAAAGCGACAGAATGGGTGCTTCATCCAATGGATATCGGTAATTTCTGGATTGATAACCAAGTAAAAGAAGAGACAGAAGAAGCGATGGACGAGGGTAAAACCTTCCCAGAACTAACGGTAATTGATGATCGTTACAAATTGTAAATCAGTAGTTTAGATAGAAAATGATAGCCCCGATAATGAATTTTATCGGGGCTTTCTTTTTTACTTAATAAGGTAAGACACTTCTAAAAGGTAGGTTTTTGCATCACCAAGCAAAGAGAACGCTCTATCGATGGTTTTAAATCGATCATCAAGCGAGTCGCTAGATATCAGCTGGCTGAATGTTTGCAACGAAAAAGCTTCGTTTGCTTTGAAGAACTGATGTACGTTTTCAAGCTGAACTTTATGAATATGCTCCACCTTATTTAGGGCGGTGGTTAAATCGGAAATGTTAATCGACATTGCTACTCGGGAACCTTATCAATAAGACCTATATGAGGTCATAGAGTGGGGTTTTATATTTTGCGACAGAGAGTAACACCGAAGAGCAATTTATAGTCTGATGAAGATCAATTTGCCTTATTTAAGCATCTGTAACGCGACACTAGACGTGTACCTAGAGCTAGTACAAGTTACAACGCTTGAATATAGGCTAGGGTTTCACCTGATCAAAAGTAAAAGCCAAGTCCGACTAAAAGCCCTTGAGAAGCTGTATCATATTCAAATACTCCCTCATTTTTGTAATCAACCCAGGTCGACTTGTAAGCTAAGTTGAGATCAGACCATTCGTTAAAACGATAACGAACACCAGTTTGAATGGCATAAGTGAAGTGAGTATCGTTGCCAAGTCCGGCGTCGATGCTGGCATGAAATCGCCAGTTTTCGCTCAATTCATCAATGAGTCGCAAGCCAACTAAAAAATCGACCCAATCTTCTTGTAATGACAGTCTATCTTCTAGTACCCGGTTATCATTACGATACAGCTTGCCGGTGATGTCATTGTCCCACCAACGTAATCCAAACATATAATCCAGTTTACCAAATGAATATTGTTCGCGTTGGAATGCCTTTGCTTCTAGAACACCTTGCCGTATTTCGATGTCCGCACGATAACGAGCGTTAGGCAGAGCGCCTTTGATATTATTAACATCACCACTTAAGTTCATGAAACTATAATCTATGTAGTAGCCCCACTTACTTTGGTAAATACTCTCGAATCGCAACATCGCCCCAATATCGAGGTGGTCTACGATGAACTTAGGATCGACATCCACCTCTGATGAAAAGCGACCAATACTGGTATCCCCGTGGATATTCAGTCCTAGCATGTACACTTCTATGCTATTTCGCCAACGAGATTCTTGTGTCTCGGTTGAGAGCGCTACTGATGTAGGTAATACAAGAATGAGTGAGGAGAGTGATAGCAGGTTACATGGTTTCATCCAATTTCCTTTTCGGCTTTTCGTCAGCTTTCAGCTTAGTAGAAGTCGCTACACTCTGCATAAAAAAGGGAAGCAACTTGCTTCCCTGTAATTAACATTGACTTAGAGTTGTTTGGCAATGTCTGAGGTTAGGCTTTCTAAGCCTATGGATAAAGCGTTGACGAGCGCTTCATAGCCCTCATCTTGAAGCGGCTGTGAGATTTGTATTGGCGCGCTGTTTTCTACCTTACCTTCGGCATTAATGAGTAACCATTCCCCCTCAATTTCGATATTACCTTTGTAGCTGCCATTAAATTTATTTAACGTAAGCTGGAGTTTGGCTTCACCGCTTTGATCCAACAGATTATTCATTTCAGTCGGCCAGTAATGACTTTGCTTGTGACGTAGTTCCGCGACGACTCTCTGAGTGATTTGCTCAGAAATACTGTGCGCCCATTGATTGTGCTTCGCCTGAATAACTTGGGTCTCAGAGGTTCGATAAACAATGCCATTATCATTCAAATAACTCGCCAATGTCACTGGACGAACAACTAAAGTTGGGCGCTGAGCGATATCAGAAGAGCTCAGCGTCACTGGTTCCGCCTTAGGTAGAAGGTACATAGCTCCTTTAGTTTGCGGAGCGCTACTGCAACCCGTTAGACCGACAAATAGCGCGATAGACAGAAAGAATACTCGTTTCATTAGTTTTTGCCTTTAACTGGTATTGGGTCACTGATTTCATCTTCTCCAAACACGAGAGAGTTTGGCTTTTCGTTTAGCTGTTTAAGTACGGGTTTAAACTCTGTCATCACGCTTTCTAATTCTTTTAGCGTGGCTTCCATTTCGCTGTACATGGTTGAGTTGGGCCCATAACCATCGAGTGTTTTTTGTAATTGCTGTAAGCTTTGGCGAATATCTGTTGGGATCTCTTGCGTCTCTTTTTGATTCAAAAGTTTATCAATACTGTCCGCCACGCGTTCTGCTGAAGCTAACGTTTTTTCAGACGTTTTTAACGTTGAATTGAGAGAATCTAGCGTTTCTTCCATCGGTAAGTTATTAATCTTATTTAGGAAGTCGTTCACTTGGCGCTGAACCTGCGCAAAACCACCACGCATGGTTGGGAAAACATCTAAATCAGCAAACTTACTCGGTACGTAAGGCTCGTCGTTTGGATAGAAGTCGGCGTCAACATACAGTGCGCCTGTTAATAAGTTACCTGTTTTTAAAGTACCACGTAGGCCTTTAGCAAACTCACTCTTCAATTTATCTTTTAACATTGGTAAAGATTGGGATTGGAAATCGCCATAAACACGGCCGAGCTCGATACGTACCAATACAGGGATTTTTTTCGCAGAAAAGTTCTCTTCTGGGGTTGGAAGTCGCATTGGTACACGCATCACAGTACCAATTCTCAAGCCTCGATATTCGACAGGTGCCTTACGTTTAAGTCCTCGTACCGATTCATCAAAAAGCATAACGAATTCAATATAATCATCGTACATGCCTTCTCGAAGTTGTTTAATATCATCGTACAAGCGGAAGTTGACCATATTTTCAGTGAGCTGTTCACCGGATTCAAGACCTGGAACGGTATCGAAGGTAACACCACCCGTTAGCATGCTCTCTAATGAGCCAAACTTGACTTCGAACCCTTCAGCATTGAGCTGTAAATCTACGCCAGAATTCAGCCAGAACTTGGTACGAGTGCGCACTAAGCTGTCATAAGGCTTGAAAATAAAGAGTTGGTATAACGCTTTGCGAGTGTCAACATCAAAGCTAGTTTTCTCTACACGACCAACCGTAAAGCCTTTATAAATGACGGGGTCACCAACGCCTAGCTTACCAGCCTCGCGGTGTGTTAACACAAGGCGTAACCCCTCTGCATCAGGAGAGGCCACTGGGGGAACATCTAAGACCGTAAAGCGCTCTTTCTCTATTTTAGATTTACCCGGCTGAAGTTGGATATAAGCGCCAGAGAGCAAGGTCTCTAAACCTGAAACGCCATCACGGCCAATACGAGGCTTCACCACCCAAAACATGGTGTCATCTCGCAGCATGCGTTCTGCATCCTTGTTCATTTGTGCCTTAGCGATGATGTGATCGTAATTTTCACTGAGAGTGACTTCAGTAATCAGTCCGACTTTTACATTCAATGCTCGGATTTCGGTTTTGCCAACCTCAATCCCATCTGCGGTTGGCAGTTGGAGAGTAATTTGTGGGCCTGTACTGTTGATATATTGGAACAGCATCCACGCTCCCATGGCTAGCGCAAGGATCGGGACAATCCATATCGCAGAAATCTGCTTTTGCGGTTTTATTTGAGCGGTTACGTTGTTCTCATCACTCATATTTGGCTTTCTCGTTTAAGTTGTCAGAAATCGGCTCCTGCACTTCGTTTTGTGGCAATTGCCACAACAAACGTGAGTCAAATATCATTGCAGAAAGCATAGTAAAAATGACCACTGCCGCGAAAGAGAGCGCAGCAGGACCTGGATAAATCGCCATTAAGTTTTGCAGCTGAACCAGTGCAACTAAGATCGCGACGACGAAGATATCGATCATGGACCAACGGCCAATAAACTCAGTTATGCGGTAGATCTTTAAGCGTGAAATACTCTCTTCGTGCGGAAGATATCGCGCTTTTTGCGCATTGTAATACAGCCACGCGAGTGCCAGCATTTTCGCCATTGGAATAAATACGCTAGCAAAGAAAATTACCATCGCAATAGGGTAAGAACCTAAATGCCAAAGCAATATTACCCCCTCCATGATAGTCGAACCTTCTGCATGTCCAAGGCTTACGGTGTACATCATAGGGTAGAGGTTCGCAGGGATATAGAAAATGATTGAAGCAAACAAAAGCGCCCAAGCTTTTTGTAAATTGTCTGCGGGGTTGTATTTGTGAATAGGGCTTTTACAACGAATGCAGTGTTGGTGTTTTTTAGCTTCAATAGGGTTGAGCTGGTGGCACGTATGACAACCAATATGGTTGTGGTTATGGTGCGTATCACCCTCTTTTACATCAGGTAGCTCGATAGCTGGAATAAAGTGCCCCCAGAGCCAGCTTTTGTCGACCATTGATATGCATTTGACTACCAGAACGGTATATACACAAAACGCCCAGAATGAAGTGCCCATTCCTATGTCTGCGAGGGAAGCGATTTTAATTAAGCTGACCAACACGCCAATCAAAAAGACATCCACCATTAACCAGGGTTCGACTCGAAACAGAAGACGGCATAAAACTTTTGCCATTCGTTGCTGCTTTCTAGAGGGGGTATGTTTACGTGCTTTTAATGCTTCAAGGTGAAGAAAGAGAATGAGACCAACATAGATTGCAGGCAAAACGATAACTGTTGCGAGTAGCAGCACACCCAAAAGCACATTTTGAAACTCAGCCAGCATTTTGGCAGCGTGCAACAAGGTGATTTCTTGCGACAACCCTTGCACGCTGAACGACATAAAAGGGAAAGAAATGCTTAGCACTAACATGATCAAACATGCCGATGATATGGCGATCACGCTTTGGTAAGGCTTGGCATTCACTTTAGTCAGCGAATGCGAACATCGAGGACATTGTGCTTTTTGCCCCTGTTCGATATCGGGAATGCGAACAACAAGGCCGCACTCTTCGCATGAAATTAACTGACGGGAATTAGGTTGAATACTCATCGGGTAGGTTTTAGATTCATTTGCTTTAAGAATACTCTTTTTTCACTAGGCACGCTTGTTTTGATTCAGGAGTTTACGAGTTTCTTACTTTTGGCATTAGAGGATATGGGAGATCTAAGACATAAACGAAGTCGCGTTTGGTACAAGATTTTACGGCGAAGATGAGTATGTTGGAAGTCGAAAATAATGTGATATTGCTTGTCTGTGGAGGGGGGTAATTACTTGTTTTTAAGGGTAAGTAACCCTGCCCAGATAATCAGAGCAGGGAAAAAGAGCATTTTATTTAAGGTACTTAGTTGTACTTTACTTGACCGTTCCGCTCTTAAAGGCATTGGAGCCGACTTGCGTACCGTTGAGCGTTTTGCCGTAATAGCCTTGGTGCTGGTGATATTTCTCCGCGTTTGCGGTGACATTGCCTTTGAATCGAGGATCTTGTGGACGCTCATGGCTGTTGACGTATGCTGCGACATCCCAAGCTTCTTGCTCTGTCAGCTGTACACTTTTACCAAGCGGCATGTTTTCGTAAATAAAATAGGCCGCTGTGTTAATCCGGTGCATACCTGCGCCCCAGTTATACGCATATTCGCCCCAAAGTGGTGGAATGTATGAATGGTCGTTGGTGTCTTTGATGCCTGAACCGTCGGCGCGATGGCAAGTTTCACAGTTCTTTTCGTAGACCAATGCGCCTCGCTCTATTGATGGTTCTTTCTCAGGGGCGGCGATTTTTGGGTAGCCACGCCCAGAGAGATTACCTCGCTTTTCAACTGGTAATGCTTGTGCGATGGCTTCAGGCAACGGAAAGTCTTTTGCTTTTCCACCAATTTGCAACGCTTTTGCGTCTAGCTCTGGGATGGGTTCATCCGTCATACCATGTTTGTCAAGCAAGCCGCCCATCGCTAACCAGTAGGCGTAAGCACTAAGGGCAACAATTTCTGTCGAATCGTAAGCGGGCGCTTTACCGTTCATGGAATACTCGAAACAACCTTGGATACGGTCAGCATAGCTGTTTACGCGATCGTTTTTCTTACGATATGCCGGGTATGCCATGTAAGCTGCCCACAGTGGCGCAGCGTTTGCTTTTCGTCCTGCCTCCATATGGCAGTTCACACAGTTTTGTTCGTTGCCAACGTATTTTCCGCGCATTTGTTGTGAGTTAACAAAGAGCGAGTAACCGCGTTTTACTTGCTCACCAAATGCGGTGTTTGGGATTGTGCTGAGATCACGCGGTTTTAAGTATTCACCGTGATTTTCTTTTTCTATCGCAGGTAGCTCTTTCTGGCGGTCCGGTAATGGATCGTTAGCTAGTACGAGCGTAGAAATGAAAGGCAGTGCGAACAAAGAATAGAAACGTTTCATGACTGCTCCTAGTAACGTAATGAGGCAAAGTAGTAAGCAAGATTTTCGATCTCTTTGTCAGTGAGATTTTTTGCGATGGTCCCCATCATATTGAGCGGGTCGCCACTGCGAGTGCCGTTTTTCCATGCCATCAATTGCGTTTTTAAGTAATCAGCATGTTGGCTTGCGAGGCGAGGGAACTTGTCGACGCCCATACCGCTGGCTCCATGACAAGTTGCGCAAGCTGGAATATTTCTATCCCAATCGCCTTGGAAAATTAATTTACGATACGGGTTACGAATATCAGCTTGGTCGCCGCGTTGTTCTGGATTCGTGAACTCGTAGCTCGGGAGGTTAGCAAAGTACTCCATAACTTCCTTACGGTCTGCGGGATCGTTGAGTTCCTTCGCCATGCCTTGCATGACCACATTTTGGCGTTCGCCACTAAGGAATAGTTCGATTTGAGTGTTGAGATAGTTCGCGTTTAAACCAGCGATCATCGGCGAGATATTTGGCTGTCCCATGCCATCTTGGCCGTGACAACCGCTACATACGCTGGCTTTTTCCGGAATAGAAGAGGCGCTTGCGCCCATAGTGGTTGCTAACAAACAGGCCACCACCACTGGAAGAATTTTTGACATGCTGACTCACTTTAATTTTTATTAATATGTCTAAGTGCTACTTGGTAGTCACTTGGACGATATTGTCGGCCTTGTCAATAATGAAAGGTATTGTGGATTTCCACATATTTAATAAGTGTAAATGGCCGTATTTGTTTTTATTGGTTGTTCTATAAGCGATAAAAACAAAGTGGTGAAGAGCTGCACAAATCGGCAGCTCTAAGTGGTAGAGACGTCTTAACGTGCGGCGTTACGCTTTGCGGATTTTGGCTGGTAATGATTGACGAGCCGCGGCTCCTACCACCCAATCTAACAACACGCCTTTCCCTTCTCGGGTTGGGTCAATTAATCCGATGTCGTTAATGTTGACGCCATCTTGGCTGCGAGTTTTTACTGGTTGCTGTTTATCGCCGATCCAGTGCGAGCGTTGTCCTAGCTCGGTATGACCAAACCCATGTTCAAATCCGAGTGTGCCAGGGCGAATCCCGCTGACTATCATCGCAAGTGCTTTGGTGCTTGCAGATGGTGTCTCGATAACAAACTCATCACCCGTTTTAATGCCTGCGCGCTCGGCATCGATTGGATGGATGTACACTGGGTTTACGCCTTTAATCGAGTTCAACCTTGGCGATAGGTTGGATACCGCACTGTGAATGTTGGATTTAAAGTTCGTTAGGCTGAAAGGCCATTCTGAGCTTGGGAACTGGTCTTCCATTGGTGTGCCATCGGCCAGTTTTTGTGGATGCCATGTTGGGCAACCCGTGTAGAAATCACCGGTCATGGTGTTTCTTGCGCTGCCGACACGTTCATTCCATATCGCGACAGGTCGTGTCCATTTGTGCTTCATTTGCTCACCTTGATACGCTTCGGTTGCATTTTCAAAACGTCCACCGCGAGCAAAAATAAACGCCACACGTTTCATCTCATCCGCTGTCAGCGTCTTCTGCATGGCTGGCATTAAACGCTCTAGGCCGGACCACGCAATGTCTTCTGCCGAAACTTCAGGCACCCCGCCTTTCACATAAGCCAAGTTTGCCGCGGAACGTAAGTAGAAATCTTCAGCGCTGTGGAGAGCGCGCCAATTCCCTTGCGCATCTTGAATCGCGTTGTCACCAAAGCCGCCCAGTTGCATTTTCTTGGCGACATCAATCAAAAAGTTTTCTAAGCAAATTGAACGACCATCGGCGGTTTTCTCTGTTCGCGCTCCCACAATCGGCCAGCGAGCGGTGACGGTTTTCACCGGAACGTCGTGCCAAGGCGTTGCCATACCCCAGCTTTCGTAGGTGACCGTGTCAGGTACAATATAATCCGACAACGCGGTGGTTTCGTTAATGAACGCATCAACAGACACAATCAAACCGAGTTGTTTTGGATCTTTAAGCTTGTCTTCCAGCAGCGTTTTCAAACCGGGTACACCATACATTGGGTTCGCCATGTGGTTGATCCACGCTTTAACGCGGTATGGATACCCATCAATAGCCGCAGATAGGTGCTCTGTCAGCAGTGGCGCGGCAAACGGATACCAAGGGGCGCGAGTTGGGTAAGGTGATTCACCTGCCTCAACGCGACGTTTGTATTCGCTGGTTTTGTGGTAGGGGAATTTACTGCGCGACAAAAAGACGCCTTTCGGGCCGACTTTGCCAGCAAATTTGGTGAAGTCGTAACGAGGACCCGCAGCGGAAGTTGGGTAGCCACCCGCTTTGGCCATCGCGCCGCCTTTCATATTTATGTTACCAATCAACGCATTGAGCATCATGATGGTAAACGAGTTATAGAACCCATTGGTGTGCATGTTGCCACCGTGGGTATCGACCACCGCTTTTGTTCCGTGACTGGTGAAGCGCTTTGCTAGTTCAACAACTTGTTCGACAGGGATTTCACATTGTTGGCTGTAGAACTCAAGACTGTATTTGAACGCCTCTTCTTTGAGTCTTTGTAGAGACGATTTTACGCGCACTTCGCCCGATGCAAGCGAAACCGTTTTATCGACAAACAGTGCCGCTTCCTCAGCTTGGGTATGAACACCAAATTCGCCGCTTTGCTCATCCACGATGACGTACGGGTCGGAGTCAGACAACGCTTCGCCCTCGAATGGCAGATTCAAGTCGGACGCGCGTAAAAACGTGCCGTTTCTCGGGTGCTGATTATCGCTTATCACGAGATGCGTAGCATTACACCAGTGCGCGGTGCCGGCTCGTTTCATCGCGTTTGCCCCCGGCTGCGCCAAGAAGGTTTTGTTGTAGCGTTGGTTTTCGATGATCCACTGGATCATGCCAAGCACGAGGGCAGAGTCGGTGCCTGGCTTGATTGGTACCCAGCGGTTGTTGTCACCGGCAGCCAAGCTCGATGAACCAGCAGGCAAACTTGGTGTGATGATGGTGTATTCCAAGCTACCTTCTGTTCGCGCATTGGCGAGTTGGCGCGCCTGACGCTTAAAAGGGTTACCCGCTTGAGCTGGTGACATACCGATGAAGATGATGTATTCCGCGTTATCAAAGTCTGGCTTCAAGTGCGCGTTCTTATCTAAATCGTTCATGAATGCGCCGCTGCCAGCACGAAATGCGTAGCCGCAGTAAGAGCCATGATGCCCAAAGTTACGCGTACCATAGCTGTTGAACGCGAAGCGTTTGAATATGTCGTCTCGGCCTTCGTTACCGGCGTTGGTCATTAACAATTGGTTGGCTTTCGGTCCATATTCTGGGTTTTCAGGATCTACGGGCGTTGTTAAATCGCGAATGTTGCGTAAGCCATCAACATGGCCTTCACCAAATAAATCACCACCTTCTACGATTTCTTCTATCAATTGCTCGTAGCTGATCGGAATCCATTTTCCTTCGCCGCGTTTTCCAACTCGTTTCAGTGGCTGAGTAATGCGGTACGGGCTGTTGCGAATTTCTAGCATCCCATTGCCACGTGCGCATGCTGTTGAACGACCGTCAAGGCCCGCTTCTCCTGTCAAACTTAAATAAGCATCTTTGACTGGCGTTTCGAACGGAATGTGTTGCTGATGAGAGAGTGGGTGATATGGGTTGCCAGTAATACGCAAAATCTCGTCGCTGCGGTTATCAATGCGTACACGCAATCCGCACAGTGACCAACAACCAAAACACATCGATGGCGCAACGCGCTGATTTGGATTCGGGATTAGGTTGCCTTTGCTGTTGACCGTGTACTCTGGTTCAAGCGAGTTACCGTGGTGAATATCACGCGTTTTTTCTCCCGCAGTGCCTTCGAGCGCACCCTCGACTATGTGTTTGGTGGTGGTAGCGTAACCCGCAGCGAATGCACCAAGCCCACCCACTGCAATGCCTGATTTCAAAAACTGACGGCGTTTGTTATCCATGATGAAATCCTCTTTGATTAGCGTTCAGTTAAGGTGGGTGATGAGGCTTTTACTTCGATCTTTTGTTTTGGCTGAACCAGCTCCGAACCGAGCAGTGCCAGTGCAAGCCATAATCCGAGCATGCCGATAATGCCTATCCAGCCATTTCCATCCATAGTGAGTTGGTATGGATACAGCCCTGCATCGAACTTGGCGATGGTTTGCACTTCCATGATGGTAAACCAGCGAATCAGCCATGCACTTGCCAGTGCGGCAGCAGACACAAAACTGAGCCCTATGACGTGACGAAATCTGGCTGATGCGGACTTTTTGGTATCGCGCAAGAAGATGAAAGCGAGCAAAACACAACCTAAAACGACAAAAGTGAGCAGGGCAATGTTGTGCATCCATTGTTCGCTAGAATAGAGCGAAAATGTAGAGTTGTTGGATGCCCAAATGGGTAGGAGAATCAGCGTCAGAACACTGCTCGTTACCAGTGACTTTTTGAGTAAATTGTTATCACCAGAAGTGAGAGTTTTCGATTGGCTAGGCAGCAGTAACCAAATCAGCAGAGAAAATCCGACTGCGCCCATAAATGCAGTAACAAACCAAAGAATTGGTGACGCGGGTTGGTGCCATAATGAACGTGATTTTACGATCGCAATTTCAGCTCCAGTATAAAGGGCGATGGTTAAGCCTGATAACACGGTGATTGCAGATATTGTGAGCATCACTTTGTGAGAAATTGTCCACTCACCGAGCGATAGTTTAGATAACAGAGGCAATACTTTTCCCGGTTGGTTTCGTAGTGCAATAAGGTCCTGACGTAGATACAACCATGCAGTTGCAACGGCAAGCGCAGAAAATGCAGGCAAGAATAGTGAGCCTAGAGACATCCATGACCACGGCGTGATGTGCGCGTAAAAATGCCAAGCTCGTCCCGGCTGGTGAAGGTCGCCAGTTAACGCCAACGGGCCTACGATAGCGCCGATGGCCATCGTTAGCACCAGCGCGGCGCGTAACCGATGACTGGTGTGTTGCTCAAATAACAGTGCGATTAGGAACAAAATAGCGGCAGCGTAAGTAGAACCGATGTAAAAGAAGTACTGCACCGCCCACGGGAGCCAAGCCATTGCTTGAGGTTGGACTAACACTTCGGTGATGTTCATGCGCGCTCTCCTTGTGGGTCGTAAATAGCTGGCTGCCCGTCGATGTGGCTGGTGAAGCGTTCATCCATGCCGATGTAAAACACATGCGGCTTGGTCTCTTCATTGGGCTTTAGCACTTTGATATCGTCTTGGTGCTTCGCAATTAAGCGGCGAACTTCACTTGATGGATCATTCAAATCACCAATTACACGTGCTCCGCCAACACAGGTTTCCACGCAGGCAGGCAATAGACCTTGTTCTAGACGGTGAGCACAGAAGGTACATTTATCTGCGGTGAGGGTGTCTTCATTGATAAAGCGAGCATCGTAAGGGCAAGCTTGTACACAATACGCACACGCTACGCAGCGACTGTTATCCACCATGACAATGCCATCTTCGCGCTGAAAGGTTGCTTGAACCGGACACACTGCCACGCAAGGTGGGTTGTCGCAGTGGTTACAAAGGCGCGGTAGCATAAAGGCTTTTGCTTCTCGCGTGGCTGTAGAGCCATCATCTAACGTAACTTCGTATTGCTTTACGGTGGTTCGGAATTGACCGATAGGCACTTGGTTCTCGATGCTGCAACCCACAGTGCAAGCCTGGCATCCGACACATTTACGCAAATCTATCACCATGGCATAACGCTTCCCGACTTGTCCTTTTCGGTCAGCGGACTGGTTATTTCGAATAATGTTTCCCGCAGTTGCCGTGCCAATGCCTGCGACTGGAATTAACGCGGCTCCGGCTGTGACCGCGCTGAGAAAGCGACGTTTGGTGGAATCCATAACTCACCTGCTTTTTTGTTGTATTTGAATTGACTGATTCCATTGTGAGAAATGCACTGCGAGGCTTATATTGTGGATTTCCACATACCCAGATCAAACTTGATCTAAAACAAATGTGGTTTAGGGAAGGTAGCTGTTATTCTTGTCGCACTCTCTTGACGGAACGATTCGACTCATCATGAAAAAAGCACTGTGGCTTCAGTTTTGGATTCTTTGCTTAGTTGCCTTTGCATCTTTGGCTCAGGGCGCTGTTTCTGAACAAGAATATCTGCAAGGAATGCAAGAGCAAAAAGCAGAGCAGCCACAGGTCAAGCAAAAAGTCGAAGTGGGCGTGTTAGCGATACGCGGCCATCTTTATGCTGAGCAGAGATGGCAACCGACCATTGATTGGCTCAATCAGCAAATTTCCGATGTGCATTTTGTCCTTCATCCCCTTAACTTGGATGAAATGGGCGAAGCGGTGAAGTTTCAGAAGATAGATTTCATCTTAACCAACCCAGGTCAGGCAGTGCGATTGGGCAGGCAATACGCGCTGTCGTGGATGGCAACGCTAACCAGCAGAGCACCACAAAACTCGAATTACGGCATTGGTTCGGCGCTGGTGGTTCGAGCCAATTCAAGTTATCAAACGGTGCAAGATGTCTCAGGACGTCCCGTTGCGGCGGTATCAGAAAAAGCGTTTGGTGGTTATCTAACGATGCGCTATCAAATAGTCAAAATGGGGCTTAATCCAAACGATTTCTTTTCTGATGTCCGCTATCTTGGTTTTCCTATTGATGCCAACCTGTATCAATTACGTGATGGTAATGTGGAAGCGGCCGTCGTCCCCGCTTGTTTATTGGAACAGATGTTAAGTGAAGGGCTTTTACAACCGGGTAATTACCGAGTTTTAAATCAACAGCCGAACGAGCGCTCGTTATGCGCTGTTTCCACACCGCTTTATCCTAACTGGTCATTTGCCAAAACAGAGCGCGGCTCAGCTCAGATTGCCAAACAGATTGCGCAAGTATTGTTAGCGATGCCACCTGAACACCCTGCAGTTATTGCGGCAGGCGCGTCAGGTTGGACGTCCCCCGTCAGCTTGCTGAGCATCGACAAACTTTATCAGGCGTTGGATCTCCATCCGTTGCAACAACCTTGGTGGAGTGAGGCTCTACGCTGGCTGCGTAGTCATCAAGAGTGGGCATGGGCGCTGTTCATGTTTGTGATTGTGTTGAACGCGTACCACTTTTGGCTTGAGTATCGATTTAGCAAGAGTAAGCAAGCGTTGGAGCAGACATCGTTACGATTAAAAGAGAAAAGTGAACAGTTAGAACATTCACAAAGGGTCGCGATTGTCGGAGAAATCGGCACTAGTCTTGCTCATGAACTCAATCAGCCACTGGCAGCCATTCGCAACTATAGTGAAGGCGGTTTACTTCGCTTGGCCAAAAAGCGCCCTCATGAAGATATTGTCCCTGTACTTGAGAAAATACAGGGCCAAGTTGAAAGAGCCGATGCAATTATTCAGCGATTAAGAACGTTGATTCGTAAGCGCAGTGTCGACAAAACGTCGTGCGATCTTCAAGTACTCATTGATGACACGATTGAGTTACTCCATTTTCGAATGCAGAAGCAAAACATTTCTATTGTGGCCAGTACAGAAGGGAACATTCGTCCATTACTTGTCGATGCAGTTGGCGTACAACAGGTTTTAGTTAATGTGATCAGCAACGCGATTGATGCGTGTACTTTGTTCCAAGAGAAATATCACTCATCAGGTTATCAAGGTAAAATTGCCCTGCATTGCGATTACCAAATCAGTCAACTCTCTATTCGAGTGTTAGACAATGGTACAGGGTTGCAGCAAGAGAATCCGACTCAAGCGTTTGTGAGTAGCAAAGAAGAAGGGCTTGGGCTGGGGTTAGCCATTTGTCGCGATGTGATGGAAATGCATGGTGGCGAGTTTGTCATCAGCTCGATAGCACCACATGGTTGTTTGGTTGAGCTTGTGTTTCCATATCAAAACTAATCTGAACTAGGCATAGGAGCACTCAATGAGCAGCGGTGAAAAGCAGCTACCTGTTTTTATAGTCGATGATGATGAATCGGTGCGTGACTCGCTCGCTTTTATGTTGGAAGAGCATGACTTCAACGTGACGACTTTTGCTGATGGGCAATCTTTTCTCGATAAAGTGAACATTCATCAGGCCGGATGCGTGATCCTTGATAGCCGAATGCCCAACCTTCGTGGCCAGCAAGTGCACCAAATTTTAAATCAAGCCAACAGCCCGCTAGCCGTTATTTATCTGACAGGGCATGGTGATGTTCCGATGGCGGTCGATGCATTGCAAGCTGGGGCGGTCAATTTCTTCCAAAAACCAGTCAAAGGCGATGAACTGGCACGAGCCATTTTGCAGGGACAGGCGCAGTCTGCCACAAACCTCGATATGGCAGCAGCTAAATCGGCTTATGAATCGCTCACACCTAGAGAAAAAGACATTTTACGTTTGATTATTGAAGGAAAGCGCAACATTCGTATTGCTGACGAACTTTGCATAGCAATGCGAACGGTTGAAGTACACCGAGCTAATCTATTGAAGAAGTTCTCGGCAAAAACCGTCGCAGAGTTGGCATATATTTATGGCAAGCTAGATTAAAGCTTACCGAGTGAAGCCTCTTAAGGCTATTTAGAGGATACAACTTGAGCTTTATGACGACTCGCGTATTATCTTCTTCGTTCTTACTTTATCTGAATTCTTATGAGTTTGTTGACTAAACGACATCACACGCCACATAAGCGGGCAAAATGGCTACTGGCGATTATTGGCTGGGTGGTCGTTGTGTGTCTGATGCAAAATTCAGGCTTTGCATCGTCATGCTCTATGAAATATGAGGCGGAATCGCCCGCGGTTTCACTTGCTGATGAGCGTTCGAGCGTCAAGTCGATTGATACTAAAGAAACCAGCAAGTGCGAATTGTCTGAAAAGTTAATTCAGTTTTCTCAACATCAACTCGATGTATTTATTGTTGTTCTGTTTGTCGGTCTTTTTGCTTCGGCAATTTGGTTGTGCAGTGCCTATATTGGTGCGCAACATTGGACGGAACCGATAGGCCGTAAGTATCGAGTCCATCTGACTTTCTGTGTGTTCCGAGAATAAAAGCGTGCTTTCTGACCACTAGCGTCAGTTATTTAGCACCTTTGTCTTTTAACTAGGAATCACTATGAATCAAATTACTAAACTGACTCAGTTTGCGTTCATGTTTTTTATGACGCTTGCTTTGAGTTTGCTCTCTCTGAGTATTTCAGCTCAAACTACTGATACAGGTTGGCTAACCAACCCACAACATCCTCCAGTGCAAACGCGCTTTGTGCTCACTGGTCAACAAGATCCGCAAGCCAAAACACTTACAGGTTATTTGGATGTCAAGTTAACCGGAGACTGGAAAACTTACTGGCGTTCACCTGGTGAGGGCGGCGTAGCACCATCTATTGATTGGCAAAATTCACAAAATTTATCCAAAGTGGATTGGCAATGGCCGCACCCACAAAAATTCGAACTGTTAGGTATCGAGACTCTTGGGTATAAAGGCGATACTTTGTTCCCCATGACGCTGCACGTCGAAGACATGTCCAGACCTGTCACGATTGATGCGGTACTGACACTTTCTTCTTGTACGACGATTTGTGTGCTGACCGACTATCAAATTCAATTGACGTTCTTGCCTTCTGATCTAACAGTCGATGAAGGCGTGATGTTCAGTTACGCTCAAGCAGTGAGTAACGTGCCGCAGCCATCGCCGTTTATTGATGTTACTCAGGCGAGTTGGGATGCGAACCAATCGAAACTACAAATCAAGCTACAGAACAGTCAGGGTTGGCAACAACCACAAGTGCTGGTGGATGGTGTCGATGAAGCAACGCGAGACTATAGCTTCAAGCTTGAAGGAATGTATCAAGAAGGAAACATCGTCACCGCGAGCTATATCGTTGATACTTGGCTGGGCGATGTGGAGTTAGATGGTCAGTCGCTGTTTGTGACCATCAAAGACACCAATTTACTAGCAGAAGAAACCACTCAAGCAACTGCTGAGGCAATAGTTGAACCGTTGCCGAGCACGTCTCTAACGAGTGTTTTTCTATTCGCGTTGCTCGGCGGTTTAATTCTTAACATTATGCCTTGCGTTCTTCCGGTTTTGGGGATGAAGCTAAGTAGTATTGTTGCCGCTCAAGGTATCGAGCGTCGTCAAATTCGCGCTCAGTTTGTTGCCTCGTCACTTGGTATATTAACGTCGTTCTGGATTCTCGCTGGTCTTATTTTGGTGCTTAAGCTAACAGGTAATGCCATTGGCTGGGGCGTGCAATTTCAAAGCCCTTGGTTCTTAGGTTTGATGGTGTTGGTCACCACTTTGTTTGGGGCCAATATGCTGGGGCTGTTTGAAGTCCGTCTATCATCGGGTACCAATACATGGCTGGCCTCGAAAGGTGATAACTCCCTAGTTGGTCACTATGTTCAAGGTATGTTTGCTACATTGCTTGCGACGCCTTGCTCCGCGCCTTTTCTAGGAACGGCCGTGGCGTTTGCCTTGGGTGCCGACGTATTAACGTTATTTGCAACCTTTACAGCATTAGCATTGGGTATGGCACTGCCTTGGCTCTTAGTCGCTGTGTTTCCAAATATCGCGCTGAAACTACCAAAGCCTGGCTCGTGGATGAATGTCGTTAAAATCGTGTTTGGCATAATGATGCTGGCGACTAGCATTTGGCTACTTTCATTAATGGCAAATCATGTACCGATGTTATGGATTGCACTTATCGCTGTGGTTGCTTTTGTTGTAATGATGGCAAGAGTTAAGAAAGTGTATGGTGAGAAAGCGCTTGCTGTATCCGGAACTGCGTCATTAGTGTTGATAGCTGGTGGCCTGTTACTTGGTAGTGTCACTGCCGACCAATGGGCGACACCGCTTCCTGAGGACTTAGCGTGGCAGAAGCTTTCTAACTCGGCGATTGAAGATCACGTCAATAATGGGCGAGTGGTGTTTGTGGATGTCACTGCGGATTGGTGTGTCACGTGTAAAGCGAACAAGATCGGTGTGATCTGGCAAGATCCTGTCTACTCATTGCTGCAAAGCCCTAATGTAGCGACGTTAAAAGGGGATTGGACACATCCGGACGGCTCGGTAACGGACTTTTTACGAGCTCATGGGCGTTACGGTGTGCCGTTTAACATCGTCTATGGCCCGGCAGCGCCACAAGGTATCCCGTTACCTGTGATCCTGACTGATGATGTTGTTTTAAGTGCGGTGAAGCAAGCGAGTGGGGGAGCTATTCAATGAGTTCGACAAAGCGGCGTAGAACATTCCGATATTGGCTCGTTCAAATCGTACAGATGGTGCTCATTGTCACCGTCATTTCCATCGCGATGGATTGGTATCGCACTAAAGATATTCCTAAACAGGAGGCACCACCATTGAGCTCAGTATTGAGCGATGGTGAACACTTCGATGCAATCGCGCAAAGTTATGAACAACCTGTCGTTGTTTATTTTTGGGCGACTTGGTGTCCCGCTTGTAAATTTGTAAGCCCAAGCGTGAGCTGGCTGAGTGATGACTACACCGTAGTTGGCGTTTCTGGCTCGTCGGGACCGAATGAGCGTGTGGCGCAGTTTATGAGGGCAAAAGAATATCATTTCGAAAACATAAACGATCCTTCAAGCGATATTATGCGCGAATGGAAAATTAGCGTGACCCCAACCATTTATGTTTTAAGAAATGGTGAAATTTCCTCCGTCACAACTGGCGTTACTACTCCGATAGGAATATTAGCGAGAATTTGGTTAGCTCGATAACGCAATAAAAATCCGATATTCAAAATATTGAGTATCGGATTTTTTTGTTGTCCTAAACAACCAGTCGGTCACATACCATAAAGAACTAGTCAACCAATAAGTGTCTAGATGCTTATTGCGTGTTACATTCGAGCATCGTTCTGGTTATCAAGGAGGAAACGATGAACGTAGCAAAAATGTATGATGATGTGTCGGATCGCTATCAAAAGTTGGTGGACGACAGTCACTACGTCGGTCCACGTTGGATTTCTGAGAAGTTAAAAACCTCTCCCATCGAGCAAGGCTCGGTTCTCGACCTAGCCTGTGCGACTGGCAGTATCGGACATGTCGTAAAAAGTCACTATCCAGAACTCGCCATCCATGGCTTAGACATCTCGTCCAAAATGGTTGATAAAGCGCGCCAAACTAACCTCTATCAAGGCGTCGCGGTTCATAACCTCGATGAGCCATTTTTCCCTTTGTTTGAGCAAACCTTCGACCTTATCACCGCACTTGGTTTTACTGAGTTTCTAGCAGAGCCTCAACAACTTCTGGAGTGTATTTCGCATAAGCTAACTGCGAATGGACGATGTTTTATCAGCTTTCAATACCACGATCCGGATGGACAAGATTTGCCTCGAAATACTTATAGTGGATCGGTCGTGCATAAGGCATATACCGAAAGTGAAGTTGAGCAACTCTGTCAGCAAGCTGGGTTGGAAGTGGTTTCCTTAGAAAATGTGATTGGTTACGTATCTGGTGTTGGTTATGTGTGTCGATACTTGATGCTAGAGCTGAAAAAGTCACACCGCTGAAATAAGTAACAAACAAGGACTGTTTTTGAAAACACAAGATTTAACCGAGTTCGGGTCGGGCATTGAATACGATGCTCAATACGACCAGCATTACCATCAAGAAATTGCTTTCATCACAAGGTTAATCGAAGAAACCAATACTCGAAGTGTACTGGATGTCTGTTGTGGTTCCGGCATTGTCACGATTCCAGTCTCTGAGCAACTCAACGAAGCCATTGGCATTGATATTTCTGAAGGGATGCTCAAACACGCAAAGGACAAAGCCAAAAGTAGGAGTAACTTGTGTTTTCTTCATCTCGACGCAACCCAGTTTTCGTTAGGTAAGAAGTTTGACCTAGCCATAATGACAGGGAATGCATTCCAAGCCTTTTTAAGTGATGAGATGCTAGCAGGTGCACTGAGCTCAATATCAAGACACCTCGAAAAAGGTGGGCGATTTGTTTTCGATACGCGGTTACCAACGCCAGAAAATCTAGAATTGGATCATGAGATGGCGCTGTGGCAAACCTATGTTTCTCCAACCTATGGTGAAGTGAATTATTTCGGTATGAAGGCCGAGTATGACTTGCAAGCGTCCATCATGTATTTGAACAAAGAGCGCCATTTTGAAAGTGGAACGATTGAGCATTCCAGCATTGATTTAAAATATCGTCCGCTGGAAGACATAGAGGGTTTCCTTGAACAAGCGGGATTCAGAATCATAGAGAAGTACCAGTCTTGGTCATCGCAAGCATTTGAGGCGAATGCCAACTCGCTTGTCTGTGTGGCTGAGAAAATATAAATCAATGTTGAGGGATACAATGCAAGGGTTTCGAATTACCACGTCGTTAGATGACATGGATTTAGACGTTATCTACCAGTTCATTTCAAACAGTTATTGGGGAAAGGGCATTCCAAGAGAACGCCTGGAGAAGTCATTGCGCCATTCGTTCTGTTTCGCGGTTTTGGATGATGAAAATCAACTCGTTGCTTTTGCTCGGTTAATTACCGATCGTACCACGTTTGCGTACCTTGCCGATGTGTTTGTTATGGAGGTACACCGTGGTAAAGGCATCAGTAAGTGGTTGATCTCAGAAATTGTTGCTCATCCAGAACTACAAGGCTTACGCCGTATGATGCTTGCAACCCGCGATGCTCATGGGTTGTACGAACAGTTTGGGTTCACTCCTATTGCTCCAGTAGAAAACTTTATGCAAATCTGGAAACCGAATGTTTATCAGAGCTAAATCATGATGAGAGTTGAATCTCAACAAGTGGCAATCAGATACCTCAAAACAACAGACGCTGCTCCCCTGTTTGAAAACTATTTAGGCGATGAGCAAGCATGCCGCTTCCTCAATCGCCAAGTCCACCAAAATGTTAATCAAACCCTTGAAGCTATCGAAAGATGGCGTGCTCAATATGATCAAAAGTCTCCCAATCTATTAGTCTTCGCTATTGAAGAACTCACTTCTCAAACTCCTATTGGTTGTCTGGTGCTGATACCTGAGCAAGACAGCAGTGAAATCCATTTTGGTATTTCTGCTCGCTATCGGGGAAAAGGCTATGCAACCCAAGCCTGCAAACTTGGCGTTGTCTACCTGCAAAGCTTGGGTATAACGCGCATTCGCACCGCCCCGCATATTGGCAACCACGCGAGTATCCGTGTGTTGGAGAAATGCGGCTTTATCAGCCAAGGCATTTTAAAAGCGCATGCAGTTTTTCCTGCTCTAGGGCGTGAGGCGCAAGACTGTATGGATATGCAATTGGAGGATATCGAACTGCGCCATTTTGCACATTGTTCAGAATGAAATTGATAGCGGTTGAAACGAGCGGTTACAGAGCATGTTAGTCGCCATCGTAGACAGCGTCTTTGCTGAATGATTCCTCGAGATTTTTTAGTCTTTGATTGTCAGAGGCGACTGACAAAACCATACCAACTGTGACAACCAAACCTCTATTAAAGCAGGATATTATTCCTTCAACTTTGTGTTTTAGGAGTAGTCATTAGACTACCCAATAATTGTTGGAATAAATAATGACGAAACGTTGGCTTGTCTCCGCTGTGAGCATCGCGCTGCTCGGCGGTGGTACGTATTTCTATCTCCAATCTGCTGCTCAACCAGAATTGCTGCCTACATTGATTGTGGAAAAAGGCACGATTGAAAAACAAGCGGTGGCTGTTGGTAAAATTGTCCCTGCACACTCTGTGTCTATCAAGTCACAAATCGACGGTATCGTCGGTGAAGTGTACGCGAAAGTTGGTGAAAAGGTGAAGCAAGGCCAGCCGCTGATCAAAGTGCGTCCAAACCCAACTCCCCAAGCATTAACGGATGCATCGGCAGAACTCATGCGTAGCGAAGCCGATCTGGAATCCGCCAAACAAAAACTGTCCAACTTAGAAAGCTTGGTCAAGCAGGACATTATTCCAAGTAACTACGACGAATACGTAAGTGCGCGCTCGGCAGTCAAATCTGCGCAAGCGGACGTATTGCAAAAGCGCCAGAATCTCGAACTCATCCGCAGTGGTGAGGCGTCTATCGGCGATGCGCGTTTAACGTCGACGATCTACGCGCCAATTGATGGCACAGTACTCAACCAGAAAGTAGAGGTCGGAGAGCCGATCATCTCGACTCAATCAAGCCAAGCCGCGACTGAAATGATGTCATTGGCCGACATGAACAGTCTGATTTTTAAAGGTAGCGTCAGTGAGCATGATGCTGCGCAGTTGTCTCCGGGAATGCCCGTTATGTTGACGGTTGCGCCTTATCCTGATGTGGCGATTTCTGGTGTGCTAACCAAAGTGGCGATTCAATCTGAGAACCTTAACTCACCAGAAGGCAACGCTTCGGCAAAAAGTTTTGATAACGGTTTTGAGGTTGAAGTGGGAGAACTCAAGATCCCACAAGATGTGTTGCTTCGTTCTGGGTTTTCGTCGACGGCTCAAATCATTCTTAAGAAGTCTGAAAACGTACTCACGCTACCGGAGCGCGCTCTGCAATTTGATGGTGACGCACCGAATGTTCTGATCCCCGATAGCTCAGAACAAGGGTTTCATAAACAACCTGTGAAACTCGGTCTGTCAGATGGCATCAATGTCGAAGTGCTTGACGGCGTGGAGCTTGATGAAGAGGTTATCGACAACAGTATGATGGGAGCGGCGCATGGTTAAGCTGCAACGATCAACAATCGCCTTTGCATTGTTGGCTGCCACGCTCAGTTTGCCGACCTACGCAATTTCTATTGAACAAGCTTGGCAACAAGCAAAGCAGAACGATCCAAATTACGAAAAAGCGAAAATCGGCGTCCAGCTTGGCGAGGTTGGCGTACAGAGTAGCCGCAGTGCGTTATTGCCGGGTTTAAGTGCCAGTGCGTCAGCGGATTGGAATGAGTCCTCAAGCCATTCGAACAGTTACGGCGCTACCTTATCTCAAACTATTTGGGATAGCAGCTTGTGGTCGGAACTGGATCAAGCGAATGCCAATTATCTCAAAGCACAGTTAGAGCTATCTCAATCGCATAACGAGCTTGCGCAGAAGTTTCTCACTGCTTACCTAGATGTGGCAAGCGCACAGGGCGACCTCAAATTGGCGCAGTCCAAGCTGGAGGAGGGGAAAGAACTTCTCAACATCATCGAGAAACGCTATCGAGCAGGCAAAGTGAAGTCGGTTGATGTTGAAGAGATGCGAGCGAATCAAGTCTCTGAGCAAGCAAGTATCCTCAATGCAAAAGCCGATCTCGAAGTGAAAAAAGCAGATCTTGCGGCGTTAATCAATCAAATGCCCGAGAGTGTCGACCAAATTCGAACGGATTCTTTGATTCAGCCACCGATGCTGGTGAACTCTCAGGAGCAATGGCTAAAGCTAGCGACAGACAGCAGTCCAGAGCTGTTGGTGGCGGCGCAGATGGTGAAAGCGAGCGAGTTCGCGAAAGATTCAGCTAAAGGTGGATACTACCCGACCGTCAAAGGCAGTGTGGGCTACAGCGATGGTGACAATCGTTCAAACGGCGAGTTTAACGCTGGGATTAGTTTGAGTTTGCCGATTGACCTCAATGGTGCAGTGCGAGCGAAAGTGGACGAAGCATCGTTGAACATTTTAAGCGCCAAGCAAGATATGCGTAGAGTGGAAATTGATATTCAGAAACGAGTTATTCAGCAGTTTACGCAGGTCGATATCAACTGGAATCAAGTTTTGATAGCGAACGAGCTGGTTGAGTCGCGCGCCAGAGTGTTGCAAAGCAAAGAGAAACTTTACGACGCTGGTCTGCTTGAAGTGTCGGAAGTTATCAGCGCACACAACAGCTTGTTTGAGGCGAAAAACAGTCTGCAAACCAACTTGTACAGCTACTGGCGTAAGAGAATCGGCTTACTGCAAACCGCAGGGAAACTCGATGACGATACCATGGCGTTGATCTCTCGGGCTTTTCATTCATGAGCAGCCTATTGCAACAAACTTGGCAAACGTTGATGGCGCACCGCATGAAGAGCGTGCTAGCCATTATCGCGATTGCTTGGGGCGTGATCTCTGTGGTGGTGTTAATCGCACTTGGCGAAGGCTTTTATCGCCATCAGACCCAGTCGTTTTCGTTTATGATCAACAATGTGCAAGTGGTGTTTCCATCGAGCACCAGTAAACCGTGGCAAGGGTTACCTTCAAGGCGACAAATTGATATTCCACAAGAAAAAGTCGACATGATCAAACAGTCGGGCTTCGTGCAACAGGCGTCGAGCGTTTACGCCAAATGGGATGTGAATATCACCAATCTCAAAGGACAGAATTTATCGAGTACGGTCAGCGGTATTGATACGTCTTACTTTCCTTTAATGCAACGCAAGCTGCAATCCGGTTCGAGAAACCTGTCACCCAGTGATATGGACAACCACACTCGCGTGGCGGTGTTAGGCGATCAAATTGCGCAAATGGGCGGAATCCAAATCGGGGATAGGCTCAAAGTCAACGGCATTCCGTTTTTGGTGATTGGGATAACCGTTGGTGAGGACACTGGCATTTCATTCGGCGATAGCCGCACGGTTTTCATTCCTCAAACAACGTACCGCGATTTGTGGGATGCGAAACCTTGGATGGTATTGATGAAGCCGAGAGAAGGGATGGATGCATCGTCGTTTCGACAAAATATCGTGAACTTTTTCGCCAAGCAGTTTCATTTTGACCCAAGTGATAAAGATGCGGTCGAATTACCCGATTTTAGTGAAGGTGCGGCGGTCATCAGTGGAATTTTGCGTGGCATTCAGATTTTTCTCGGAGCGAGTGGCGCGATGACCATGGCGGTCGGTGCGCTTGGCGTTGCCAACATCATGTTTTTATCTGTCACGGAGCGCACGCGTGAAATCGGTGTGCGTTTGGCGATCGGGGCGACTCAAAAATCCATACTCAGTCAGTTTATTCTTGAGGGGCTTATTTTGGTAGCCGTGGGCACGGCATTAGGTCTGATGTTTTCGTATGCAGTGGTATCTGTCCTAAGCAGCATGGCATTACCGGAATGGATGGGTTTACCTGTGATCACGCCAGATTCCATTGCTTGGTCTTTACTTGTGACGCTTATCTTGGCATTGATGGCATCGTATTTCCCAGCAAGGCGAGCATCACGTCTCACACCAGTCATTGCTTTGAATGCGAGGGCCTAGTCATGTTGTTACCGATGAGACAAACTTTCCAAGAAATGGCCGCAGAAAAGTTGAGATTGGGTTTGACCATTCTGGCTGTAGCGTGGGCGACCCTCTGTATCGCTGCTATGTTGGCGGTAGGTGAGGGCATTCGTCAGGGCGTATTGAAAACCGCACAAAATGGTAACGGCAACTTGATCTATTTGACCGGAGGGATGGCCACCGTCGACCACGGTGCTTTTCACCAAGGCAAGTTTCTGACATTAAAAATGGACGATTCAGAGGTCGTTCGAGCGTTACCCGATGTAAAAAGCGTTGCGCCAACGGCGAAGTGGAAAGAGCGTATCACCGTTGGTGACAGAAGCTCGTGGCAAGAGCCGTTAGCGGTCACGAGCGAGTTTCAATCCATGACCAATTTGGTGCCGATGGCGGGGGGGCGATGGTTAAATCCACTCGATCAAAAAGAGACCCGCAAAGTCGTTGTACTGGGTTATGAACTGGCAGCCGACTTATTCAACCCGAATGAGGACTTTAGTTGGTTTGCGACAGTCACATTGCAAGTCAAACCTGTGGGGCAAAAGGTAAAAATCGGCAATGAGGAGTTCACCGTTGTGGGCGTATTGGAGAAAAACAGCGCCCAAATAGAACTGGGGGATCTTATCAACTATTCCAGCTTTGTGCCGTTAGCGACGTGGAAGCGATTTCATGTCAACGGTGAAATTGGTGGCATCAATGTGCAGCCACAAGCGGATGTAGACCGAGAAGCCTTAGCAAAGACGATCAGGCAAGTGATTGCCCGTAAACACGGGGCAAGTGTCAGCGATGAGCAGGTCGTCCAAGTTGACGATATGTTCCTTAAACAAAAGAGTATGCAGCAGTTTCTGATAGGTTTGCAGAGTTTCCTTGGCATTATCGGCTTCGTGACGTTAGCTGTTGCTGGCGTCGGTATTGCCAATGTGATGTATGCCACCGTAAAGCGATCTACGCGTGATATCGGTGTGCGCATGGCAGTCGGTGCAACCCCAACGGCTATTCGCATGCACTATTTAGTACAGTCTTTATTGACAATGATGATGGGGGGGGCGTTTGGGTTAGCCGTGACATACGCGCTGGTGTCTGCCATCAGTTCCATTCCTTTAGAGGGCAATGCCTTTTATGAACAACTGGGTAAACCTGTCCCTGAGTTGTCGTGGATCGTTGTCGCGATTGTCATCCTCACCTTAGTGATAATTGGTGTGGCATCTGCATGGTTACCTGCAAACCGAGCCGCAAAAGTCAGCCCATTGGAGGCGCTACAAAGTGAATAACAACAATAACTCTGGAAAGAACATGTCGAACAAGCCGCTTGTTGAGCTGACCAACATCTGTAAATACTACTCAAGCGGGGAGGCGGAAGTTCGCGCGCTAGACGGCGTTGACTTAACCATTAATCAAGGCGAGTTTCTTTCGATTCTTGGCCCGTCCGGTTCAGGCAAATCAACGTTGATGAACATGCTCGGCTGTTTAGACAAGCCCACCGATGGCAAGTACCAACTTGGCGGCCAAAACGTCGCAAGTTTAAGTGCGAATGAGCTGGCTGGCATTCGTAACCAAAAGATCGGATTTGTCTTCCAAAGCTTTAACTTATTGGAATACGCGACGGCGCTTGATAACGTGGCACTGCCGTTGGTTTACTCTGGTATCAAAGCCAAAGAACGTCGCCAGCGCGCAGCTAAATTGCTAGAGCAAGTCGGGCTAGGGGATCGTTTAGACCATAAACCAAACCAGCTTTCTGGTGGTCAAAAACAGAGGGTCGCGATTGCAAGAGCCTTGGTCAACGATCCGCAAATCATCTTAGCAGATGAACCAACGGGTGCATTGGATTCAAAATCCGGCGCAGAGATTGAAGCCTTGTTCAACCAACTCCACGCCGAAGGTAGAACGCTGATCATCGTGACGCACGATAACGCTCTGGCAGAGCGCACTAAACGCATCATCACCATCAAAGACGGCAAGGTGATTTCGGATAGGGTGCCGGTAAGTAGGGAGAAATGAGCTTTTCTTAATTGAGAACTGAGTTTTAAGGGAAATAGCGATACAGAGGCTATCTCCCTTTACTTTTATTCGCGATGTTCGTTTTGTCTCTCTTTTATCAAGTCATGCTTTTGTTCTTTAAGTAGAGTGATTGCGAGCTTAGTGTCCTCAATCAATTTACTGTTATCGTTGAGATCTTTGCTCTTCAAAGGCAAAACTAGATAATGAATGCTGCCATCTGCATTCTGTACTCCGGTAGCGATGATGACATCACCTTCAGACGCCGTACCAAAATACTCTGATACGACTTTGGTTTCGCTGACACCGTAGCTATCCAAATAGGATGACTCCGTATTGTCAAACAAGATAGGAACCCCTTGCTTAGCTAATGTTCGCAATTGTTTTTGCTTTTTCTCGTCGAATGGATAGTCGGTCGTACTGATGTAACTTACCTGTTCAGCTTCAATAAAATCGTACAGTTCATTGCTCAGTTCATTTAATGGGGCAGATATCCAAGGTGTAGCTGGAATGACGTCGGAAGTATCATCATTGCGACTTAGTGGTGTTGGAGCGGTAACAACCTCTTGAGCAGCATTGCTCTCAGGAGGCGTTACACTTATTGTCGCAGCGTCTTCTGTCTTGATTTGCTCGTCAAGGCTTGCAACAGGTTCGGTCTGGGCATTCTTGTTATTTGAATTAATCAGAAATATGGCGAGTACTGCACCAAGTGCTAGCGCCGATCCAGTCAAGAGTTTTTTGTTACTTGTCATGTGTCATGTCTTACCGTTTATTTCATTAGTAAATGCGGCGGCCACTTATTTATTCCGTGGCCGCAGGCTAATAAGTTAGTGGTAGAGATCGTCATTCCAAGAGATAGTTACGGCTCGGCTAGTCTCTGTCCATTGACTGCTATCACGATTTTTCTTCCAGGTATTTTCTGGTGTGGTATACCAGCTACACCAGTCGCGACCAAAGTAGTAATTGGTTTTTCGCCAACCAGCAACCAGCTTGACCTCTGATGTATCTAGGCCATCTTGAATGTCATTTTTTCTATATACGACGCCGACTTGTGGTTTAAAATCTGAACGCATAACGACAGGTAACTCATTGTAATCTATCAAATTACCCATGTCACAACTGGTCCAACGATACAATAACCAGTCTTTAGCTGGCGTATTATGGCGGATAGTCTTGTTTTCAATTAACCAATTAATGCTTTCGTTAGCTTGGTTAAAATCGGCGACCGTTTGAAACTCGGGCTGGTCGTACGTTACACGGTTGCTCCAGGAGATTTCCCCACTAATATTTGGAGAAGTAGAAGCACTGAATCCAAGGTTAAAATCTAGAGACTCACTGACAGATGCCGTTGCAATGGTGTTTTCTGGAGCATGGCTCATGTGGCGTAAAGGGGCGCCATTTAAATAGCTCAGTGCCAGCTTAAAAGCCGTTGGAACGGTGTAACGGTAATCTCCCCCAGTAGCAAAACCATAGATTTGTTCTTTGTTTGGAACATTAGTCATGTCGAAGCCAGAACCGCCATTTAGGATCAACTTGGCTTCTTTAGCGCCATTTGGTAGCAAAGATTGGTTCCAGACATTTTCTAAAGAATAAATTAAGCGGATTTTTTTCGAGCGTGCATCACCATCATCAAGCTGAAGCAATGTCGAAGTGTAAGATTTCAATGTATCTTCAGCATGTGCTGGTGCTAAAGAACCAAGTAAAGCGAGTGCGATAATACTCGCGGAAAGATGCTGTTTTTCCATTATTTTTTCCTATTAGTCAGCCCATAAAGACTTTTGTTTTAAACCATCTTGATGGGCACTTTATAATTATGGACAGGTTATAAATTCAAGCTCAATAAATGAGCGGTGAAATAGTGCATCTTGTTTTTTATTAAAAAAAGAAAAAGGATAGATTCGTGGGATTAATGTCTCATAGTTTTTAAATTCACCACTCAACTATAATAAATAAGAATTTGGTTATTAAGTCTTGTCTTTTTAAGTTATTGCTTAATTTTAATTTTCTAATGTTGTATTGAGATTTTCTATTGATAAAAGTGAATTTTATAAATGTTAGCCATGTTATTTTTAGGGTTTTTGTTATACCAAATTAAGTAAAGTATCGTTATGTGGTTATCTCGGGTTTATGGGTTTAATTCAAATTAAAACAGTGGCTTATGTTTTTTTTGTTATTATTTTTTTAGAGCTTAATGTAATAGTTTAGTGATAAAGTCCGTCAATGAAGTTGCCATGTTCGTGTATGAAGTTATATGTGCTTTTACAGCAGGAAATTAAACTTTACGTTTAAGATGGTAAAGATAGAAAAAGAAATAAATAAGATTATTAAATAATCATGTTTCGAGAATATAAAATGTAACGTACTTCTAATTAAACGAATGCTTGAATAAACGATGGAGTGTGAAAAGTGCTATTTAAGTTACGCTGCCCTATATTCCAGTTGGTGCCTTGTTCATACAATGCGTTTTCTCGGCTTAAACTGGTTTACGTACTGCTAATCTCTTATCCGTTTCTTAATTACACATATTGGCAATATGCTCGCCAAGTTACGTGTATTGGTGTCAATGAAAAACAGTATCTACGATAGCTCTCTCAGGGTTGGAACTGCCACTATGAATTTCCTTCATGTTCAATGTGAAACAATACCAATATTACTCAACTCGTGAAGCAAGTATAAAAAAAGGACTGCTCTGGTGTTAGGCACTGCGACGGTCGTTTTTTGTACGAACCGTTCGTCGTAAGTGCTGTGCAACCTAACGATTGGGAAAACCAAAAAACAAAAAATGTCCCCATGCACAGAGTTAGGAAAAGTCTGCTTTATCTAAGGAAATAGGATACCAACTCACGATGAATAACGATTTCACATTTGCTATCAAAAGCATTCGCTTTGATGAGAATTACCAACCATCAGACAACACGCGAATCACTACCAACTTTGCTAATCTGGCTCGCGGAAACTACCGCCGAGAGAATCTGCGCAATGCGCTCCGAATGATCGATAATCGTTTTAATGCGTTGGCATATTGGGATAACGCGCAAGGTGACCGCTACTCAGTTGAACTTGAAATCATCTCTGTTGATATGGATATCCAAGGTAGTGGAGAAGCATTCCCATCGATTGAAGTGCTCAAAACTAACATTGTTGACCACAACACTAACGAGCGTATCGAAGGCATTGTGGGCAACAACTTCTCTTCATACGTGCGTGATTACGACTTTAGCGTTTTGCTGTTGGACCACAACAAAAACCAGCCACAGTTCAGTATCCCAGCGAACTTCGGTGATTTGCATGGCAAACTGTTCAAAGCTTTCGTTAATTCTGAGTCTTACAAACAGCATTTCAAAAAGCTGCCAGTGATTTGTCTGAGCGTATCGGACAACAAGGTATATCGACGCACCGAAAACCAACATCCTGTTTTGGGCTTTGAATATCAGCCGAACGAATCTTCGTTGACGGAGCAGTACTTCAAAAAGATGGGCTTACAGGTGCGCTACTTTATGCCGCCAAACAGTGTTGCACCATTGGCATTCTACTTCTTCGGTGACTTGTTGAACGATTATTCAAACCTAGAGCTTATCAGTACGATTAGCACGATGGAGACATTCCAGAAGATTTACCGACCTGAGATTTACAATGCCAACGCGGTTGCCGGTAATTGCTACCAGCCAAACTTAAAAAACCTAGACCACTCGCTAACTCAAATCGTTTACGACCGAGAAGAGCGCAGCCAACTGGCGATTGAACAAGGGAAATTTGCCGAGGAGCATTTCATCAAACCTTATCAATCTGTGCTTGAACAATGGTCTGCAAGCTGCGCGTAATCGATAACGAGAATCTAGAAAGGAATGACGATGAAAACACTATTACCGACTTCAACGGCTGGCAGCTTACCGAAACCTTCTTGGTTGGCCGAACCAGAAAAACTTTGGTCACCGTGGAAACTGCAAGGTGAAGAACTGATTGATGGCAAACGCGATGCGCTACGTGTCGCTTTGCAAGAACAAGAACTGGCAGGCGTTGATATCGTCAGTGATGGCGAGCAAACTCGGCAACATTTTGTGACGACCTTTATTGAGCATTTAAGCGGCGTAGATTTTGAAAACCGCAAAACGGTGACCATTCGCAACCGTTATGAAGCAAGTGTTCCGACTGTGGTTGGCCCAGTAAGCCGCACAAAGCCCGTGTTTGTTGAAGATGCCAAGTTCTTGCGTCAGCAAACTAAGCAACCTATCAAGTGGGCGCTGCCAGGCCCTATGACGATGATCGACACACTTTATGATGATCATTACGGTAGCCGTGAAAAGCTGGCTTGGGAATTTGCAAAGATCCTCAACCAAGAAGCGAAAGAGCTTGAAGCGGCAGGTGTCGATATCATTCAATTCGATGAACCTGCGTTCAATGTGTTCTTCGATGATGTGAACGAGTGGGGCATTGCATGTTTAGAGCGTGCGATTGAAGGGCTGAAATGTGAAACGGCGGTGCATATCTGCTATGGCTACGGCATCAAAGCGAACACAGATTGGAAGCAAACGCTAGGCACTGAATGGCGACAATATGAAGAAGTATTCCCTAAATTGCAGCAGTCAAATATCGATATTATCTCGCTTGAGTGTCATAACTCACGAGTGCCTATTGAGTTACTTGAGTTGATTCGCGGTAAGAAGGTGATGGTTGGTGCGATTGACGTCGCTACCAACGAAATTGAAACGCCACAAGAAGTAGCGAACACATTGCGAGAGGCGTTGAAGTACGTTGATGCCGACAAGCTTTACCCATGTACCAACTGTGGTATGGCACCTTTGTCTCGTGAAGTATCGACCGCTAAGCTCAATGCGTTAAGTGCGGGTGCGGAGATCATTCGTAAAGAGTTGGTGGGTTGATATTAATACTTAGGCTCCGCACCATGAACTAAAATTAGGGTCAATCTAGCGAGTTTAAACGAGACTAGGAATCTGATTACAGCTCGCTAGGAAATGACGATAACTTTTGCACTTCAAAGCACTCGGTGGGTAGATCCTGAATCACGCTCGTCCCTCGCTGTTCAGGATGACGGATGTTGGGAGATATGTTACTCACATACCCAACTATTTGGCTTGTATTCAAATTTGGGTTATGCCAGCGAGTCTAGACGAGACTAGGAATCTGATTACAACTCGCTGGGAAATAGCGATAGTCTACGAACCTCAAAGCACTCGGTGGGGAGCTCCTGAATCACGCTCGTCCCTCGCTGTTCAGGATGACGGATGTTGGAAGATACATCGCTCGCCACAAAACCGATATTTGAGCAGCTCCAAGATAGGGTCATTCCAGCGAGTCTAGACGAGACTAGGAATCTGATTACAGCTCGCTAGGAAATGACGATAACTTTCGCACTTCAAAGCACTCGGTGGGTAGATCCTGAATCACGCTCGTCCCTCGCTGTTCAGGATGACGGATGTTGGAAGATACATTGCTCGCCACAACCCTAGGTATTGGATCTGCTCCAAGATAGGGTCATTCCAGCGAGTCTAGACGAGACTAGGAATCTGATTACAACTCGCTGGGAAATAGCGATAGTCTACGAACCTCAAAGCACTCGGTGGGTAGCTCCTGAATCACGTTCGTCCTTCGCTGTTCAGGATGACGGATGTTAAGAGATACGTTACTCACCTACCCAACTATTTGGCTTGTATTCAAATTTGGGTCATTCCAGCGAGTCTAGACGAGACTAGGAATCTACTAACTCACTGGAAAATGGCGATAACCTCAGAACTTCACAGCACTCGGTGAGTCGATCCTGAACCACGCTCGTTCCTCGATGTTCAGGGTGACCGTTTTAAATAAAAATGCCGCTCACAGTAAAGTGAGCGGCATACATTTCCCGTTTCCAGCCTCGGCCAGATTTAATTCAACTCTACGTTCTTAATCTCAGGATGCTTTAGCAACATCACACGAATCCAGTGATGCACCACCCACATCACCATCGCGGTGAGCAGAACCGCAACGAAAATCGAGCTGAAACGGTACAAGATCGAAAAGAACGCGTCTTTTTGTTCTGGCACCAATGAGGTCGTCAGCGGAACCGATAGGGCAGACATGGCAGAAAACGCGATAGCCGCTTTAATTTGCCCCTTGGTGAGCCACAAGCAGAATGGCCCCATCGCAATGGTAAAGGCGAGCCAAAAGAGTAGCCCATGCCCATACCAACTGCCCAATATGAGCTGAACAGCCATCCCTGCGATGCAGCCTAGTGCGGTGCCGATGATGCGAATTTTTGCCATGGCGAGCGAGCCCGCTAAAGTCATTGGGGTTAGGATGATCAAAATGGAAGCTTGTGCGGATAGCGAGTCATATAAGTCTGCTACTTGGAATACGATAAATGCCGCCATCGCCACTACCCAACCCATGGCAACTTGGCTGATGTAGTCAATATCGCTTTTTACGGGGGTCGATATCTCAATGTGTTCGGCGGAGGATTTTGGCTCAGGGAACAACCAATACGCGAATGCGCAAACAAAAATATTGCTGAACGCCATCACCCACATGTTGACATTGAACTCTTCAATATCCATGAAGTTATAGCTGGCAAAATTCAACACAATTGAACCCACCAACAGCCCCATGTAACCAAACAAATAGGTTTTCTGGTTCATCATTGCAATGCACTTGAACAGCATCATGATTCCGACGGCAATGGTCATTAATGTTGGATGAAACTGCAAGTATTCCAGCAAAAATGTGGCTTGTATGGTTGTCCACACCGCAGAGAAAAACACGATCAATAAAGCCGCTAGATTAAAGTTGTCCATTCTGCCCAATATAAACAGCGGCATCATGATGGCAAAAAATCCGTAAGACCAACCGAAGATCATGCTTAGCGCGAGTCCTAAAGAGCAGCCGAACCAAATTCGTAAGGTTTTCATTGTCGCCGCCTAGTAAATGAAGTGGAACCAGCTTGCGAGGTGAATCTGTGCTTGCGCCATCAACTGCCAGAAAATGCTGTTGTCTGGGTACAAAACAATGGTAGCGCGAGAGCCGACAAACAGTGCTGGTGGTAACTCATCGCTGCTGGTTAGGTTCACTCGTGTACGCTGCGCATCACGTACCCAGCGGTTGTTCACTTCCACTTTGGTTAGTGCGCCATTAGGCGTTTGTTGTGCGGCTGCTACACCGTAATCGCGGCTAGCTAAATCAAAGTCGTACACCGAACCTGGGTTGGCATCAAATGTGACCAAGGCGTGGAAAGTCTTGTCTACGTTCGCGACGGATTTTTCACGAAAATCAGCGGCTACCCAGAGTGATCCTGTTGGTACAAACGTCAGCAATGGCATGTTGGTGTTTGCCATCGTGCCAACTTCTAGTTGCAGGTTGGTCACGACACCATCACTGGGAGCGAGTACCGCGGTATTTGCCAAATCAAGTTGCGCCTTTTCGATGCCGTTTTTGGCAATTCGAACGGCGGTGCTTTGACCTTTTTGGTCGCCTAATTGCGCCTCAATGACTTTTAAGTTTTGTCGTTCCGCTTTAAGCGCTGCACGTGATACCTGATTTTGGGCAAAGGCATTATCGAGTGTCGATTGAGAGATGACTTTCTGCTTCGATAGTGTCAGTAAGCGGTTGTACTCGCGGTGTGCATTATCAAATGTCGCTCGTGCGCGGGCAATATTGGCAAGAGCGGCTTCGCGTTGAGAATACAGTGTTGCTTCTTTTTCATAGGCGGATTGCAGAGACAGCTCCGCCTGTTCAAGCGCTATCTTGTATTTACGATCATCAATCGTAAACAACACATCGCCTTTTTGAACGGACTGGTTATTCTCGATGAGAACGTCGGTCACTTTACCAGATACCTCGGGTGCGACTTGGACAACGTATCCTTGCACTCGTCCTTCGGTCGTTAAGGGTGCGTGGCGGTCAGCAATGATAATGTACAAAAATAGTACGATGAACAGGACAATCAAAGTTCGCATCCAGTGTTTGAATTTTTGGTCAGCCGTCATTACAAGTTCCGTTAAACATATTGGATAGCGGATTATAGAGAAGTCACTCACAATTCAGTAGAATGATAATACGAACATAAATGACCTAAAAATAGGACAATGAACGTTAGTTTTGATGATATTTACCTATTCACTCAGACGGTGGTTCACGGCGGTATAAGTGCAGCGGCAGAGGCGAATCAACTACAACGCTCAAAAGTGAGTCGTCGCCTGCAAGAATTAGAGAAATCACTCGGGGTACAGCTTTTGATTCGCACAACACGCAGCATTGAGTTGACGGAGCACGGGAAACGCTTGTTTGAGTTGGTGGGGCAGCCTATTGACCATATTCAGCAAGGTTTAAATGCCATGCATGAATATCAACAAGAGCTGACGGGCAAGGTGCGTTTAGCCATTCCTTCCGCATTGATGAGCTCTGCCGCGTTTAACGCGATCATCACCGAGTACACAACGCGGTATCCGGATATTTCGGTCGAGATTGAAAACCATCAAGAGAGTGTCGATCTCAAGCGTCAATCGTTTGATTTGCAGCTTCTTCCGAGCGTGGTCAAAGTCACCGATGACAGCTATGTGCAGTTCAGTCTTTTGCCTTATCGTAGTCACTTTGTTGCGTCAAAAGCCTATCTAGAATCGCATCCGCCAGTAAAAACGGTGGAAGATCTTAAGCAGCATCGCCTTTTAACTAATCGTTACAATGCTGATTTGCTCGATTCAGATCTGCATGTTGCGTTGCGCTCGGACGACCTCAACTTGCTGCGCTCGATGGCGATAGCAGGAAACGGCATCGCGTTTATTCCACAAATTCATTCCAAGCCTGCATTGCGAGATGGTTTGTTGGTCGAGGTGCTGCCTCAATTTGCGCATCCGAAGCAGCATCTTACTCTGATTTATCCCTCGGCCTTATTTCTGCCCAATAAAGTCAAAGCCTTGATTGAACTAATTCGAGAGAAATTTAAATAGTCAGTTCAAACCACTCTTACCTAAGGGCAAATGTGTGAGCGAAGGTCATCTTTCTAGGTTTTATTGCTCTAACATGAAAGGGTTCTGATACATTAACTGTTGCTCAACTTGTTGAGTATGGTTTGTGGTCGCACAAGATAGGAGATGGAAATGTTATCGAAAGGAAACACGGGCCTGATTGTGGTGGATGTTCAGGGCAAACTCGCTACATTAATGCATGAAAGCGACGCACTGATTGAAAATATCACGAAACTGGTAAAGGGCGCCAAAGCACTAGATTTGCCTATTCTGTGGCTAGAACAGAATCCAGAAAGGTTGGGCCCAACCGCGGAGCCGATTCGTGAAGTGCTTGAAAGCACGCATTTACCTATTACCAAGTACACGTTTGATGGTTGCAAAGAGGCGACGTTTAAGGTCGCGGTGGAGAACGCGAAAGTTGATACCTGGTTGGTTTGCGGTATTGAATCCCACATTTGCGTCTATCAAACCGCGGTTTCTCTGCGCCAGTCCGGTTATCGCGTTGAATTAGTCACGGATTGTGTCTCTTCCCGAACCGCTGCCAATAAAGCGCTCGCTCTTGCGAAGTTAACCGCTAACGGTGTGGTGCTCACTGGGTTAGAAATGTGTTTGTATGAAATGGTCGAAGATTGCCGAGCACCTGAATTCAAAGAAATTCTGGCGCTCATCAAATAGTGGAATCACTGTAATCAGCAACAACTTTATTTGAACACGCTATTCAAATTCTCGTTGATATCTTGGCAACATCGACTCGTTGCCAAGTAACCCGCCTTGGTGAATATAAATCACCGTTTTATCTGTGTTCTCTTCCAACCAAGGGGTGAGGCATTGCCACATATACGGGTCGTATAACAGGTCAAATTCGAGGTCGGTTTGCTCAAAGAGTGCTTTCCATGTGATGTAATCTTCTTCGTACAAGCGACCAAAATGGTGTTTGTTGCGCACGGTTAAAATGGTTGGGTGGCTGTTTTCACCGAGCTGGTTGAACTGCTCAGTTAAGTAATCTGCATCGCCTACGCAAGGGCAAGTTAGCACTTCTATGCCGTGTGGGCTTAAATGTTTATGAAGATATAAAGCCGTCGTGCCAGTACCTGATGGCAGGGCGACCGTAAACTGCTCTTTACCTCTCAATCGCGTCCAATCAAGAATTTCTCGTGCTAACTGTTTGATGCCAGCTTCAGCGAGGTGGGAACGTCCACCCTCTGGAATCAGCAATGTCGACTCATCTACTCTTCGTACCTGGTGGATGTATTCACTAGGGTGAAGTTCGCTACCGATGTCTTGCATGGCGGTGATTTTCATACCCAAATCGAGAGCGCCGCGATAGTTTCCGATGGGGGAGCTTTTTAGCCAAGATGGAATGTGATGAACATAAAACTCAAATGCCCAACCTTTAATCTGGGCGAGAGCCGCTAGCGAGTACATGGCATTAGATTGAGCGGAGCCAAAGCTTATTAACGTGGTGATGTCGGGATTTTGCTCTTCCATTAACGTCATAAACTTACGTGCTTTGTTCCCAGAAAAGTGGGAGTGGAGCATGTCGTCACGTTTAAGGAAAAATTTGTGCCCATTAAAGCTATGTTGGGTGATAGGACTTTCTGAGAGTTTCATGTCGATGCTGACGGAATAAACCGTGTCACCTTTGCCATTTAAAAAGGGCGCGTAGTGTAACGCCATTAAACCCAGATAAAAAGTCTGTGTTTCAGGTCTTCCATTTCGGTTATTCCTGATGTTCTGTTGCGAGGTTAATTTTTGCCTCACAACCACCTTCTGGATGTGTACCAATCTTAAATTGCCAGCCATAGCGTTGGCACAAATCGTCCACAATCATCAAACCTAATCCGTGCCCATCAGAATGTGGAATGGTCGAAAAGCCTTCACCTTCATCGCGCACCGAGATGGTGTTTTCATCCATATTGATATGAATTGATCCCGAAGGTGTCGCAGCGATGCCGTTGCGAATCAGGTTGCCAAGAATAATGGTCAACACGGCATTGGTCGCGCGCGTTCTAGGGTTGCCGTCGACCTGTACATCAAAGCTGAGTGCTTTCTCATCCGCCTGAGCTTGGCTTTGGAAGATGATTTGGTTGAGTTCTTCTTCGGTGATGCTGCGCACTGGTGAATCATCTGCATTACGCTCGTAACGCACTAAGCCGAGTAGGGCATCTACCATGGTCGACATCTGCTGCGTTGCATCTTGAATTCGGTTCACTTGGCGGGTTTGGAAATCCGTGTTCGCACTTCTCGCCAGTAAGCTGCTTGAGCCTTTCATCACGGTTAATGGTGTACGCAGTTCATGGCTTGCGTATCGTGCAAAGGCCTGCTCGCGCTTGATGACTTGGTTGATTTTGTGGCGGTACTCATTCAACTCATCCGCAAGGGTTTGGAACTCTTTGGCCGAGCCCTCAGGCACACTAAAAGTTTGCGTGGCATCTCCTTGGTGATGGTCGAGTTGAGTTTTGAGCGCATTGACGGGTTCAATCAAGCGTTGTGATAAGCGCAGTAGCAGGCTACCAAACAGGAACACCAGCACGGCGACAATGGACAGCACCATAGCGACGACGAGAATGAATTCCTCTGAGGTGATCTCGATTTCATCAATCAAGGAAACCAGAATCACGGGATGCTCAACGCCTTTATAGGTGTAAGTGCTCATGTAAACCATGCGCGAGTATTCACCGTCTTCTACTTCATCAAGAAAGTGCTTTTGACCAATCAAGTATTTTTGGTAGCGCTCGGCAACCAATGAGATGTCGTTGTATGCGGTGGTGAGCAGGTCAAGCTGAATACTGCCTTGCTCTGGGTGGGACTGGAAATGTTCAATCGCTTCTTTTTTGTCGACCATAATACGACGCTCGCCCACGCGGTCTTCAGACCAAAGCAGGGAGCCGGTAATCAACAAAAAGCAGAAGATGCCAATCACGACCGACACAAAAGAGAAAAACAGAGCGAGTCGCCCTGTCATACTTTGTGTGCTTTGCGTGCTGGCAAGTAAGCGATTTATCATGCACCTGTCTCCAAGCGGAAGCCAACTTTCGGTACGGTGATCAGCACATGTTGTTCAAATGGCTTATCAAGTTGGTTGCGAAGTTGGTAAATGTGGCTGCGCAGAACGTCGTTGTTCGGCTCGTTCTCTTGCCAAAGTTGGAAGGCGATTTCTTCGCGTGTCACTATGTCTGGCGCGCTTTTCACAAGCATTTCCAGAATGGTGTAAGTGGTTGGGTTTAGCGCTAGCAGTTTATCTTGGCGGTAAGCTTTACGTGTTTTTTGGTCGATAGAAACTTCACCGTATTCCAACTTACTCGATGCGACAGTGCCACGGTAACGGCGGATCAGTGCCATCATACGCGCTTCTAGAATATCCAGATCGAAAGGTTTGGTCAGATAGTCATCCGCACCGTGTTGGAAGCCTTTGAGCATATCGTCACGGCTATCGAGCGCCGTCAGCATAAGTACCGGTGTGTTGTTGCCCGCGTCTCGAAGTTTATTACACATGGTCAGGCCATCCATGCGTGGCAGCATGAGGTCGAGCAAGATGATGTCGAAGGTGTTTTCCATCGCCAGTTTCAGGCCGAGCTCGCCGTTGTCTGCATAATCGAGTTCCATACCTGCACACTCAAAATAATCGAACAGCATGCCTGCGATTTCTCGATTATCTTCGACTAAAAGTACGCGTTTCATGTATTTCTCTCCAAGTGGGCGGGTTTTCGAAAATAAGACTTCGTCTTAACCGAACATTATTCACTAAGAACGTGAAAAAGATGTCAACAACATCTCTTTCACATTGATGTTTGTAGACTGGATTCATTCATCGGATTTAGTGGAAGAGTAGCATGTCAACCTTCAACATTCACGCTGCAACCTTTTCAAAGGTGAGCCAACACACTGAGCCTAAAACAGTTTTGTCTGTTGTGGTGCCATTCTTTAACGAGCAAGAAGTCTTGCCTGAATTTCATCGTCGTTTAGCCACCGTTTTGGATGAAATGCCAGAGCGTTGCGAAATCGTTTATGTGGACGACGGTAGCAAAGACGACAGCCTAATGATCGCGCAAAACTTTTCTCAATCTTCTAGCGACGTTCGTTGTATTGCACTAAGCCGTAACTTCGGCAAAGAGTCCGCCATGAGTGCGGGGCTGGAACACTGCCAAGGTGAAGCGGTGATCGTGATTGATGCTGACTTGCAAGACCCGCCGGAGTTAATCCCGCAAATGGTATCAAAATGGCGTGAAGGGTATGACGTGGTGAACATGCAGCGCAGTGAACGCCACGGCGAAACTTGGTTCAAACGCTTCTCGGCCGCTTGCTTTTACAAAGTGCTTAATAGCATGGCGAAATTGGATGTGCCGGAGAACGTGGGCGATTTCCGTCTACTGAGCGCAAAAGTGGTCAAACACATCAATGCGCTGCCGGAACGTAACCGATACATGAAAGGTATTTTTTCTTGGCCGGGTTTCAAGCAAGTGACGGTTCAGTTTGAGCGTGACGCTCGTTTCTGTGGTGAAACAAAATGGAACTACCTCAAGCTGATTGGCCTTGCAATGGACGGCATTACCTCGTTTTCCATTCGTCCTTTGCGCTTAGCGACACTTGCCGGTGCGTTAGTGGCGTTCAGTGCCTTTATCTATGGCGCATTCATAGTGATAAAAACCGTTGTGTTTGGTGAGCCTGTCACTGGCTATCCATCCATGATGGTCGTCCAACTTGCCTTGGGCGGTGTGCAACTGCTGTCGATTGGCCTTTTGGGTGAATACATTGGCCGCATTTTTGTCGAGACCAAGCAACGTCCTCTTTATCTTGTTCAGTCTGTTTACGAGCAGCCTGCAAAACATCAATCCATCCAAACCATGAAGTTTAAATTGGGAGAAACCGCGTAATCATGAGTATTAATAAAACCCATCTGTGGTTGTTGTTGGCGTTTGCTCTTTTACTCCGTCTTATTTCACTTGCCGCTTACCCTTTGATGGACACCACAGAAGCCCGCTACGGCGAAATGGCGCGCTTAATGGTGGAAACCGGCAATTGGCTTACCCCACAGTTTGATTACGGCGTGCCTTTTTGGGGGAAGCCTCCTCTGTTCACTTGGATGAGTGCTTACGGCATTGAGCTGTTTGGATTGAATGAATTTGCAGTGCGCGCGCCTCATTGGTTAGCGGGTGTTGCGACGATTGTTTTTGTTGCTTTCATGGCGTATCGCGCTGGCTTTAATGCAGTCATCGCTGCGTTGGTACTGGCGACGTGTGGCATCTTTTCAATTGCTGCGGGTGCGGTGATGACAGACATGGCGCTGACGTTGGCAATGACGATGGCGATGGTCGGCTTTTACTACTGCTGGCTTGGCAAAGACAAACACAGCCGATTGTGGGGGTACCTCGGTTTCTTTGGCTTGGCTTGCGGGCTGTTAGCAAAAGGCCCAGTGGCGATCGTGATCATGGGCATCGCAGTGTTTCCTTGGCTTGTGATTCAGCATGGTTTCTTCGGTGCCTTCAAAGCCTTGTGGCAGCGTTTTCCAATTGTATCGGGGTTGGCGCTCATGCTGGCGATTGCTCTACCTTGGTACATCATGGCTGAAATGGCGACGCCTGGATTTATTGATTACTTCATTGTTGGCGAGCACTTTAAGCGTTTTGTTGTCAGCGGTTGGGAAGGGGATCTGTATGGCTCCGCTCATGATCAGCCACGTGGGATGATCTGGGTGTTCTGGCTGCAATCAGCTGCGCCTTGGTCAATCGTATTGCCTATCTTGGCGTGGAAACGTCGTAAGGTACTCAAAGTCATTGAAACTGATCATCAAGGTTTGTTTAGCTTCCTGATGTGTTGGCTGATTTCTCCAATGATCTTGTTCACCATGGCTGGGAATATTTTGCCTGCTTACGTGCTACCGGGTGTGCCTGCATTGGGTATCTTGATTGCAATGCTGGTGGATAAACACGATTTCAAATGGCTGACCGGAACGGCAGCGGTGTTGCCAGCCCTGCTTATGATTGCGATGTTGGTTTTGAATATGGGCAAAGCAGACAGTCGCAGCGACCGCATCATCTTCGCGCAAATCAATGACAACGCTCCGGTCTTTTATATTGGTAAGCGCCCGTTTTCAGGCCAGTTCTATAGTTATGGTCAGGCGAAAAAGCTTGAAGATAAGAATGACTTAAACAATCTGAAGAAATTCCACCTGATTGGTAAATCGCAGCAAGTGGATAGCATGATTCATGAAAATGCGTTGAGTTGTACCAACGAGTTCACAGCAAAATCGAAACGCTCACTCTACACCTGTGTGGTTGGGTAACGGAATGCGAAAATTACCAAAGTTTGCTTCGTCAGAAAGGTTTGCTTCGTTAACAAGGTTTGCTCTGGTAGGTGGTGTCGGCTTTATGGTCGACACCCTTATCTTTTCTGTGTTGTTCCATTGGTTTGGTCTGGAGTTGATGCTGGCTCGTGGGATAGCATTTTTGTTTGCAGCAACCACGACTTGGCTTGGCAATCGCTGGCTGACTTTCTCTCAAGCAGAAAAAACCAACCCTTTCGCTCAATGGCAAAAATTTATGGCGAGTGCCTGTATCAGTGCTTTGCCGAACTTTATTGTGTTCAAAGGCGTAACGCTCGCGCTAGGAACGCAAGGGGTGATGGTCTATTTGGCTTTGATCTTAGGCATATTGGCAGGCATGGTGAGTAACTATTTACTCAGTGCAAAATGGGTGTTTAGTTGAGGATAGAAGGTTCGGGCTTACTCTCCTATCCTCGAGTTAAAAATTCGTTATTTGAACCAATTTTTCTTTTTGTACATCAGAGTAAACCTAAAGCTTTTCATGGGGGGATGTAAAAAGGTAAACAAGCCAAGGTTTATACCTTGGCTGCCGTTAGTTCAGATTTTGATTTTTCAATCTCAGATTCCGTTTGCCACTTGCCGTTGTAAAGGTATTCACGTTCTGGGAGCGGGGCTTTTGAAGCTCTTAAATCAAATACCTCATCGGTTTGATATTCTTTATAACAAACTGGCGTGCCAAACAGTCTAGCCTCTGGCTTAGCTTCAAATAGCTTTTTGTGGTCGGCGACTTCCGTACAGTCAAGCTTATATTCTGTAGCTAGCTGATTGACCATAGACTCTAAGTCAGACACGGTTTTGAAAAATACGTAATAGTGGAATCGGTTGTGTAAGCGTGAAATCTTAGTATGTTCTATATTAATATATTCGCATGTGTCATGCTTAAAAAAGAACTTAATTACTTTTCTTTTCTTATTGTAATCAGCAAAGAGCCAGTCTTCACGTTCTCCGACCCTCACTTCTGTTGGTTCATCTGGTTGGCGTTTAAGCATTTTAAAGGAGACTAATATAAAAGCACCAGCGCCTGCTAACGCCATCGGGCCAACCATCGCTACCATCACCACACACACCACTGCACCTATCCAGCCAACGGCTTGCGTGGCGGTATTCACCCACTTAGGCATGTTGCGACGTTTCTTCATCACAAAGCCTTTGTCAGAAAAAATATAGTCATAGCGATAGTCGAGGCCAATCGTAAGGTAAAAGGCTCCAGATACAATCACCGACAAAATAAAAGAAAAAATAGTTACGTCAACCGTGTCACTCGTGTGTATAAACAAAGTTAATAGGAATGGAGCGATCACAAATGGAAGCGCAAAAAGTTTAAAGTAATAGCGAAATGGTTCCTCTACATCATACTTGTGCCATGTTCTGACATTATCGCCTGCGAGTATTTCTTGCTCTTGCGCCTCTTGATAAACTGCTAATTCTTCTGGGGTGACGTAAAATGGTGAATATGCCAAGGGTTACTCCAGAGCTGTAGTTAGTTTAGACTTTGATTGTTCGATTTCAGACTCGGTTTGCCACTTGCCGTTGTAAAGGTACTCTCGCTCTGGGAGCGGGGCATTTGACGCCCTAAAATCAAATACCTCATCGGTTTGGTATTCTCTACTACAAACAGGAATACTAAAAAGCCTTGATTCTGGCTTTGCTTCAAACAGCTTTTTATGGTCATCAACCTCTGTACAATTCAGTTTGTAGACCTTTGACAGTTGCGCGACCATGGATTCTAAATCCGCTTCAGTTTTAAAGAAAACGTAACAATCGAATCGATCTTGTGAGCGAAAGACAATCTTTTGAGCAGTATCTTGGTATTCGCACCTGTCATACTTAAAATAGAATTGGAGTACTTTTCTTTTCTTATTGTAATCAGCAAAAAGCCAATCTTCTCGCTCTCCAACTCTCACTTCTGTTGGTTCATCAGGCTGGCGTTTTAACATACCAAATGAAAGCAAAATGAAGGCACCTGCTCCCGCTAATGCCATTGGACCAACCAGTGCTACCATAACCAAACACACCACTGTACCTATCCAGCCAACGGCTTGCGTAGCGGTATTTACCCACTTAGGCATATTGCGACGCTTTCTCATCACAAAGCCTTTGCTAGAAAAAATATAGTCATAGCGATAATCGAGGCCAAACAATAGGTAGCTGAGTCCGTACCCCATTATTAGCACACTAACAGCAACATACCCCATCATAGGGTCTTGGCCTAAGGTATACCAAAATAAGAAAAGAACCACTGACATGATGGCAATTGGAACTAAGCTGTCAAATATATATGAAAAACGATTCGCTTCCTCGATATCATATTTACGCCATGTTGTTAAATTGTCTCCTGAGAGGATCTCTTGCTCTTGCGCCTCTTGATAAACCGCCAACTCTTCTGGGGTGATATAAAATGGTGAATATGCCAAGGGTTACTCCTGAAAACCTAATGTACCAACAACGGGTGTGAGTGATTTTTTAATGATGTTTTGTTTGGTATTGTCTGAAATCACGCTATGAGTTGCACTCTGTTTTACGCTATTTTGGAACCAATACTCACGCTTTGATGGGGCATCATCTTCCACATCATACGCTACTTGCATGGCAAGGTATTGATCGGTTTCTTTAATCGGTAATGTTACCTTATACACAAGAAACTCTTTGCTAGCTTGGCTCTGTGTTTGTAGCGTGACTAAATCTGCGTTTTGATACCAAGAGCCGGACGTCAAATCACCCTCTGTTGCCTTGGTGTTGGTACTCACTGTAACACCATTTGTTGCAGCACGACGTGGCAGCTGAATATGCACTTCCAAACCAACTAACTCTCGATGCGTATAGCCGGGATAAGCCTGTATTTTTTCAATAGGCTGATGGTATACCGTTGGCTGCTGAATAATAGATTGTAAGTCAAACAGTGCTTGCTGCACCAATGCTGAATTGTGCTTCTCTCTTTCGGGCAAGCTTGCAGATTGGCTCCACTGAGTACGACTCGGGTGATAACCCCAAGGCAGTTTATCTAACCATTTTTGGAAATCATCTTGTTTCAGTTTGTTGAGTTTATAATTGATGGCTAGGTATGCTAACGTGAGAACAGTTAAAACTGCGGTAACAGGTCCACCAAAGGTTAAGTTTAGTGTTAATTTCCCTGTGAATCCTCCGTACGCTTGGATTATACCGACTATCGACATACCGGTTAATGCAGCAGTATTTGCTACATGCAGATATTTTTCTTGGCCATAAGCTTCATCAGCACTCTGCCAAGAACGATATGCCTCAATACCCGCAGCCAACGCTCCTAAAGCCCCTGTAATCGCGAGCCATTTATTGAAGACCTTTAAGTCATCAAGGATCAAGTTTTCAAAGCCATTGGCATTTCGAACGACTAACTTTTTAAGAGTTTTCAGTGAGTGCTTTCTTAGTTTCTCATTCCCTTTAACATTATCCCATAATTTACCCGTCCGAATACCCGTCCAAGCACCGGCCGTGTAAAACAGCTTTTGTTGAATATCCAGGAAATCATCTTGGGTCATGAGCCCAGTTTTTTGAATACTGTTCATTGCATCAGCAAATGCGAGGCAGTTAAAAATCAGAGCTAAGAAGCCCAAACCGCCTACATCTTCAAACCGTTTCTTGAGGTTGTTTAATCGGTTATCCCATATGTCTTTACGCATTCGAATTGTTGCCTCAAGTACGTCATCTGGAAGTTCTATGTACTGAGGGTATTCCAACGTCGCAACGGCCAAGCTTTTTTGAAGGTGCCGCTGTTGCTGGAGAGCCTTCTTATACTGCGTGTTTGATATAGTTTTATCACCCTTGTTGAAGGCTGCTAACACTTCCTTGTTTTGGTTCGATGCGATGAGTTTTTTATCATGATTGGATTTCCAAGAACCAAAACTTTGTGCGTAGCCTTTGTTGATATTGATTGGAGTGTTTATCGACAAACGTTCTACAACGGCAGCTCTTAGGTAAAAACTTGTTCGGGTGAGCGGTTTTGACAATAGAGATATCATTAAGATAGACGCTTGGGCTGTTAGGCTAACGCCAAACTCTATTACCCCCTTGAGTAAAGCGCTGTTAGTCGCTTTGAATATGCTATCTAGCCCATCGAATCCTTTTGCTATATCTCTTAGAAATTCGGTTTCTGCAGTATTTGGGTTAGAAATAAAGTCCATTACTTTTGCATACATACCCACACGGTTACTTGCTGTCGAAACGTAGTCCATAAACTGTTTGTCTGAGCTTTCAGTGTCTGGAACAATTTTGGCGACGTCTACTTCACCTACCTGATTTGAAACTTGTTCAGGAATTAATTTCTCCACTTGTTTAAAGAGACTACGACTAAACCCGGAAGTGTAGAGTGCGAGTAAACTGGTTGGTTTCTCCCATTGGCTTTCTGCCCATTGGCGGTCTTCTTCTTGCATCACCAAAGTAAATGACTCAACCGCTTGCTTGTGCAGTTGATACAAGCTGTACTGCGTGTCTTCGCTGTATAGGTCGAAGGTTCTCTCAAGATGATGAGGTGTTAAGGACTCCATTACTGCGATAAAGTCGCGTTTGACCGAAACCACTTGGGCTAGCATGGTTTCTTTTTGTTCTGACAGCTCTTGCATCTCGCTCAGCATTTGCTTCCAGTTGAGCTGCTGACGCCAGCGTTCAGTCGCTATCCATTGTTCGTATTTACCAAAACGGCTCGCAGAAATTCGATATTTGTCCTGTATCGCTTTAGCAATGTCACTTTGGGTATGTTGGTGTGATTCAATCGCTCCAGCGGAAAATTTAGCAGGATAGCCGGACTGAACTGAGCTTTTGTTCTGCTCTGCCAAATCAAGTTGGTGAGAGGAGTCATAATAGTCAGCCATGTCGGTATAAAACGACAGCTCTTCGCCGTTACGCTTAACGCTAGCTGGCATGTCTATCTCGTCACTTGCACCAAACATACACAGTTGCATGGCGCTCTGCATCAAGTTCCACTGGTTTGAAAACTGGTCAGTGAAAAGGCGGTAAGGGCTTGCGGCATCAACAAAATGCAGTGACATATCTTGAATGTCTGCGGCGTAATCTTTTATCGCGACGAAGTAGCCTGATTCTTCTTCTGGAATCGCAGAGGTTAAATCGCTTTCGACTGCGACAGGTTTAAAGACAGAACCATCTTCATCTGCTTTGGTGGCGATGCCAGAATCCGCAAAGCGACCATCATCGACGGCAGAAGATTCAATATCAGCGACTTGGGTTAACTTATCTATTGGTGCAATGTTGTGCTGATTCTCGTTTGAGGACAGAATAATGGTTTGCATGCGATCGATATGATTACTCGGATTGTTAAGTACGCGCATGAACGTGTGCCATGTCCACCGGTGCTCAGAGAAGCAAATCGATAGTACGCTTCCGTTGACGTAAGTAAGGAAGGGCTTTGCATCTTGTGGTGTCCCACGCTGCTCTGATTTTGGGCTTTCTGATTCTCCCAACTTATAGAGCGTGAATTGCGTTCCTTTGATTTCGTATTCGTCTAAGCTTTTGTTGATTGCATCATAGACATACAGCCAACCGTCGCGCAGTTGACGCAGGGTGTAACTAACGGTATTGAGTTTGGCTGGGCCTTGGCCTTTCCATTCTTCAGGCAAACCAAAAGGTTGTGCCTCTTCTGTTTCTAGCTGATCGATGGCATAGCGGACTGGGATAAAGTGCGCAGGTGATGCTTCCGTTGCTTCTTTCTCAGTTTTTAAATTGAGAGGCTCTGGTTCAGACGGCGGTGGCGGATCGATTTTTTTTGTTTCTCCCTCCCAAAACATACTGCGCTCTGGGGGTGAGCCAGCAAGATCATCGGATTCCGTGGTTGGAACGATATTCAGCGATTTCAGTGTACCATCGCTTTCAAATGCCTGAACGGCCTCCTCATAGGTATAGCTGTTGTCATACCAGAACATAGAAGTTTTTGGAGGAAGTGGATTATTCATCGTTAGCCCATGTTTAAGAGTTTTACTCTGTTACGCAAATATCGCACCAAAATAAAGCAATTAAAAATCAATGAGTTATATTTTTATGGTTTTGCTTCAATCAAATAATTGTTTGTTTTTCCAATAAGTTGGTTGGTGTTTACCATTTTTTGTATTGATTGAATCAAAGTTTGAGTTATTAGTGATGCCTCAATGAGCCGACAAAACAAAAGGGCTCCAGAGTTACCTCTGGAGCCCTTTCTAGTATCTAAGTGCTAAAGAGTTAGCGACGCTTTGGTTTACGTTGACCAGTTGGTTTGCCTTGTGCTTGTGGGCGACCTTGGCCTTGCGGCTTGCTACCTGCCGGGCGGTTTGCACCGTTGCCGCTAGGACGTTGGCCGTTGCTTGCAGGGCGTTGACCACCTGTAGCTTTACCCGAACCGTTACGGTTGCCAGATGGTTTACCATCTTTTGAACCGCCTTCAGAGCGTTTGTTCAAATGACCACCGAAGCCTGGTTGGTTTTTGGTATGTTTGGTTGCAAAGCGGTTTGCCCCGTGACGACCAGATTTACGACGTTGCGTAGGTGTTTGTGCTTCAATGTCTTCTGCAGGAACGAGACAGCCTTGTTTGTCACCAATCAAATGTTTTTTACCCATACTGACTAGGGCTTCACGGATCATTGGCCAGTTTGCTGGATCGTGATAACGCAACAGCGCTTTATGCAGGCGACGTTGACGTTCACCTTTTGCTACAGGTACATCTTCACGTTTTTTGTACTTCACGCGTTTCAGAGGGTTTGTCTCTGAGTAGTACATCGACGTTGCGTTACACATTGGCGAAGGGTAGAAGTTTTGTACTTGGTCACATTCGAAGTTGTTCTTTTTCAGCCACAGAGCAAGGTTCAGCATGTCTTCGTCTTCTGTGCCTGGGTGCGCAGAGATAAAATAAGGGATTAAGTACTGCTTCTTGCCTGCTTCTGCACTGTATTTCTCGAACATCTCTTTAAAGCGATCGTACGTACCCATGCCTGGCTTCATCATTAGATCAAGAGGACCTTTCTCTGTATGTTCCGGTGCAATCTTCAAGTAACCGCCTACGTGGTGAGTCACGAGCTCTTTCACGTATTCTGGTGATTCAATCGCAAGGTCGTAACGTACGCCAGATGCAACCATCACTTTCTTCACGCCTTCAACTTTACGCGCTTCGCGGTATAAATCGATCGTGTGTTTGTGGTCTGTGTTTAGCTTGTTACAGATGCCCGGGAATACACAAGAAGGACGACGACAGTTCGCTTCCGCTTTTGGATCTTTACAGCCCAGGCGGTACATGTTTGCAGTCGGGCCACCAAGATCGGAAATTGTGCCGGTAAAGCCTGGAACTTTGTCGCGAATTTCTTCAATCTCGTTGATGATAGACTCTTTCGAACGGTTTTGAATGATTCGACCTTCATGCTCGGTAATCGAACAGAAAGAACAGCCACCAAAGCAACCACGCATGATGTTTACAGACGTCTTGATCATGTCGTACGCAGGAATTTTTGCTTTCCCGTACATAGGGTGAGGGACACGCGCGTAAGGCAGGCCAAACACAAAGTCCATCTCTTCGGTCGTCAATGGAATTGGAGCTTGGTTTACCCAAAGTTCACGATCACCATGGCTTTGAAGTAACGCTCGACCAGAGTACGGGTTCGTTTCTAAATGCAGTACACGGCTTGCATGCGCATAAAGAATGCGATCGTTTCTTAGCTTTTCAAACGAAGGTAAACGGACCGCAGTCGTCGCAGCATCGTGGCGTGATGGGCGAATTGTGATTGGTTGTGCAACTGGCTCGTCTTTTTTAGTTTCACACTGAGTTTCTACTTCGTATGGGTTCTTTGGTACGAACGCCTCTTTACGAGGTTTTTCAATGCGAGAAGAATCAATAACCGTGTAGCCTTCTGGTGCAGCTGGCAAGTTCACGGCAGTACCACGAATATTGGTCATGGTGCTGATGTCTTCGCCGTTTGCGATGCGATGTGCTACTTCGACAAGTGCGCGCTCTGCGTTACCAAAAAGTAGGATGTCTGCTTTTGCATCAAACAGTACAGAACGGCGAACTTTATCTGACCAGTAATCGTAGTGTGCCACACGGCGTAGGCTAGCTTCGATACCACCTAAAACAATAGGTACTTCTTTGTATGCCTCACGACAACGTTGAGAGTAAACCAACGTTGCTCGGTCTGGGCGTTTACCACCTTCGTTATTCGGTGTGTACGCGTCATCGTGACGAAGCTTTTTATCCGCGGTGTAACGGTTGATCATGGAGTCCATGTTACCCGCAGTGATCCCGAAGAACAGATTTGGCTTACCAAGTTGCATGAACGCATCTTTATTTTGCCATTCTGGTTGAGCAATGATACCGACACGGAAACCTTGTGCTTCTAGCAGGCGGCCAATGATAGCCATACCAAAGCTTGGGTGATCCACATAAGCGTCACCGGTTACAATGATAATGTCACAGCTATCCCATCCTAGGGCATCCATTTCTTTGCGACTGGTCGGCAAGAAAGGTGCCGTACCAAAACACTCTGCCCAGTATTTTTTGTACTCATGAATAGGAGTGATGTTATTGGTCATATTTTGCTCTCTGTTCCAGGGAGCGCGAATTATAGCGATTTGATTATCAGGTATCTATAACAAACTCATCTATTCCAGCTTAGTTCATCGAGTTTTATTTGGTTTGTAAAAATATCAATGCTCTATCGGCGATTTTCTGTCTAATTTCACCTTGAAAGCCTCATGGTTATAGATCGGTTCATGAAAAATGTCGCAATCTTAATACAAAGTATAAGCAATGGTGTGCTTATATGGGGTAAAGCCTATAATCAAATTAGTGCATATTAAATGCAAAAGGCTGAGCTGCTCTGGAAATAGTTCTAAGTCGATAGGCTTATCGTTGACACAATCCATCTATAAAGAGGATCGGCAGGTCCCAACTGGAATGTCGCGAATTGACTGTGAATTTTGAGCCTTGGGCTAATTACAAAAAAAGGGGCTAGGGTATGAGTGAATCTACGACAACAGTGCATCCAAAAATGCAAACGACTTCCAGTCTAACTCCTGTTATAGAGTGGTCTTACGATATTGATACTCGCGAGTTCGAATGTGATCAGCAAGGAATGGCAAAGGCATTTGGGATAAGTACGCCAGTAACCAGCCTAAATAACTTGTTTGATCATATGCTGATGGGGCAACAAGAAACGCTAAAACAACGAATTCTAGAAGTGGAACTCTTTGGCGGACGGGGCGGTTTTCTTGTTGCATGATGCTAAAAAACGTTAACTTAGTGCACGTTACTATTAGTTTTGAAAGGCTCAATAAGCGCATTATCCAAGGCACTATCATTCCACAATTAACAATCACTGGTTGCGAGGAGTTAGCGAAAATCCTCGAAACGATTTTTGATTTGCCGAATGTAGGCGTTTTAGTTGCCGATGAAGATACGCGCATCTTAGGTTGTAACCGTGCCTTTGAGTTACAAATGGGCTATCAAAACCGAGATCTGGTTGGGCTTAAAACTCATATTTTCAGTACCTCTCACCATAGCCAAGCGTTTTATGATCAGCTGTGGCAGCAAATTAATGATGAAGGATGTTGGTGTGGTAACTTGCTGAGCAAAACAGCAAACGGTAGCAACCAAGCTCATCATCTTTGTATTTACCGACTTACGTTTCACTCTGGACGAATTCTTTATCTGGGATTTTCTACGGATATTTCTGCTTCGTTGTTGTGGATGAAAAATCGTTGTGAACAACAGCATGATTGGGCTGCCTTTTTACCGACGAGGAAAGAATTTGAACTCCAATTAGCTACCTTAGCGAATGAAAGCAGAAATAAAGAACTCAACATTGTTATGACACTCAGACCCAAGTTTTCGGAGAGATACTTGCTTGAACAGCAATTAGGTTTTGCAGATTTTATTATGCGAAGTCGTTACACCAGTATTGCGGGGCAGTTATCTCGGGACGTGTTTGTCGTATGCTTGCAGACCCCTCATTGTCAATGGTTGAGCCCGGTTCGTTTGATCCAAATTGCCATGAAAGGGTTCTTTAATGAGCTAAGAAATGAAATGGGCACAAAAATGCATGCCACTATCGTTAAAGGCCAAACTGGTGTGTCAATCCTTGGCTATGATACGAACCGACCAAGACAAGCGCTAGCACATGCAGCGCAAGCGATGTTGTCCTCTATTTCCGGTGAAGGCAGCTATTTCAACTTTTACGACAGTGAACTTCACTCTGAATTAGTGAAGCGCCAACATCTCGAGGCGTTTTTGGAGGCGCAAATAGAGAGTGGGCTAGTGGACGTTTACTTTCAACCGATTATCGACGTTCAAACCGGAAGAGTGGTTAAGTTCGAGGCTCTCGCACGCTTCTATGATGAAAATGATGCGTATTGTACGCAAAAGATGATCGCTATTATTGAAGATCTAGAACTCATAGCGGCACTTGATGATGTGGTCTGCCAAGCTGCGTTGAAGCACTTTCCGCGCTTACAAGAAATTTATGGCGAGGAAGTGGGCGTGACCATCAATCGCTCCCTCAATACGAAATTGGATTCTCTTCAGATCCTTCAGCGGTCGCATGATTTGATTAAAGCCAGTGGTGTAGACCCTAAGCGAGTAACTATCGAGCTAACAGAAACCGCGTATTTTGAACAAGATGAGGAGCATACTCGAGCTCTAGAGGAAGTGCGGAAAGAGGGCATTGAGATCGCGATTGATGACTTCGGTACTGGGTATTCTTCTTTTTCTTATCTAGAAAAAGGGCAGTTTGATTTACTGAAAATAGACCGAAAATTCGTCAAGAACATTCATAAAGGGAGCACTAGCTATAACATTGTGAAAATGGTCACCGAGCTTGCACAGCAAATGAATGTAAAAGTGGTTGCTGAAGGCGTGGAATCTAAGCAAGAACTTCAAGTATTGGCAGAAATCGGTGTCGATTACATGCAGGGCTTTCTATTTTCTGCTGCCGTGCCTGTCGATTTGATGGATAAAGCGGACAGTTATGAGCATCTGTTCTCTGACATCGCGATTGAGTCTAAGCAAAGTGATGTGTTGCAATCTTTGAGCCATGAACAAGTCAGGTCTATGGACCCTGGAGAACCGCTCTCCTTGGCAGTGGAGTACATGAATTTGAATCCAAGCTCGCCTTTAGTTGTTCTCAATGAAAATCGTTGTGTTGGGTTAATTACGAAAGAGACGGTGAATTTACACCTAACGCCTTCGATGGGAACAGAGCGAGAAACTGAACGAGAAAGCCGAATTTGGAAACGTCCTGTTAATCAGATAATGAGCACCGAATTTGTGTTGGTTGATGAGGATTTACCTGTCTCTGTTATTCGAGAGTTGGTTAAAACCGGGATTCGTTTCCCTTGGGTACTGTGTAATACCAAAGAAGAGTACCGTGGAGTTTTAACGCAGGAAGACGCGTTGAAGTATCTTGCTTCTCTGTGAATAAAATTGTCTTACCGTTTTAGCTCATTTGGGGGCCGACTTTCGGTGGTTTGGCGATAGTTGATTTGATATTATCGCCCCCCAAAATGACTTTTGAGCGTGCATTCAACATGATTCAACAATTGCTGGTTACTTTCCCTCCGATGCTATTTGGCGCACAAGCGCTACTGACTTTGCTTCTAATCAAGGGCGATATTTGTCCTGGTCAGCGAGGACGTCTTCATAAAATGTTGCCTGCAGTAGCTGTATTGTGGCTCGCTGTTGCGTCACTTCGCATTGAAGCATTTATGATCGTGTTTGCTATTTTCTACTTCTATTCTCAGGTTCAAACCAAGAAAACGCGTGAAAAAGGGCCACTATGGGCGATGCATTTAGCGAATGGTTTGGCCTTTGCGTATGTGAGTATTCAAGTATTTGAGCAATCAAGCTGGCCAGCATCGATAGCGATAGCGCTAATGATATTTTTCCTTGGGGCGTCATTTTCTCAATTGCTGCTTACGATAGCTCGCAGCAGATTACAGGCATTTCACCGTATTTTACCAGTTACGGGCATTGTGTCTGGAATGCTATTAGTCATCGCAACGTTGTTTGCTTCTTACCAGTTAAATGAAGCTGCACTGAACGCTGCAACACAGCCAATCTTGCTGTCTTTAGCTATGTTAATTTCTTCAATTATTGTGTGGTGTTGGCATATTTTTACGCATAAGAAACCAGAAAAGGTGCAACTGAGCGTTGCCTTGTTGCTAGCACTCGCGTCGATGACGAGCCTGCAAGGTTTATTCTCTCTCGCGGCTTAACCTCTATTCTAAAGACAAAGCTAGACGGCTTATATCCAAGTGCTTTCTTGGTGCTTGGGTATAAGGTGATCACGTTTTAGATCGCACTCACTTTAAATTCGCGTGATTACTACTACGCTTGTTTATATACCTTGTCGAAGAGGAGAGTCGCGATGGATTTAAGCAATGTAGGTAATCTGGACAGCACTATTTTGCTAGGTATCGTCAACGAAAAGCTACGTTTAGAGTGCGACAGTTTTGACGAGTTAGTATCAGTGTATGAGATGGATGTAGAGTCTGTAGTCGGCAAGCTTGATATGCTCGGTTATCAGTACGATCCATTGACTAACCAATTTAAAGCATATCAACGCTAAGCCTTTCATAATCCAAATCTTTTAAGCCACCTTGATTCCGTCAAGGTGGCTTTTACATTGTAGCCTCGCGGTTGCGAAAAAAGCTTGTAAGTAACGCTTTTCTTTCTCTGAGTGACGCGTTGCAGCAAACAAGCGACGCCATAAGCCTTGGCCGAAAGGTTTACTGGTAATAAGACCTTGGCGAGAAAATTCAGAAATCGCCCAATTGGGTAGTGCCGCCACCCCTAATCCAGCAGAGACCATCTGAACTAACATGAGAGTGTTGTCGGCTTGCTTCCATTTCGCAGGTTCTATTCCTGCTGGCTGAAGAAAGTGTTTTACGACGTCTAGCCTTTGTTTTTGAACCGGATAAGAGAGCATGGTTTGATCTGCGAGATCTTGCGGCTCAATAATTTCTTTTTCCGCCAATGGGTGGTTGGTTGCGGTAATTAAACGCATTTCAAAGTCGAATAGAGGCTCGTAGTGGACTTCGGATCGAGGTTGGATATCGGAAGTAATAACGAGATCGAGTTCGCCTGCCAATAGAGCTGGGAGTGGTTCAAAGCCAAAACCAGAGGAAAAGTCCAATGTTACGCTAGGCCAAGCAAGTTGGTACTCCCTAAGTGCAGGCATTAGCCATTGGAAGCAAGAGTGACATTCAATGGCCATATGTAATCGGCCATTGACGTCTTCTTTCAAGCTCGCTAAATCATTTTCTGCTCTTGCGAGTTTCGGAAGGATATCTTCTGCAAGACGCAATAGGATTTCTCCCTCTGAAGTGAACTTCACCGGACGAGTCTTTCTCAGGAACAGTTGCCCTCCAATTCGCGCCTCCAAATCTTTGATCTGATGAGACAGTGCCGACTGAGTGAGATGTAAAGCGGTCGCTGTTGCCGTTAGAGAGCCAGTGTCTCGAAGCGAAGTGAGTGTCCGCAAATGTTTTAGCTCTATCATGAATTCCTTTCATCCTTTGTTGCTCGCTATGAACAGAATAGCAATCGTGTAAATAACTTAACGACAAAAAATGGATATGTAAACGTCTAGACGTCTATTTGTTGTGTTTATTTGCGAATCATGTCGCCTCATGATGAATTTTTTTAATAAACAAGTTGAATAAATGGACGTTGTTCAAACCGCAGATGAGAGCGATAGTTTAGCCATCCAGACATCTTATTCTTTACCGAAAGATGCTCTGATCCAAACAAATTGAACAAAATTGAGAAAGGAATAGGGACATGGCTACAACAACGCACGTACTAGGTTATCCACGCATCGGTGAAAAACGAGAATTAAAATTCGTTCAGGAAAAATACTGGCGCGGAGAAATTGATCAAGCAGAGCTTAAAAAGGTTGGAGCAGATCTGCGCGCTAAAAACTGGCAAACGCAAACAGATGCTGGCTTGAGTTTTACCACCGCTGGCGATTTTGCTTGGTACGATCATGTACTGACGACCACGTTGTTACTGGGTCACGTGCCAAAACGTCACGCAGACGGTTTCCCTGATTTGGATACGCTATTCAAAGTGGGTCGCGGTCAATCTCAAGCGGGTTGCGGCTGTGCGGGCGCTGCAGCATCGGATATGACTAAATGGTTCAACACAAACTACCACTACATCGTACCTGAATTTAGCAAGGACGATACATTTGAAGTGAGTTGGCCTCAACTGTTTGAAGAAGTCAACGAAGCAACCCAAGCTGGGCATAAAGTGAAGCCAGTTTTGCTTGGTCCAGTCAGTTATCTTTACTTAGGTAAAGAGGTAGAAGAAGGGTTCGATCGCCTGACGCTACTGCCACGATTGCTTACGGCTTACCAAGCTATTTTGGCAAAGCTCGCAAGTCAAGGTGTTGAGTGGGTTCAGATTGATGAGCCAATTTTGTCACTGGAGCTAGAAAGCAAATGGGCTGATGCGTTCAAGCTAGCGTACCAAGTGATTCGAAGCGATGTAAAAGTGCTGCTAACGACGTACTTTGACTCTATAAGCGATACGCTAGACAAAATTGTAAAGCTACCAGTGGATGGTTTACATATCGATTTATCTGCCGCGCCTCAGCAGCTTGACGACGTGGTTGCCAAACTACCGGAGGGGTGGGTGCTGTCTGCTGGCGTGGTCAACGGTCGTAACGTGTGGCGCTCGGATTTGAGTGCGCAACTTGAACGTCTACAGCCAGTAAAAGAAAAACTGGGCGACAACCTTTGGGTTGCGAGCTCATGCTCTTTGCTACATAGCCCGGTTGATCTGGAACAGGAAACAGAACTCAGTGAGGAAGTGAAAAGCTGGTTTGCGTTCGCAAAACAAAAAGTAACAGAAGTCGCCTTGCTTGGCCGCGCACTCGATGGTGATCAAGATGCGATTCTCGCTTGTGATACCTACAGCCAGCCAATCAAAGCACGTAAAACGGCAACGCATGTGAATAAGCCACAAGTTCAAGCACGTTTAAACAGTATTACTGCGTCACTTGCCGAGCGCAGCGCACCTTACGCGGAGCGTGCTGCGCATCAAGCTGAAGTATTGGGCTTGCCTCTGTTGCCAACCACGACAATCGGTTCTTTCCCTCAAACGGGTGAAATTCGTGTTCAGCGCAGTGCTTATCGTACAGGTCAATTATCTGAGTCTGAATATATCCAAGCACTTAAAGGACATATTGCTGACGCAGTAAAACGTCAAGAGGCGCTCGACCTAGATGTGCTAGTTCATGGTGAAGCAGAGCGTAACGACATGGTGGAATACTTCGCTGAGAACTTGGCGGGTTTTCAAACGACCAAATTTGGTTGGGTACAGAGTTATGGTTCTCGCTGTGTGAAACCTGCCATTGTAGTTGCTGACATTGAACGTGAAAAACCGATCACAGTTGAATGGTCGACGTACGCACAATCGCTAACCAGCAAACAGATGAAAGGCATGTTGACTGGACCAGTAACGATTTTATGTTGGACGTTCCCACGTGAAGACATCACACGTCAAGAAATTGCGCAGCAACTTGCTTTGGCACTACGTGATGAGGTGTCTGACCTGCAAGATGCAGGCATCAATATCATTCAAATTGACGAGCCAGCCATTCGAGAAGGTTTACCACTCAAAAAACGCGATCACAAAGCGTACTTAGAATGGGCCGTAAATGCGTTTAAGGTCTCTGCGGCAAGTGCAAAACCAGAAACTCAGATTCACACTCATATGTGTTACAGCGAGTTCAATGAAATCATTGATTCGGTTGCGGCACTCGATGCGGACGTCATTACCATTGAAACATCTCGCTCAAATATGGAGCTGCTGAAAGCATTTGAAGAGTTCAATTACCCGAACGAAATTGGCCCTGGTGTTTATGACATTCACTCACCAAACATTCCTACGGAAGAATGGATTGAAGGTTTAATCAAGAAAGCGGCAGAAAAAATTCCGGCTCAACGTTTGTGGGTAAACCCAGATTGTGGTCTGAAAACACGAAACTGGAAGGAGACAGAAGCCGCATTGGCAAATCTGGTTTCAGCGGCGAAGAAGCTCCGTGCTGAGCTGGCGTAACACATCGTTACAGCAAATAAAAACGGAGACTGTGGTCTCCGTTTTTCTATTCTTAATTGTTAACTTTCGTTTTCAGATTATCCAATAATAGCGAATCATCGTCTCATGCCGAAAGCAACAAAAATTACTGTAGCTACTTCACCTGAGTACAAGTCTGTGCGGAAACCAACTCATCTGCCATCAACTGACCGCGAGAATTACGTACCTTAATACGATACATCAAGCCCATATCAATTTGCTTGCGAACTTCTGGGTTGCTGCAGTAGGTATAGATACTGGTATTCAGTACTTGATTTAACGGCTTTGCACCGAGTGCGCCATCGTTATAAATCATCATCATCTCTACAACATTTTTGTTGGATGAGACACGCATTATTTGCAGTGGACCGTACTCTAAAGGGAGGCCCGCAGACAAGACTCCTGCTCGGTTTGATGCCATAAGCTCAAGTTGGCGCTGATTATCATCGGTTGATGAACAGCCAGCCAGAGCACCAAATACCAAGAAAAGACACAGTAATTTTTTCATAAATTAAAACACTTTTTTGAACGGTTTCACGATTACATGATCGTAAACACCAGCCGCTACATAAGGATCGGCTTCTGCCCACGCTTTAGCATCCTTTAGAGAGGCGAATTCAGCGATGACAGTTGAGCCCGTAAATCCAGCTTCACCAGGATTGTCAGAATCTATCGCAGGCATCGGACCAGCTGTAAGAAGGCGACCTTCGTCTTGTAGCTTTTGTAAGCGACCCAAGTGTTGTGGGCGAACGCTCATGCGTTTTTCCAACGAGTTCTCAACGTCCTGTGAAAAGATGACATACCACATAGCATAGTTCCTTAATTGGTAGGGTAAAGTGTTAATTTAACGCCTTTTTTGTGTCTCTCACAAGTGAACAACAGAAAATGTGAGGTCCTTTCTAACTGTTAGCGTTGTAGGTTGACTAATTCTGAACCGGACGTGGTTTACCTTCACTGTCAATGGCTACGTAGTTGAAGGTCGCATCACAAACCATGAAGCGTTCGCCAACACCGTGAGCTTTGACGGGTTTGACCCATACTTCCAAATCGACACTCATGGATGTGCGGCCGATCTTAGTGCATTCGCCGTAGCAGCATACGACATCGCCCACACCAACAGGCTTTTTGAACGTAATGCTTGATACCGAAACGGTGACAACGCGACCACAAGAGATCTCTTTTGCCAGAATCGCGCCTGCTAAGTCGAGCTGAGACATTATCCAACCGCCAAAAATATCGCCATTGGCGTTTGTATCTGCAGGCATTGCAAGGGTACGAAGCAGCATTTGACCTTTCGGAGAGCTAATTTCTTGACTCATTGTGACATCCTAAATCTTAAAGGCGCTCAAACTAAGCGCCAACATAGTAAATACCTAGAACCAAAGGTCCTTAAAAAACCGCAGATACCGGACCAGAGAAAGTTGGTTTACAGCAGCAAGAATGGTCTGAAAACGGTACGTTGTTTGAGCGGTTTACTGATACATGGAGCAAAACAGCGACCCTAAGATCGCTGTGAAGTCGCGGATTATAGCAAAACTGAGTTTTTATTCATCAGTGGACACATCGGATGAGTTATTTTTTTGTTCTTTTGGCATGTGTTTATAAATGTAAAAGCCAGTCGCAATCATGTAAGCAAATGTCGCGATCAACATTCCAAATACTTTGAAGTTAACCCAAACATCCAACGGCAATTCGTAAGCAATATAAATGTTTAGGCCAGCGAAGAATGAGAAGAAGCCAACCCAAGCCCAGTTAATCTTTGCCCAAACAGCGTCAGGTAACGTAATTTCCTTGCCTAGCATACCTTTGATGGCTGATTTTCCCAATGCGTGGCTCACTGCTAAGCCAATCGCCAGAATCGCGTAAATGATGGTGACTTTCCACTTTATAAAATTGTCGTCGTGGAAGAAAAGGGTCATGCCGCCGAAGATAGTGACGATAACAAATGTTATTAGCTGCATCTTTTCGACTTTCTTATACAGCGCATAGGTGACGACAAGCTGAATGGCTGTTGCTACGATCAGTGCACCTGTCGCCACGTAGATGTCGTACAGCTTGTATAAAGCGAAGAAAACGATGAGTGGTATAAAGTCTAGGATCTGCTTCATGATGGCAAAATCTACCTAATTGTTGAATTGAAGACAGTCTAACGGAATCTGACAAGATGTGAATACTGAGGAAGTTAAGGTAAGAATAGTAACGCTTAGTATATCGTACAGCCCGCAAGCTTCTTCCACGTCGAAACAGCAAATGGAAGGAATAAAAATTGCCGCGTGAAGCGGCAATAGAGTTGAGAGTTTTAAACCTTAAGCCACACGTTGATATTGGGAAATAAGCGTTTTTACATCTTCTAAATAGCCTTCCCGCAGTAAGTTATCGACCGTTGCTTCTAGCTCTTCGAGAGACATCGTGAAGCAAGTGGATTTACCAGTCATCAGGGTCAGATATTGATGATACTCTTCTTCTGTATAGTGGCCTAAGCGATCAAGTAACAGTGTTTTGATTCCATGATGAATCAAGCCGTAGTATGTATGTCGATGAAGTAACATGGCGATCTCCTTATCAAGCTCATACGCTACTCATTTGCAGCCTGCTTGACCTTCTGGATAATTCGATTTACTCCAATAATGCACATCTAGTGCCAATTCTATATTTGCAAATTAAAAAGTGTTGGAAGGTGCAAAATTCTCGTTCTGTAACCATCTTTGGATGACGACTTGAAGTGCATTTAACGTGGTGGGCTTTTCGAGCCTGTCATCCATGAGTGTCGAAATTAGCTCCAACTCTCTAGCTCCAGACTCACCAGATAAGGCAATGATTGGAACGGAGGATGTGATTTGCTTAATCCGTTGGCTGGCGTCAAATCCATTCATTACCGGCATTTGGACATCCATAAGAACGAGATCAATCTTGTGAGAGTGGAATAGTTCTACCGCAGAGGCTCCATTATTTGCTTGTAAGCTGTTGACTCCCAATCTTTTTAAATACATCTGTACCAAGGTGCGTTGCACCTCTTTGTCATCAACAATGAGCACTGTTGGTGCATCTTTACATACTTGTACGTGTTGAGCTGAATGATTTTCAGAATGTGATGGAGTTGCTTTCCAGTTATCAAAGTCCGGTGCTCTCAATGTCTCTGGTTTTGGTGCGTTTGGTACGACTGGGAAATACAAGTAGAATTCTGTGAACTCGCTCAATTCAGACTGGCACTCTATTCGTCCTCCGAAGGAGCGCATAACACGTTGGCAATAGCCCAAACCTAAGCCACTGCCTCCGCTTTTTTGATACGAGAAAAAGTCATCAAATATCTTGTGTAAGATACTGCGATCTATACCTGGCCCACTATCTCGGAAGATCAGAATGTTTTCGTAAGCCCCCGCCTGGGTACGAATCTCAATTTGACTGTCGGGATAAGAATCAAAATAGTAGATAGCGTTACGAATCAAATTGAAAATGACAAAGTTAAACAGGGTCTCATTTAACTTCGCGACAAAATCGTGTGCCTGTGGCAGGTTAATTCTCTCAATTATTTGATCGTTTTCAAAACCATAACGGCTTACTGCTTGGTCGATGGCTTTATGTATGGAAGTGAGAGCTAAAGGCTCATGCTCTGGTGAGCTGTCGCTAACTTCTCGTAAAATAATATCGATAAGTTGTCGACCGCGTTGTATAGCGGCTTCACCTTTATCAATTTCTCTTTTTAGCATATCCAGTGAGGCGTTTGACTCTATATGCTGTTTTAAAGCTTCAAATTGTAATTGTACTTGAGCGAGAGGGTTACGCATTTCATGTGCAATGGAGTTAGCCAGCGCACGGCTTTGGCGTACCTTTCTATCGGCTTCAATGGTGCTCTGGATGCGAACTAATAACGTTTGCAGAGCTGAGATTTCTTCATTAGAAAACAGCTTATTATCTATTTTATGTGAAGAAATCAGCAAGTGAGTAACAGATTTTCCACGACCGAAGAGAGGCATAACGAGCGCAGTATTGCTTGAGCGCATACGCTCGTAGAGCTTTCTCATCGACCCTTTAGAAGAGGAGGCATAATCAATTTCTTCAGACAACTCATCAAGCACGAGAACTGACTTGCTTGACGGCAGGTACTCTTCGTAAAACGTTTCTGTGTAATTGCTAGTGACTAGCTGTAGCTTGTTGTTTGGTATGTTAAGTAACGATGCCAACTGACGCATAGCATCATCTATTGAGCGTTTAAACTCTTCCTCTAACCCAAGGATTTGCTGAACGGGAGTGTGTCGTTTCCCATAAATAAAATATGAAGCGAAACGACTGACTCGCTTAAAAAGCAAGTGCCAACTGATACCGATAAGCGCGCATAAAGGTACCGCAACAAGCCATTGGTTATCTTCAGAGATAGGAATAAATATCGCCCCTAGCGGCAGAACAAAAATGGCGCAGACTAAGAGCGCGCTTACCGTTAAGTACGTGAGATATTTAGCGCTGTAGAAGCGAGAGGTAAGTAGGGCATAGCCCACAAACAACATTTCGCTGATTGAAAGTGCTGGTGGTAACCAAGTTAGGGAGAAGTCGCCAAGGAAATACGTCATTCCAAGGTGTATCACTGCCGTAGATAACATGAATACCAAAATGCCAGCGATCATATAGTTGCTTTTTGCTAACGTGAGCTTGCTGCTGTTAGCGCGCATGGCAATCAAGTTAAGCAGCGTTAGTACCACGAAAGCTAGCAAACTAATGAAAAAATATGAGGTATGTGGGCCAAATTTAATGACGAACTGGCTTGGACCACTAATGGTGACATTTTCGACAGTAAGATTCGGTACTAAGTTGATGTACAGTGAATACGTTGCTAGTGCGACAAAGACGACTTTTTGCCAGGCTTTGACCGCTGTTTTTTTAACATCTGCGGTTAACTGGCAAGAAAAATAGAATGCAAACGCAAAGGCGAAAAAAGACGCTAAGTTCGCTAACTTAGCCATAAAAATGCCACCAACAGAGCCTAATTCTGGCAATAAATCGGTATGGAAATAGGCGTTGCTGCTTATCCAAACAATGATACAGCTGGAATAAGCGATGTAAGGCGCGTGATGCGAGCCTAAGATTGATTCACTCTTCTGTTTTAGGCGATAGCAGTAATACAGTAGCCAAGCGAATACTATTAGTACAGTCGCGTACAATGCCATTGCTTTTGGGTAAAAGAGACCGTGCAAATGAACATCAAGCATGCTCATTCACCTTTTTATCCATTCTTTTTGTTCGTACGCAATGTTTGTAGTCGCGAAATTGTATGTCTTGAAATGCTTCAACCATCATACCTAAATTCCAGAAACCGCGGTATGTCTTGGTACCGTCACCGTTAATGTCGCGGTATCCTGAGTGAAAGTAGGCACTTAAATCAATAGATTGATAGAAATTTAACATAAATACTTGCTCAATAATGGTAAAGCCGAGCTTATAGCCTGCTTTATAGAGCTCGCTCATCATAGTTTTTTGCGCCAGATACAAAAAATACAGCTTTTGTTGAATGTTGCCTCCCACCGTAAGACGCAGTACTTCGCAAACCGCTTCACTGTTCTTTACACGAGATTGAAACTGAGCATCAAACTCAATAAGAGTGTGCTCATGAGTTAGAGCACGACACTCCAAAATACCCAGTTGATTGAGAACACTGTACCCATGATTAGGAAAGCAAAACTGCCATTGTTCGTTACTAAACTGTGGTGAGTAACTGAGCCAGTTATTTCGTTGATGCCAGCTTTGCACTAAAGCGGAGGAGACCATGATTGGTGAAGATGACGATTTGAGCAAGAGGGCAAAGTGCTGCCCTTTTTGCGAGAGTGATAAAAGAGGCAAGATTTCAAACCATTGTTCAGTTTGGACGAAAAGCTCAAGATTACTCAGTGTGATCGCTTCGGAAATCGGCATTAACGCTGCATGATTTGGCAGCATTACCTCAAGATCGCAATCTGCGATATCTTCAATTAACACGCTAGTATAGCTGTGGTCGTCAAACGGAAGCGGAGTAGGAATCGCAGCTTCGTTTGAAGGATATTTTTGCTTGATTGCTTCGATCTCGCATTGACACCAGAAAACCATCCAATGCGGGTAACAATCTGCGGCAAGTTGTTCAAGTAAACGAATCTCTTTGGAGAAACCTGTCGGATACTGTTGCACTAAATCTCGATAATCCATTAACTCAAATAGTGCAGAAAGACTTTTTGATGCGTGTTTAGGAAAGAGAGATTTAAGCAGTTTTATTCGATACAGAGCAACCTGTTGAAAAAGAGCATCTCGTTTTTGTTTCGTTAGGGTAAGAATAACTGAGTCAACCAAGGCCTGCTGCTTTGATTCGATCGGCAAATTTGTTTTGGTGAGATAGTCCAAAGATTGCTCAAAACTCATGATATAACCTAGCTCTAACGTTTTGTTATATTTTGTAATGGTTTATATCATTTTGAAAAAATTATGCCATCGGTTTCTATTTGTATAGTTACGTAATGCAAGAAAAGACAAAAAAACCGCTCATTATGAGCGGTTTTTGGTCTATTCAAGAAAGGGTTAGGCTTCTTGCTTTTTTAGCTCAGCTTCTGCCGTTTCTTCTTCAATTAGCGCATCAACGATAACTGCACATGCAGCATCACCTGTGATGTTCAGTGCTGTACGAATCATATCGAAAATACGGTCAAGAGCGAATAGCAGCGGTAGACCTTCAATTGGAATACCAGCGGCAAGAAGCACGGCAACCACTAGGAAAGAAGGGCCAGGAACACCCGCTTGACCAACCGCACCTAATGTAGACGTTACGATAATTGCAATGTAAGCGCCCATGCCTAGATCGATATTGAACAGTTGAGCAAAGAAGATAGCAACCAAGCCATAGTAAATCGCATTACCTGACATGTTGATCGTTGCGCCTAGAGGCAGAACAAATGATGCAGTTGAATTTTTTACGCCCAGCTCTTTTTCACAGGTGTCCATTGTGACAGGCAGTGTTGCCATAGAAGACGCTGTTGAAAGCGCAACTGCTTGCGGTTTCTTCATTGAAGACAGGAATTTCTTCGCAGATGTCTTCGTGAAAACATGCACCATTGCTGGGTAAACAACGAAACCGAAGATTAGGATGGCGGCAACGTAAACAACGAACAGTTTAAACACCACCATTAGCGCACCAAAACCAAACGTACCGACGGCTTCTGCCATCAGACCAAATACACCGATAGGTGCAATGATCATTACTTTGTTGATCATCCAAACCATTGCGTCAGCGATGCAGTTAACACCATTGATGATTGGTTCACGACGCTCTTTTGCTTGCTTAGAAATCGCAATACCAAAGAACATACAGAAAACGAGGATCTGTAGGATGTTTGCTTCATTTAGTGATTGGAAAACGTTGGTTGGGATCATACCAGTGATGGTTGCCCAGAAAGTAGGTAGTTCACCTTTTGAAGCGTATTCTGCTGAGAACATGCCTTCAACGCCAGAGACGTCGATACCCATGCCTGGTTGGAATACTTCACCCATAAATAGTGCAAGCGCAACGGCTAGGGCGGATGTTAAACCAAAATAACCTAGAGTGACGATGCCAACTTTACCTGCTGACTGGCTGTTCCCAAGACCAGCGGCGCCAGAAATCAAGGCTACAGCGACCAAAGGAATAACCAACATTTTGATTAAGTTGATAAAGATAGCACCTAAAGGAGCGAACACTGTCGCATCATGACCCATCATGGCACCAACGGCTGTGCCCACGATCATGGCGATTACGACTTGTACGCCAATGTTGTTTAGCAAACTCTTTTCTTTTAACACTTCCATAACCTCTGTGCTAATAAAATGTAAAATCCTAAAATTACCCACTAACCACAAATGGATTTACGGATAATTATCTCGCCTTGCTTTTTACACTTATCGTTTACAATTGGCAATATGCAGCAAGGTATTATTGATGGATTAATCGATATTTTGTTGACGAACGATAAAGTTTTGTTCAATAGCAAACGTTTGCCGTTGATTTTTCTTATGAGTGTTACGCTTGGGATTGTTCAAGTTTATTTTTCTTTTTTTGTTTTCTTTTTGTTAATTTTAACCGCTTTTGTATTTGCTATTGCAGTCAGAGTTTTTAGTGACTTGGGTTGATATTTATAACAATTCATTTCTTTCAAGCTCACACTTTTATTAATTTACCTTCTGAAATGTTAATTGCTTTACATTCTTAGTCCTGATTGCGTTGTAAACATAATGTTAAATGATAATGGCTGGTGAGACTCAAATGCTGACGATCCAGTGTTAGAGATAACTTGCTTAGTTAATGCTCCTGAGCTGATTAGACGAGAAAGACAAGTAAGAGGTGAAGAGACTATGATGAATCTTGCTGCTGCGTTACAAAGAAATGCTGCGAGTAAACCAGATAAAACGGCGTTGATATGTGGCACTGAAAAGATAAATTATGCGCAGTTTGATGCGATCGCCGGCAAGATCGCAGCGTCTTTAATCAATAAAGGCGTAAAGCCAGGTGACCGCGTTGCGATTTCATGCCCAAACATTCCTTTTTTCGCGTTTGTTTATTATGCAATACAAAAAGCTGGCGCGGTTGCAGTCCCATTAAATGTGCTTTTGAAAGCGCGAGAAATTAAGTATCACTTAGAAGATTCAAAAGCGAAGTTTTATTTCTGCTTTGAAGGGACGAAAGAACTGCCAATGGCAAAAGAGGGTGTCAAAGCCTTTGAACAAGTCGATACATGCGAAGGCATAGTCGTATTGACTCAATCTCAAGATGAAAGCTATTGGAATGGTGTAATAACTCTCAATGCGTTTATAGCCGATGTCCAACCGTTGCCGGATTATATACCGCGTAATGCGGATGATACATGTGTGATTTTGTATACATCAGGGACGACAGGCTTACCAAAAGGCGCTGAACTGACTCAGCAGAACATCATAATGAACGCTCTGGTGGCACAAAACATTATGGGCAGCCAGGCCGATGATATTCACTTAGTAACTTTGCCTTTATTTCATACATTTGGTCAAACCGTCCACTTAAATGCTAGTGTTTTGGGCGGGGCAACATTGGTGTTAGTGCCTAGGTTTGAGCCTAAACATGTTCTTGAGCTGGTGGAAAAACATAGGGTGACGATATTTGCTGGTGTGCCAACGATGTACATCGGTCTGCTTCATGTGCAGCATCAATTTGATACCTCGTCATTGCGTGTTGCAGTAAGCGGTGGTGCGCCATTACCAACCGAAATCTTTCGAACCTTTGAAGAAACATTTAATGTGCCGATCTTAGAAGGATACGGGTTGTCGGAGACAAGTCCTATTGCATGTTTTAATCATTTAGATCAGGAGCGAATACCAGGCTCGGTAGGTCAACCGGTTCAAGGCGTCGAAGTAAGAGTTATCGACATTGAAGGCAATGCACTACCGATAGGCGAAGAAGGTGAGATTGTTGTGCGTGGTCATAATGTTATGAAGGGATATCTTGATCGCCCAGAAGTTACTGAATCTGCGCTACAAAATGGTTGGTTCCATACTGGTGATGTGGGCCGCTTTGACAGTTCAGGTAATTTATTTATTGTCGATAGAATGAAAGATCTGATCATTCGAGGTGGATTTAATGTTTATCCCAGAGAAATTGAAGAAGTTTTCATGACTCATCCTGCAGTTTCAATGGTCGCGGTGATAGGGATTCCAAATGAAGAGTATGGCGAAGAGATAAAAGCCTACGTTGTACTTAAACCAAAAGAATACATTGACGCCGATTCATTACAAAAGTGGGGTAAAGAGCAATTAGCCTCGTTTAAATATCCTCGTTATGTCGAAATTCGTGAACACCTCACGATGAGTGCGACAGGAAAGATTTTGAAACGTGAGTTGAAATCTGAATTGAATATAGCTTAGTCAATTCAATGGTTTTTGTGTCACAGCGCCACTTGCCTAAGTGCAAATGGTGTTGTGCTCTTAACCAATTAGATGCATAAGCTTTTTAGCTGTCGTTAGACAATACTTACCGTTTGTTGAATGGATCTATTGCTCGAGTTCTTTAAAGTATTCTTCTAAGCGTTTCGGATTGGTAATGGTTACTGAGCCATAGTTTAGCTCTAGCATCCCGATACTTTCTAATCGTTTTAGTATCTTGTGTACGCTCTGACGAGTTAGCCCCATCATGTTAGCGATATGTTCTCTTGTTACCCTGACAACGCATGGTCGAGTATCGATCGCTTGATTAAGTTGGTATTCTGCAAGCAGCAGTAACCTTTTGGCGACTCGTTCTTCAATTCCTCTAATCGCGTCATCTTCGATAACAGAAATAGCAGACCACAAGCGGCGGCTAAGTAAGTCGAGTATAGTGGGGTAACTTTGAGGGTATTTGGCGAGTAATTGGCGAAATTTATCTCCAGGAAGCTCCATTACAGTCACGTCAGAATGCGCGGTCGCACCAAAAATACGAGGCATACCGGGAGAAAAAACATTGTCTCCAAACCAGCCACCAGCTTCGAAAATCATCAGTGTGACTTCTTTGCCTTTTGAACTAATTGAGTTCACTCTCACTGCACCTTGAGCTATGACCATAAGAGAAGATTGAAGCGCACCTTTATTGCAAATCAGTGCTTTTTCGTCGAAGCAGCGAACCTTAGTCATTTGCGCTGCTTCACTAAGCCCTTTATCTGGCAGCCCTGATAGTACAGGACATTTGGCTAGCAGTGTTTTGACTTCTTCCATGTAGCAACCTTACTGCACATTGCTTTATTGAGTGAGTTAAGTTACCCAAGCTTAACACTCTTTGAGTGCTCTGCTTGAGATAGATTTGGAAAGTGCGGGCGTTGAACAAAAAATGACGTGGTATAAACGCGATAGTAAGAAAACGCCCACTAAACATAATGTTAAGCGGGCGTTGTTGTGTCATATCAAACTGAAATTATTTTTGAGTGGCAGCTTTCATTGCAGAAACGAATTCACCTAGCTTGTCGAGCATAATTTGTGGCTGATCAACGTTCGCTTCAATGATTTTTACCACGGCTGAACCAGAAATTGCACCAGCGGCGCCAGATTCTAGTGCTTGTTTCACCTGTGCAGGCTCAGAGATGCCAAAACCAAGTAGCGCTGGTGGCGCATCAAACTGGTTCAGTCTATCGAGCATATGACCTACAGGCATGTTTGCTTTGGTTTCTGCGCCAGTAACACCTGCACGAGAGAGTAGGTAAGTGTAGCCGCCACCTAACTCTGATACTTGCTTCAGTGTTTCATCACTTGCCGTTGGTGGTGCGATGAAGATTGGGTGAATACCAAACTTTTCTGCAGCAGCAACAAATTCGGCACTTTCATTAGTTGGTACATCTGCAATCAAAACAGAATCGATACCTGCTTTTGCACAACGCTCATAGAAGTTCTCGATACCACGAGAGTAAACAAGGTTCGCGTACATAAGAAGACCAATAGGTAACTCTGGGTATTTAGCACGGATCTTACCAATTTGCTCAAAGCAGATATCTGGTGTTGCGCCTGAGTCTAACGCGCGAATGTTAGCGCCTTGGATGGTTGGGCCATCCGCTAGCGGATCTGAGAATGGAATACCAAGTTCAAGGGCATCTGCACCAGACTCAACCAGTGTTTCCATGATTTTGTAAGACTGCTCGGCGTTTGGATCGCAAACCGTTACGAACGGTACAAATGCGCCTTGGTTCTTTTCGTTTAGGCGCTCAAACATCTTTTCATAACGGCTCATTAGATTGCTCCTTTTTCTTCTAAGATGGCGTGTACGGTGAAGATGTCTTTGTCACCACGACCTGATAGGTTAACGACCAATAATTGCTCTTTTTCTGGATTCTCACGAGCCATACGCAGTGCATGAGCCAGTGCGTGAGAAGATTCTAGAGCAGGGATGATACCTTCGTGACGCGCAATTTCTTGGAATGCTTCTAGTGCTTCATCATCCGTCACGTTGTCATATTCAGCACGGCCAATTGCGTTTAGATGTGCGTGCTGTGGACCAACTGAAGGGAAATCAAGACCAGCAGAGACAGAGTATGACTCTTCAACCTGACCGTTTGGATCTTGCATCAATGGCGCTTTCATACCAAAGAAGATACCCGTTTTACCATGTTTAAGTGGTGCACCGTGCTGGTCAGTATCGATACCTTTACCTGCTGGCTCAACACCAATTAGGCGAACGCTTTCTTCTTCGATGAAGTCAGCAAACATGCCAATCGCGTTTGAACCACCGCCCACACATGCGATAACCGCATCAGGAAGACGACCTTCACGTGCCAAAATCTGATTCTTCGTTTCTTCACCAATCATGCGTTGGAAGTCACGCACGATTGTTGGGAATGGGTGAGGACCTGCCGCTGTACCTAATAGGTAGTGTGCATCTTCATAAGTTGCAGACCAGTCACGCAGCGCTTCGTTACATGCGTCTTTAAGTGTTGCTGAACCCGAGTGGACAGGAATAACTTCTGCGCCCATTAGCTTCATACGGAATACGTTCGGGCTTTGACGCTCAACGTCTTTTGCACCCATGTACACGCGACACTTAAGGCCAAGCAGTGCACATGCTAGTGCGGTTGCAACACCGTGTTGACCTGCGCCAGTTTCAGCGATGATTTCGTTTTTGCCCATGCGTTTCGCAAGTAGCGCTTGACCCAACACTTGGTTAGTCTTGTGGGCACCACCGTGAAGTAGGTCTTCACGTTTTAGGTACAGTTTGGTTTTCGTACCTTTGGTTAGGTTACGAGTTAGAGTTAAAGCCGTTGGGCGGCCCGCATACTCTTGAAGAAGCGTCATGAATTCGCTGCGGAATTCTGGATCTTCTTGCGCGTCGATAAACGCTTGCTCTAGTTGCTCCAGTGCTGGAACTAGAATTTGCGGAACGTACTGACCGCCGTATTCGCCAAAGTAGGCATTCAGTTTTGCCATCGTTATATTCCTTCTCGTATTTTTCGCTACGAATAGCTTTAAATTTTTTAGCTGATATCCAGCTTTAGTAGTTGCGAATAGCAGTGAATGCCGCGAGCAACTTCTGTGAATCTTTTTTGCCTGGTGCGCTTTCTACACCAGAGTTTAAATCTAATCCCAAGCAACCTAGTGTCGCTGCTTGTTGAGCATTTTCTGGCGACAGTCCGCCCGCTAGCATAATTTGACTTGGGTCGCCGATCAGTGACCAGTCGAACACTTGTCCGGTTCCACCTGTTTGAGTGCCAACTTGTGCATCTAATAGGTGACGGTCAATGTTGTCCGAAAGCAGTTCTGGCTTCGCATCTGTCACACCGTAAGCTTTCCAGATTTCAACACATGCTGGTAGCTCTGCTTTTAGCTGATTAACGTAAGCTTGGTCTTCTTGACCGTGCAGTTGCACCGCTTTTAAACCCAAAGAGGTCACGACAGAAGCAACAAAATCGATATCGTGATTTTGGAACACGCCTACGTAGTTAAGTGGAGCACCGCTCATGGTTAAGCGCGCACCTTCAAGGTCGACCGCACGCTTCGACTTCTCGACAAAAATCAGACCACCAAATACCGCACCAGCTTGGTACGCTTTCGCTGCGTCATCTGGGTGCGTTAAGCCACAGACTTTGTTTTCGCCTAACGTCACTTTACGTACTGCAAGTTCAAGGTTGTCTTCCGCCATCAGTGAACTACCAATCAAGAAGCCGTCTGCGTATTCCGCTAAATCACGAACTTGTTGATGTGTATAAATGCCAGATTCTGAGATTACTGTTGCGTTAGGAGCCAGTTCACGAATGGTCGGTGCCAGTTCTTTCGTACGATTCAAATCAGTACTTAGGTCGCGAAGGTTACGGTTATTAATGCCGATAACGCGTGCGCCTAGCTTAACTGCACGATGAAGCTCTTCTTCGTTGCTGACTTCGGTCAAGATACCCATGTTCAGGCTGTGCGCCGCTTCCTCTAGCGCTTTGTACTCTTCGTCATTAAGGACAGAAAGCATCAGTAGCACGGCATCAGCACTGTAATGACGTGCTAGGTAAACTTGGTAGGTATCTACCATGAAGTCTTTGCACAGAACCGGTTGTTTAACTTGACCACGTACTTGAGGAAGAAAGTCAAAGTTACCTTGGAAGTACTTTTCGTCTGTTAGGACTGAAATCGCATCAGCATGGTTGTTGTAAACCGATGCAATGTAATCCAAGTCGAAGTGATCACGAATCAAACCTTTAGAAGGAGATGCCTTCTTACATTCGGTGATGAATGCCGTCTTTTCGCCACTCAGAGCATTGTAGAAGCTGCGGTCCGATGGCAGCAAATCAGACTGAAATGTGCTTAGCGGTTGAGACACCTTACGGTCTGCTACCCATTGATATTTGTCGCGGACAATTTTCGCCAGTACTTCTGCCATTTCTGCTTCTTTCTTAGAAACGTGTTCAGACAGGTTGCCAGCTTGCTGAGTGTTGAAGTCAGTCATCTTCTTCAATTCCTTAAGCGTGTGCGGCAAGTTGTTGTACCAATTGGTACGCCTTGCCTGAATTCATTGCCTCAATCGCTTGTTGCGTGTTGGCTTTCAAATCTTCGTGGCCGAATAGACGCATTAGCAGAGCAACGTTCACTGCCACTGCGCCCAATTGTGCGTCTGTACCTTTACCCGTCAGAATATTGGTAATTATCGCCTTGTTTTCTTCAGGAACGCCACCTTTGATCGCTTCTAGCGGGTGCGCTTCTAAACCGAAGTCTGCAGGCGTTAGTTTGTATTCTGTGATCTTTCCGTCTTTGATTTCGGCAACGGTTGTTTCACCGTGAATTGCTACTTCGTCCAAGCCACTGCCGTGTACTACAGCGGCGCGCTTCATACCTATTTGTAGCATGGTTTCTGCGATAGGACGAACCAGTTCTTCACTGTAAACGCCCATCAATTCGATGTTAGGACGAGCAGGGTTAATCAGTGGGCCAAGAATGTTAAAGATGGTGCGTGTTTTCATAGTTTGACGCACTGGCATCGCATGGCGCACACCACCGTGGTATTGAGGTGCAAATAGGAAAGCGACACCAATATCGTCTACCGCTTTGCGCGTATCTTCTGCGCTCATAGCTAGGTTGATACCAAATGAATCAAGAAGGTCAGAAGAACCCGATTTGCTGGAAACGCTGCGGTTACCGTGTTTCGCTACTTTTAGACCACATGCTGCAGCAACAAACGCCGCAGTGGTTGAAATGTTGATGGTGTTGTGACCGTCACCGCCAGTACCTACGATATCTGCGAAATCGTAATCTGGGCGAGGGAATGGATTTGCGTTTGCCAGCAGTGCTTTTGCCGCGCCTGCAATTTCGTCTGGCGTTTCGCCTTTGATTTTTAGTGCAGTCAGCGCTGACGCCATCAAAATTGGATCTAGTTCACCACGGATAATGATGTCGAATAGCTGTTGGCTCTCTTCCAGAGTAAGCGATTCTTGCTCGTACAGTTTGGTAATAATAGGGTTGATGATTGCTTCCATATTTCCTCTCCTAAATTTCTTATGTGCCAAGTGCTTTTTAAGCAGTGAGTGGGTTCGCTGAAGTTTGTTCTTCAAGTGCCCATTCAATGGCATTGGCCAACAGTGTTGCTCCGTAGGTCGTCATAATAGATTCCGGGTGGAACTGGAACCCGCAAACTTTATCTTCTTCATGTACAACAGACATTACCAAGTCATCCACTTCTGCTGTGATGGTTAGGCTCTCAGGAACCTTGGTCGCAACTAGCGAGTGGTAACGTGCAATTGCGAGTGGTGATAGTAGGTTTTGGTAAATCGCATGGTTTTGGTGCTCCATCATAGAGACCTTACCGTGAATGATTTCACCCGCGCCAGCAACGGTGCCGCCGTATGCTTCAACAATCGCTTGGTGGCCAAGACAAATTCCGATCATCGGCACTTTGCCTTTCATACGTTGGATAAGCTCTGGCATTGAGCCTGCCTCTGAAGGTGCACCAGGACCTGGTGATAGCAGAACCACTGGGTTTTCAAGCTCATTTACCGCTTGTTCAATGGTTTCTGCTGGGATGTTGTTTCGGTAAATCTTGACTGAGTGACCTAGCGAGCGGAATTGATCCACAAGGTTGTAGGTGAACGAGTCAAAGTTGTCGATAAAAATGATATTAGCCATCTCTGAACCCTATTCCTTATTGTGACTTATGCGCTGCTTGGATAGCAGAGATTACCGCTTGTACTTTGCCGCGCGTTTCGTCTGCTTCCGCTTGTGGATCAGAATCGAACACCACGCCTGCACCAGCTTGAACTTGAGCAATGCCGTTCTCAACGTAAGCTGAGCGGATCACGATACAAGTATCTAGTGTTCCTTCGCCGGTAAGGTAACCCACAGCACCGCCGTAGCTACCGCGTCGTGCGCCTTCTACATCGCGAATCAACTGCATTGCACGAATCTTTGGTGCACCAGTGAGCGTACCCATGTTCATACACGCTTGGTATGCGTGCAGCGCGTCTAGGTCTTCACGCAGTTGACCAACCACACGAGATACCAAGTGCATTACGTGGCTGTAGCGGTCGACTTTTAGTAGGTCAGCTACGTGGCGAGTGCCTGCTTGTGCGATACGGGCAACGTCGTTACGTGCTAAGTCAACCAACATCATGTGTTCTGCGTTTTCTTTCATGTCTGTGCGCAGTTCAAGTTCGATGCGGCTATCTAGGTCGAAATCGATCTCTCCATTCGGGCGTTTACCACGGCGACGTGTGCCTGCAATTGGGTAGATTTCAATTTGGTTGGTATCGGTTTCATACTTAAGCGCGCTTTCTGGTGATGCGCCAAACAGAGTGAACAGCTCATCTTGCATGTAGAACATGTAAGGGCTTGGGTTACTTTGTTTCAGTTCTTTGTAAGCCGCCAGTGGAGAAGGACAAGGTAGAGTGAATCTACGAGACGGTACAACTTGGAATACATCGCCTTTCACTACGAACTCTTTTAAGTCGCGAACGGTTTGGCAGAAGTCTGCATCAGACACGCTAGGTTCTACCGTTACATCTGTTATTTGCTCTGCACTCGGCAACAGTTTTGGCGCTGCACACTGGGCGCTAATTTCTGCAATACGAGTCTCTAACGCTGTTTTCTCTGAACCATCAACAAACAACGTCGCTTGAAGCTGGCAAGATTCCGTTTGATGGTCGACAACAAGTAGTGTTTCCGCGACGTAGAAAACGTAATCTGGACACTGATTTGTTACTTCGGCATTACCAAGCGGCTCAAAGTTTGCGACTAAGTCGTAGGCAAACAGACCACCAAGGAAAATTGCGTGTTTGTCTTGCTGTGAAATATCAAAACTATGCTGAACCAAACGTAGCGCATCGAAAGAAGAGGCTTCACGTAGGCGAGAGTCTTCATCTAACGTGTCGCATGGCTGGTTAAACTGCAAAGTTAGCGTTTCGCCATCGAACTTGCTCTCAACGTCACCACGGATGTTCTGGTTTAGGTGAGACAGTAGGTTTTTACCGTTATTGGTCAAGGCGTGCATGCTAACGGTATGGCCGAAGCAAACAATGCGAACCGCTGAATCTACGATCAGCAGGGATTTTAAATTTTGCTTTGAATCGATCTCAGCAGATTCCAGCAATAGGCTGTCAGTTTTGTTCTCACATAGTGTGTGGAACAAGCGAGTCGGGTCTTGAGTATAAGGGACGGAAGCCGTTAGCACTTCAAGCTGTCCAAGTTTCTTAATTTCAATGGCCTTGTTCACAAGACCTCCTTGTAGCTGTTTAAATCTTCCTGCCGTACATAGTCGCATAAAGCAAACGTTCTCCCAATCTAGAGTTGGCTATATTCGATTAATGTTTAGGCAGTTGAATGTGAAATGAGCAACAAAACAAAAAAGCCCGCTTAAGTAGCGGGCTTTACAACGTTTGGTTCTATAAACTAGAAGTATACGTTTGCCCACCAAGAACTAGTCCAAGTGCGCCACCAAGCAAGATCTGATGAGTTTGCCTTATTAAGACAAACCGCAACTTTCGCTTTTTGGTTTTGGTTAAATTCTTGTAACATGGTGAACCTTAAATTACGTACTTTGTATTTGTGTACTAGTTAACTAGTGCGAGAGTAAAAAGTCAACCCCAAAACGGCATTAAAACGATAAAAATATGAGAATTGATTTACATAGTCACACCACTGCATCGGACGGTCGGTTAGAACCTAAAGATTTAGTGGAAAGGGCGCTGAGTTTTGATATCGAGGTTTTGGCGATCACTGATCATGATACGGTTGACGGTTTGGCGTTAGCTAAGCAATACGTTCAAGATAATAATTTGCCGATAAAAATCATCAATGGCATTGAGATATCGACCGTCTGGCAAAACAAAGATATTCATATTGTCGGCCTGAATATCGATCCGGAAAATGAACAATTATCTGCCCTCATAGAACAACAGAAGCAGCATCGCATAACACGATCTGAGTTAATTGCAGAGCGACTACAAAAAGCAACTCGAGTAGGTGTGCTTGAAGAGGTAAGGCAAATCGCCGGTGATGCTCCAGTGACAAGAGCGCATTTCGCGAAATGGTTGGTAGATAATGGTTACGCAAAAACCATGCAAATGGTGTTTAAAAAATATCTAACGCGTAATAACCCAGGTTATGTACCACCGAATTGGTGTTCGATGAAGGATGCGGTTGATGCTATCCATGCGGCTGGTGGAATGGCGGTATTAGCGCATCCTGGTAGATATAAGTTGACAGCGAAGTGGATTAAGCGTCTTCTAGCAGCGTTTGTCGAAGCGGGTGGTGATGCGATGGAAGTTGCACAGCCACAGCAAGCGCAACAAGAAAGGCGCAACTTGGCTGATTATGCTATACAATACAAACTATTAGCCTCTCAAGGCAGTGATTTTCACTACCCATCACCGTGGATGGAGCTAGGAAGGAACCTATGGTTGCCTGCTGGCGTCGAACCAGTTTGGAAAGATTGGGGAATAGATCCTTCGTTGAATAACACTCAGTAATACGAAGTCGAGAACCCATAAAAATATAGAGCCGAGAGGCTCGATAATGAGGAATTACAATGAGCCAGTTTTTTTACGTTCACCCAGAAAACCCACAGGCTCGCTTGATTAATCAAGCAGTAGCAATCATTCGTAACGGCGGCGTTGTGGTTTACCCTACTGATTCAGGGTACGCACTTGGCTGTCAGTTGGAGAACAAACAGGCACTGGAACGAATCTGTCAGATTCGTCGTCTGGATGATAAGCATAACTTTACTTTACTGTGTCGTGATTTGTCGGAGCTTTCTCTCTATGCGCGAGTGGATAACTCTGCATTCCGACTGCTGAAAAATAACACACCAGGTCCTTACACCTTCATCTTCAAAGGCACAAAAGAGGTGCCGCGTCGTTTGATGAATGCAAAACGTAAGACCATCGGTATCCGTGTTCCAGACAATCAAATTGCCTTGGACTTGTTGGAAGCATTAGGTGAGCCGATGATGTCTACGTCGTTGATTCTACCTGGCAGTGACGTAACAGAATCTGATCCAGAGGATATTCGCGATAAACTAGAACATGCGGTTGATGTGATTCTTAATGGCGGTTACCTAGGTGAACAACCTACGACTGTAATTGACTTTAGCGAAGGTGAACCTGTTGTAGTTCGTTTGGGATCAGGTGACCCTGCACCATTCGAATAGTAGACGCACCACCGCCAAACAAAATAGGAGGCATCGCGCCTCCTATTTTAGTTGTCATATCGAATATCTCATTGAACTTAACTGATTGAGGTTAAGCAAAATCGAAAATGTCGATACCATTTTGTTCTGCATAGTTGATGTATGCAGAGCTCACACCGTTTAGTGTCACTTCAACATTGTATTCATCACTTGAGAATACTGCCCAGCCACATTCATTGTAAGATAAAGTCAGATCATCCGCTGAATCCAAGAACGTATCTCGAATGCCATCGTTATCAGTGTCTCGGCCCATATCAAAGACAAGTTTGTCATGGAAAATATTAAAATCGACAATGTCGGCTTTAACATCAATATCGTTGGAAGACACTGGCTGATCAGGTACACCAATAGCCAGGCGGTTTGTAAGCACGAAGGTGTCGTCTCCACAGCCACCGCTCAGTACTGATTCACCATCACCAACAACGAGCGTGTCGTTACCCCAGCCACCACTCAAGTAGTTGTTGCCTGAATAATCAAAAATTGTGTCGTCGCCGCAGCCACCAAAGAGTTTGTCGTTTCCTAATCCGCCGGATAGGAAATCGTTTCCAAAGCCGCCAGAAACAAAGTCGTTACCTCGGCCACCAAGCAAGGTATCATCTCCCCAGCCACCGAAGACAATATCATTACCTCCGTATCCTACAAACTTATCATCACCACAGAAGCCGAAGAAGATATCGGTTGTTTCAGAGCCTTTTGTGCCTGTCATATCGTCATCTTGAGATGTCCCAAAAATCCAATTTAGGTCGAGATTTAGCATAGACATTGTTCTATTCCTTTTTGTCTGATTTATGCCAATCGCCGAGAGTGCAGAGCGAACCTAGAGAGTCAGAGTACACGATAGCATTAGTGTTATTTTTGATGTGAACTAATGACTTAAAGACAATTTTTGTCTTGTTACCCACGACCTTGTTTTGCTATGAGCGCTCATTGTCTGCGGTGATTGGTATTACTTAGCAGCAAACAGGGACGGCTTATTCTTCGTTGCTTTCTAGCAATACGAACAGTAAACACACCCCAAGTGGTTATTGTTGTAACCCTGACAATTTTATCAGGTACCGCGTGGTTAAAGTGGTTCAGGAAGACCGATATTAGTGGGATTCTCGTTGAGCAATGCCTGCATTAAGTAGTAAAAAAGTTGCAGAATAGGACAAATATTTCGGTCATTTTTGAAGTGAATTTTGGTGTGGAGAATGGCGCCGATTTAGCTTACATTAACTAAGAAAGTTACGTATAATGTCCGACCGAAAAATCCCACTGAAATGGGTAAATAGCAAAATGCAGACCAATCCTGGTCTAGACGTCTGTGAAGACGACACATAGGTAGATAAATGAGCGAAAAGTTACAAAAAGTATTAGCACGTGCTGGTCACGGTTCTCGTCGTGAGATTGAATCGTTAATTAAATCTGGTCGCGTTAGCGTGAACGGTGTAGTCGCTAAGCTTGGTGAAAGACTTGAAGACGAGAGCAGCGTAGTTCGTATCGATGGTCACATTGTCTCTGCAAAGATTCAAGAAGAAGTGATTTGTCGTGTACTTGCGTACTACAAACCTGAGGGTGAACTGTGTACTCGTCACGATCCAGAAGGTCGTCGTACTGTTTTTGATCGTCTGCCAAAAATTCGTGGCTCTCGTTGGATTTCAGTTGGTCGTCTGGATGCGAACACTTCTGGTCTTCTACTTTTCACAACGGATGGTGAACTGGCGAACCGCTTAATGCACCCAAGCCGCCAAGTTGAACGTGAATACCTAGTACGTGTGTTCGGTGAAGTAACTGAACAGAAAGTTCGTAATCTAGTAAAAGGTGTTGAACTGGAAGACGGTTTAGCTCGCTTTGAAGATGTTGTTTACGCGGGTGGTGAAGGCATGAACCACACGTTTTACGTTGTTATCAACGAAGGTCGTAACCGCGAAGTTCGTCGACTATGGGAATCGCAAGAGTGTACCGTTAGCCGTCTGAAACGTGTTCGTTACGGCGACATCTTCTTAGACAAGAAACTGCCTCGTGGCGGTTGGATGGAGCTTGACCTGAAAGAAGTAAACTACTTGCGTGAGCTTGTAGAGCTTCGTCCAGAGAAAGAAACCATGCTTGATCTGAACAAAGACAACACGTCACGCAAACGTGAGCGTGCGCGCAGCCAAAAAATTCGTCGCGCAGTTAAGCGCCATGAAGAGCGTGTTAACACACCAAAAGGTCGCAGCAACAACCCTTCTCGTCGTAAGCCGAAGAAGACTGCTGGTGACCAAGGCGCACGCAACAAGCATCGTTAATCGATAGCAAAACATCAGAAAGGCTTGCCAATTCGGCAAGCCTTTTTCTTATCTGTTACATAACAAAAGGATCTAAAGCCGATATAGAGCAGGGTGTTTTGGATAAACAAATATCTCAGCTAAACAAAAACAGCAGATAAAAAAATACCAGCACTAGGCTGGTATCTTTGTTCATGATGAAGAAACGTTAATCGCGTTTCCAAAGCATATGGCAGAACTTATGTTCAGGGTCTCGGCTGATTAGCATACGAGCAAATACGTCATCAAGAACGTCATTTTCCTCATTTACTAGGCCGATACGAACCTCTGCATATACTTCTTTATCGATCTCGAAGCCAACATGTTCAACCCAGTCATCACCGGTTTCAACAAGTTCTGCGGCACCACGATCTTCAAATTGCGCAGTAAACAGAATCACGTCAGCAGGCTCTAGGTTATCTGGAGCCATCTCAAGGAAAATGTCGTACGCTGCGTCGATGACGTCGTCGTAAGAAATCAAATCAGACATGCTTATGCTCGGCTCATGTATTTACGTTCAGCTGTGTTAATGATAACACGGTCACCAGTTGCAATGTACTCAGGAACCTGGATGACAAGACCTGAAGCGAAGCGTGCTGGCTTAGTGCGAGCAGATGCAGAAGCACCTTTGATTGAAGGGTCAGTTTCTTCAATCACTAGCTCAACAGAAGATGGTAGTTCAATACCCACTGCAGCACCGTTAACAAGGATAATGTGGATACCTTGTGTATCTTCGTTGATGAACAGCATGTCGTCTTCAACTTCATTGTGCTTGAATGTGTATTGTGAGTAGTCTTCGTTATCCATGAAGATGTGCTCATCGCCGTCAGCGTATGAGTACACAACTGCACGTTTGTTCATTTCTACCGTTTCAACAACGTCATCAGACTTGTAACGCTCATCTACACGTGCGCCCGTGTTTAGATCTGTACAACGCATTTTGTAGATTTTAGCGCCGCCACGACCGCCTGGAGTCGTTACTTCGATGTCTTTAACTAGAAGAGTTTTACCATTAGACTCGATTGCGAAGCCTTTTTTGATTTCACTTGCCTTTGGCATTGTATATTCCTATTCATACTTATTAAGCAAAACTCGGTGATTATAGCGCTAAGTTAGCCGCCTAGCATTAAAATTCATTGCAGAAATTTGTTGTTACTCCCATGACTAAACACCTGAATGGACTTGATTCGGTGAGTCGGCTAAGAGAACATATAGCCCAACTTCTTGAACCATCTGAGAACACGTTTTAAGTCATGTCTCTGCCTCTTATCGATCCTAAACAACCATTTCAACCAGAGTTTGCGCCTTTAATTAGGGAAGTCACCGCTTGTCTCAAAGGTGGATTGGGGCAAAACTTACACAGCGTTTATGTATACGGTAGTGTTGCTCGTAAAACAGCGATCGTTGGGAAGTCGAACTTAGACCTGGTTGTCGTTACTCAATCATCCTTTGAGCACAATCGCGCGACTTTGCTCAACACAATTAAGTGGCGTGCGCAGCAGAGTTACCCTCACGTTAATGGTGTATCGGTCCGTACAGCCTTAGTGAGCGAAGTGGCTAATTTAGATAGTATTTTTACTTGGGGCTTTATGCTTAAGCATTGCTGTGTCTGTGTTTATGGTGATGATCTAGCAGACTGTTTTGGTGATTACGTCCCAAGTTGGGAAATTGCTAAGCACTGGAATATGGATGTGGAAGATTGGATTACGGTGTATCGCAAAAAAATCGTACAAGCGAAGACGATAGAAGAGCAGGTGGCCGCCCAGCGCGTGATTGCTAAAAAGTTACTAAGAGCGTCATACTCTTTGGTGATGTATCGAGATAAACGTTGGTTTGATGACCCTATACAATGTGGCAAGGTATTCTTAACTTATCATCCTGAAAAGCAGCTTGAGATCGAGCGGCTAGAAATTTTACTTTCTGGCCGGGGTATTCCCAAGCGTTCTGTTATCGGGCTAATTGATGCGTTTGGTGATTGGTTAGTCAAACAGTACCAGAAAACAGAGTTTCGTATCGGCTAAAACAACCCCATTTGTGGCGCTGAAAGCCTGTCAAAGTCCGTCCCAATGAAAGGGAGAATCGCATCCGCAACGGGTTTGAGTTGTTTATCAATGTAATGTTGATAATCAATCGGGCTATTGAGGTACTCATAAGGTTCAGGGCCGTTCACGGTAATAATGTATTCAATTCGCCCTTTGTTTTGATACTGTAATGGGCGGCCAAGCTTGGCATTTATCTCATCGGCTAAACGAGCTGCACGCACTTGTGGCGGGACGTTCTTCTGATACTCATGCAGTTTTCTTCGCAGTCGCTTTTGATACACCAACTGTTCATCAAATTCACCGTTGTTAGTTTTCTCAACCATCTCTCGGACATAGTCGCTTGGATCTTCACCATGGAAAATCATGCTATAGAGTGTATTTTGAAATTTCTGTGCTAACGAGGTCCAGTCAGTACGGGCACTTTCTAACCCTTTAAATACAATCCGTTCTTGCTCTCCTTCACCGATTAAACCCGCATAGCGCTTTTTCGAGCCAGTTTCTGCGCCACGAATCGTTGGCATAAGGAATCTGCGATAATGGGTTTCATACTCGATTTCCAACATAGATGTTAGGTTGTACTCAGAACGCAGGTGTTCTTGCCACCAAGAGTTGATGTAATCAACTAATTGATTTCCAACAGCGTCAGCTTCTACTTGACTGTATGGTCGATTCAACGACACGAATGTGGAATCCGTATCGCCGTAAATCACTTGATATCCTTGCTCCTCAATCAGCACCTTAGTTTGCTTCATGATTTCATGTCCGCGCATGGTAATACTAGAAGCTAACCGAGTATCAAAGAAACGACATCCCGATGAGCCCAGTACGCCATAAAAGGAGTTCATGATGATTTTGATTGCCTGAGAAAAAGCTTTTTCATTGTTCTTCTTTGCCACATCACGTGCTGCCCAAAGCTTTTCAATCATTTCTGGTAAAAAGTGTTTCGTACGATGGAACTGCCCACCGCGAAAGCCAGGTACAGCCTGATTTTCTTCTTTTCCAATATCGAGCAATAACCCCTCAACTAAACCCATAGGATCAATCAAGAAAGAGCGAATAATCGATGGATATAGACTCTTAAAATCCAATACTAAAACAGAATCATATAGGTTAGGGATGGAGTCCATCACGTAACCGCCGGGGCTGGCAATCCAATTTTCAGGGTGTAGGTTCGGAGCAACGTAGCCTGCTCGGTGTATCTGAGGCATGTATAGGTTTGTGAATGCAGCAACCGAACCGCCGACACGATCCAGTTCGACACCAGTGAGACGAGAGCGCTCTATTGCAAAGTCGAGCAGGTGAGTGTGATTGAAAATCTTATTCACTAACATGCAGTCTTGTAAATTATATTTAGCCAGCGATGGTTTGTCGGAGCGGTACATACGATTGATCTCATCCATGCGGTCATGAACGTTGTGGATTTCTTTCCCTTCCCCTAAGAGTTCTTGAGATACAGACTCTAATGACCAAGACCGAAAGTGATAAGTCGCCGTTTTTAACGTATCGATACCGTCCATTACAACTCGCCCTGGAATGGAGATAAACCCTTGTTGGCTTTGAGATGAACTTCTGAAAAAGCTGGCTTGGTCTGCTCTACCAAGCATTAGCTTCATGTTGTGCCATTCTGCTCGTTTGTGTAGCAGACGAAAGTCAAAATCAATGACGTTCCAACCGACAATGACATCGGGGTCGAATTGTTTAAACCAAACGATGAGTGCTTCTAGAAGCGCTTTTTCATCCTTAACCCACTGTATCGGTCTCTCCGAAGGTTCTGGTTCTCCGATCATGATAACGCGGGAATCCATGACGCTGTCTAATCCGATTGAGTAAAGAATGCCTTTCTCAGAGCATTCTAGATCTAACGAGACAACGTTTAACTTCGGCTCATATTGCCCCGCACGGCATTTTGCGCTCTGGACGCGTTGGTAGCCATTGGTGCGAGTCACATTGCCTGTAAACTCGATACTGCCTTTGATAAAACGCTCCATTAGGTAGCGATCGGCGAGGCGAATATCACTTTCATACGTAGTGATATCTTTTTGAGCGAATGTGTCTTTGAGTGCGAGAGCGTCTTTGGTTACATTGGTATAGCAGGCAGCAAGAGGCGTATGTTCAAACGTTTTGAGATCCAAAAGGCGGATGTCGACGAATATGTTTTTTTCTCGTGCGAGAGTCTTTGCTTGCTCTGAGTGTTTCTGAGCGATGAAAAAGACTGGCTTCTCACCATTAATAAGTAACTGAGTAGGACCTGCTTCTGTCGAAAGCCACAGCTCGATTTGAGTTTGACCTTTGATGTCTCGTGCCTGTCGAGTTAGCAGGAAGCCTTGTTGAATATTCAAATGTGAGAAACCTTAGAAAACTTGAAGAACGTTAGTTTAACACTAAGAACTGTGAAAATAACCAGTAAAGAAAGCGTCTCAAATTTTTGCTGGAATTAGTGATTACAAGTTAGTCTTTGGTGCAAGAGGGACAGTGTCATTTTAAGTTATAGCGTGTTTCTCTGGGCAATATGAAACCTAGTTACTTGATTTATTGTACTTAATGTTGTTAATTGTCTTTTCTTAGATTTCGGTTCTGCTCATCACGCTCTAAAATAATAGAGTGGTTTATGAATAAGTTCTTGCTAAAGTTTGCGTTTCAGCACATATTCATAGAAAGCAATTTTTTGTCGATTACGTTAGTATATAGGCAGTCATACTGATATCCACATTTAACAAATAATGGTTATGTGGGTGCAGAACCAATACAAAGTGTGGAGATACAAGTTTGATAAATGTTTTCCTTGTAGATGATCACGAGCTGGTTCGCACAGGGATACGACGTATTATTGAAGACGTCCGTGGAATGAACGTAGCAGGAGAAGCTGACAGCGGTGAAGATGCAGTAAAATGGTGTCGCAGTAATCATGCTGACGTCGTTTTAATGGACATGAACATGCCAGGAATTGGCGGCTTGGAAGCCACTAAAAAAATTCTTCGCGTGAATCCTGATGTGAAAATCATCGTACTTACCGTTCATACAGAAAACCCGTTTCCAACCAAGGTGATGCAGGCAGGTGCGTCTGGTTATTTAACCAAAGGTGCTGGCCCTGACGAAATGGTGAATGCGATTCGTGTAGTTAATAGTGGGCAGCGTTACATCTCGCCAGAGATTGCGCAGCAGATGGCATTGAGTCAATTTTCTCCAGCCTCTGAGAACCCTTTTAAAGACTTATCCGAGCGTGAATTGCAGATCATGCTTATGATCACCAAAGGCCAAAAGGTAACGGATATTTCTGAGCAACTTAATTTAAGTCCAAAGACAGTCAACAGCTATCGCTACCGACTCTTTAGTAAATTGGACATTAATGGTGACGTTGAGTTAACTCACTTAGCGATTCGCCACGGAATGCTGGACACCGAGACCCTTTAGCGTGAATCCTCCCTTCGATTCGGCTTCCTTTCTCAAGACAGTAACTAATCAGCCCGGCGTTTACAGAATGTACAACGCCGAAGCTGTTGTAATCTACGTAGGTAAAGCCAAAGACCTTAAAAAGCGCCTTTCAAGCTACTTTCGGAAAAAAGTAGACAGTGAGAAAACTCGCGCGCTTGTCAGTAATATCGCCAAAATAGACGTCACGGTGACTCACACTGAGACAGAAGCGTTGATCTTAGAGCATAACTACATCAAGCAGTATTTGCCGAAATACAATGTGTTGCTGCGAGATGATAAGTCTTACCCTTATATCTTTATTAGCGGTCATAAGCACCCACGGCTTTCTATCCACCGTGGCGCCAAGAAGCGCAAAGGTGAATATTTTGGCCCCTACCCAGATTCTGGTGCAGTAAGAGAAACATTGCATTTGCTGCAAAAGATATTTCCTGTGCGCCAGTGTGAAGACACTGTCTATTCCAACCGAACGCGCCCATGTTTGATGTACCAAATTGGTCGCTGTGCAGGACCATGCGTTAATACCATCATTTCTGATGAAGAATATGCAGAGTTGGTTGGCTTTGTGCGCATGTTTTTGCAAGGCAAAGATCAGCAAGTACTCAAACAGTTGATTGAGAAAATGGAAGTTGCCAGTCAGCAATTGCGCTTTGAAGATGCCGCTAAATTTCGCGATCAAATCCAAGCGATTAGGCGTGTTCAAGAGCAGCAGTACGTCTCAGAAGACAGCATGGATGATATGGATGTACTCGGGTTTGCTCAGGAGAATGGTATCGCGTGTATCCATATCCTGATGATACGCCAAGGCAAAGTGCTTGGTAGCCGTAGCCATTTTCCGAAAATCCCACAAAATACAAGCCAGCAGGAAGTGTTCGATAGTTTTCTGACTCAATACTATTTGAGCCATAACGAAGCACGTACAATTCCTTCTCGTATTATTTTGAATCAAGAGTTGGCAGAAGATATTGCGCCAATACAGAAAGCGTTAAGTGAAGTGGCAGGGCGTAAGGTTCATTTTCATACGTCGCCAACTGGCTCTCGAGCAAGGTATCTCAAGCTTTCGAACACGAATGCACTAACGGCGATTACCACAAAAATCAATCACAAGATGACGATTAATCAGCGTTTTCATGCGCTTCGCGAAACATTGAAGTTGGAGTCTATAGCTCGAATGGAATGTTTTGATATCTCCCATACGATGGGGGAAAGCACGATTGCGTCATGTGTGGTGTTCAACAATGAAGGCCCCGTAAAGCAAGAGTATCGTCGCTACAACATTACTGGGATTACCGGTGGTGATGATTACGCAGCAATGGGACAAGCGTTGGAGCGCCGTTATTCGAAGCAATTGGACGTAGAGAAAATTCCCGACATCATCTTTATCGATGGCGGTAAAGGTCAGTTAAATCGTGCGCATGACATCATTTCGCAATATTGGGGGGATTGGCCAAAGCGTCCCATCATGATTGGTATTGCAAAAGGCGTTACTCGCAAACCAGGTTTAGAAACGCTGATTACAGTCGATGGGGAGGAGTTTCATTTACCAAGCGATGCTCCTGCGCTGCACCTTATCCAACATATTCGTGATGAAAGCCATAACCATGCTATAGCGGGGCACCGTGCTAAGCGAGGTAAAACCAGACGTACGAGTGCACTCGAAGGGATTGAGGGAATCGGCCCTAAACGACGTCAGGCGTTACTCAAGTACATGGGTGGGTTACAAGAACTTAAACGTGCAAGTGTCGAAGAAATCGCCAAAGTACCGGGAATAAGTCACTCTTTAGCAGAAATTATTTTCCAAGCATTGAAACAATAAGGAAAATCGCGCAACATTAAGCCGCAATGTGTAAGAGAATAATAAAATGCGTTTGAATATCCCGAACATTCTGTCTCTTCTTAGACTGTTCCTAATCCCTGTTTTTGTGGTTGTCTTTTATCTACCTTATTCATGGGCACCGTTTGCAGCAGCAATGGTGTTTTGGGTAGCGGGTTTTACTGACTGGCTTGACGGCATGTTGGCCCGTAAACTTGGTCAAACTTCTCGTTTTGGCGCGTTTATTGATCCTGTCGCTGATAAAGTGCTAGTGGCAACGGCATTGATTCTAATCACGGAACATTATCATTCAATTTGGGTGACCATTCCTGCGGTAACGATGATTGCGCGAGAAATCATTATCTCAGCATTGCGAGAATGGATGGCTGAAATCGGTAAGCGAGCAAGTGTTGCGGTATCTTGGGTTGGCAAAGTAAAAACTGTTTCGCAAATGTTCGCCTTATGGGTGTTGATATGGCGTTACGATGAATGGATGGTTTGGCTAGGCTTTGCGGCCTTGTATGTGGCAACTTTCTTGACATATTGGTCAATGATTCAATATTTGGCTGCTGCGAAAGACGATCTGTTGAATGAAGAGCACCATTAAATTCTGATGTTAGAAAGCAGGCTTAATAGCCTGCTTTTTTGTATCTAAGACAATCTACAGCATTTTTTGGCTTCTCTCGCTTTTCAATGCTTGCTAACGGCCATGTTTGCAATTTGTATCTGGGGCTTTTGCTTCGATAGGGTTCTATTTGTGATCTAAGTCTTGTTTTTGTCCTTGGAGAGTCTTAGAGAGGCGAGTCTTCTGATTATTAATACTTCAATGCACGCAACGCACGGCCAGCAGTGTAAGGCGTAGCCAAAGTTTTATGATAAACAAGTGTATTTAAGCGATTTTTAGTATTAAAACTAAGCAATCCATCGTCTTTCGCACAAATTCTAGTCAAACGATTTAAAAAAATAAAAATAGTGTTGACTCGATCGCTCGAATCCGTAGAATGCATCCCGTACCCAAGAGAGCACGGCTCGAAAGGGTGGTGAAAAAGCTTAGCTTTATTCACAAATGAGGCGCCTTGGCAGAGTGGCTATGCAGCGGATTGCAAATCCGTGGACCTCGGTTCGACTCCGGGAGGCGCCTCCATTATTCTTTTGAGAGTGAATGGCTTTCGAGAATAAATGCGACACTAGCTCAGTTGGTAGAGCGCAACCTTGCCAAGGTTGAGGTCACGAGTTCGAACCTCGTGTGTCGCTCCAAATTTTATTGATATGGCATTTAGCGGTATCAGATGGTGTTTTACTTTTCTGTAAAGGCATCACAAAGAATATTTGTGTGCCCTGGTGGTGGAATTGGTAGACACAAGGGATTTAAAATCCCTCGACGTTCGCGTTGTGCCGGTTCAAGTCCGGCCCGGGGCACCATCTCATATTAAATGCGACACTAGCTCAGTTGGTAGAGCGCAACCTTGCCAAGGTTGAGGTCACGAGTTCGAACCTCGTGTGTCGCTCCAGATTTAAGGCCTAACATGAAAATGTTAGGCCTTTTTCGTATTTTTTGAAAATCTCAAACTTCTTTTCTGTCACAGGCTTCGTTAAGTAACGAACCCTTTGTCTCATTGACTCAAGTGATTGTTCATTCTGCCATTGCAAAGCATCTTAGCCATTCCTACTAGTCTATGTTTAAACCATCACTTGTGGAGAATAACTACTCTTGATCCAGGCAAAGCTGTGACGAGAATGCTATCTTTTTAAATGTTCCGGATATAGAAAGGAATGTTTTACGATTAAGCAGCACAACCTTAAACCTCTGTTAGATGAGGTGATGATATCTCAAGAATATTTGTTTAAATAACAGCTATTTGAGAGAAGCAGAAAAGCATAGCTCATGAATATGAACATGTGAGTTGCAATGGGGTATGTTTTGTTGTGATTTACATCACTGTTACTAATATGAAAAATCGTTGCCAGAAGATTTTATTTTGTGATAAATTCGCGCGCAATCTCGGAGCGTAATTAACAACGTTTGATCTCTGGGGGATACGCGTAGTGACCATTCAAGCTGATTGTGACACTGCGTAGGGTAGGTATCGGCAAAGCCTTTTGTCGATAGACGGGATACTAATGCTGTAAACGCGGCATATTAATGGGAAACCCAACATTGAAACCTTTGAATAAACACACACTAATCAGCTTCATACTGCCGAAATGTCCTGTTTTACAAAACGGGTGCATTACAGAACCTTGATTAATCCCTTTTACATATAAAGCCGCGAGTATCGTGGCGGATGATCTGTATTTGTCATTTATGCACTGACAAATGCGGAGGGGTATTCACACCTCCTGTAATTTCATTCTAATGATTATTAATACAGGATACAGAATTATTATAATTCAAGGGATTATGTAGTATGAGCACTGCCTTTGAAGTCGATAGCAATATCGCAAACATTTTTTCGTCTCAGGTTCCTATCGTTGAGGGAACGTATGACTTAACGCCAGATCAAGTATTGATTGATCAGGCTGAGCATGAATCTGAAGTACGTTCTTATCCACGTCGTTTGCCGATCGCAATTAAACAAGCCTTTGGGTGCTTGGTTGAAGATACGCGTGGACAGATCTTTCTAGACTGCCTTGCGGGGGCAGGCACTCTAGCTTTGGGGTATAACCATCCTGAAATAAACCAAGCGCTGAAAGAACAATTAGATTCAGGACTGCCATATCAGACGCTAGATATTGCAACATCAGCAAAAACGACGTTTATTCAATCCGTTAAGTCTTTTCTTCCTCAAGAGTTAAGCGAGAACAGCGTTATCCAATTTTGTGGCCCGTCTGGAGCTGATGCGGTTGAAGCTGCTATCAAGCTCGCGAAACAGACTACCGGTCGCAACACTATGTTTGCCTTCCGTGGCGCATACCATGGTATGACTAATGGTACGATGGGGATGATGGGTAACTTAGGCACGAAAGCTCGTCGAACTGGTTTGATGTCGGATGTGCACTTTATGCCTTTCCCATACAACCTGCGTTGTCCTTTTGGGCTTGGCGGTGATGAAGGTGCGAAAGCAAGTATTCGCTATATCGATCGTCTTTTAAACGATGATGAGTCAGGCATTATGAAGCCTGCCGCGATTATCGTGGAGCCAGTGCAAGGTGAGGGTGGTGTTGTTCCTGCGCCAGCATTCTGGCTACGAGAGTTACGTCGTATTTGTGATGAACACGGTATCTTACTGATCTTCGATGAGATCCAGTGTGGTGTTGGTAAAACTGGCTACAATTTCGCGTTCGAAGAGTCGGGCATTGTTCCAGATATTCTGTGTTTATCAAAAGCAATTGGTGGTGGCTTACCAATGTCGCTATTGGTTATCAACAAGCAACATGATACATGGAAGCCGGGCGAGCACACAGGTACATTTCGTGGTAACCAGCTAGCTATGGTCTCTGGTGCGAAAGCATTAGAAATTATCCAGCGTGATAATCTTGTTGAGCATGCCAATATTGCGGGTCAGTACTTGCGCTACGGCCTTGAAAGTATTCAAAAGCGTGTGAACTGTATCGCAGAGGTTCGTGGCAAAGGTTTGATGCTAGGCGTGGAGATTAAAAATCCAGACGGTGAGCTCAATAAATTTGGTGAACCTCAAGCGGATAGTGAACTCACACTTTCTATTCAACGCGCAGCACTCGAGCGTGGCTTGATCGTTGAGAAAGGTGGACGCGAAGGCGCAGTAATTCGTTTCCTTCCTCCTCTTATCATCTCGTTTGAGCAAATCGACTTTGCTTTACGTGTATTTGAAGACGCGATTTTAGCCGCTGGCGGTAGTCACATCGAAACTCAGCCACAAGATGAATGGAAGAAGCATTTCATCCACACTGGAGAGATGGGCAGCAATGAATTTGCTTCGGTGATGAATCACACGACTACGGCAATGAAGTCAGTGTTTGAACAAGTGACTGCACCGTATTCAGGTATGGATCCAAAAGCATTGGAAGCAGCGATTCACGACGTTGATCTTGATAATGGAAATGCGCCTCTTAAAACCGTTATCGACGATGCTGCTGAGCTGGTCGCGAAAAACGCAATTTTTACTCAACATCCAGATTGTATTGCTCACCTACATACTCCACCGTTGATGCCAGCGATTGCGGCAGAGGCAATGATTGCGGCTTTGAACCAGTCGATGGACTCATGGGATCAAGCTTCATCAGCGACTTATGTTGAACAGAAAGTTGTGAACTGGCTATGCGATAAATATGAGTTAGGTGAAAAAGCGGACGGTATCTTCACGAGCGGCGGCACGCAAAGTAACCAAATGGGTTTGATGCTTGCGCGAGATTGGATTGCTGACAAACTCAGTGCACACTCAATTCAAAAGCTTGGCCTTCCTGAATACGCAGACAAGCTACGTATTGTATGTTCGAAAAAATCCCACTTCACGGTTCAAAAATCAGCGTCTTGGATGGGGTTGGGTGAAAAAGCGGTCATGACTGTCGATGCTAATGCCGATGGAACGATGGATGTCACTAAATTAGACGAAGTTCTCAATCAGGCCAAAGCAGAAGGTTTGATCCCATTTGCCATTGTTGGTACAGCGGGTACAACGGACCACGGTGCTATTGATGACTTAGACTTTATCGCCGATATGGCAGCGAGACATGACATGTGGATGCACGTCGACGGTGCATACGGTGGAGCTCTGATTCTAAGTAGCCAAAAAGCGCGTCTGAAAGGTTGTGAGCGTGCACATTCCATCAGCGTAGACTTCCATAAGCTGTTTTACCAAACCATCAGTTGTGGTGCGCTATTGGTAAATGACAAGTCTAACTTTAAATTCCTGCTTCACCATGCAGACTATTTGAACCGCGAACACGACGAACTACCGAACTTGGTGGATAAGTCTATTGCGACAACTAAGCGTTTTGATGCGCTCAAAGTGTTTATGACGATGCAAAGCGTAGGGCCAAAAGCCCTAGGCGATATGTATGATCATTTGCTTGAACAGACGCTTGAAGTGGCGGACATGATTCGAGATAACAAACACTTTGAGTTGTTGGCTGAACCATCACTATCTACGGTTCTGTTCCGCGCGACACATGAATCAGCGGATCTTGATGAACTGAACAAAACGTTGCGCTTAGAAGCGTTAACACGCGGTATCGCGGTATTGGGTGAAACCATTGTCGACGATAAAACTGCATTGAAATTTACGATTTTGAACCCGTGTCTGACGACGGCGGACTTTGAATCTTTGCTCTCAAAAATCAATACGCTAGCGGCAGAGCTAGTTTAACAAAGGTAACGGAAAACTATGGCAATTCTACAGATTGGTGCAGGCGGCGTTGGCTGGGTAGTTGCACATAAAGCAGCACAAAACAACGACGTTCTGGGTGATATCACAATCGCATCACGTACCGTAGGTAAGTGTGAGAAAATCATCGAATCGATTCAGAAGAAAAACAATCTGAAAGATTCAACTAAGAAATTAGAAGCGCGAGCGGTAAACGCGGACGACGTAGATTCTTTAGTTGCTTTAATTAAAGAAGTACAACCTGACTTAGTGATCAACGCAGGTCCTCCTTGGGTGAACATGTCTATTATGGAAGCATGTTACCAAGCTAAAGTGTCATACCTTGATACATCTGTTGCGGTTGACTTGTGCTCTGAAGGCCAACAAGTACCTCAAGCTTACGATTGGCAGTGGGGCTACCGTGAGAAGTTTGAAGAAGCGGGCATTACAGGTATTCTTGGTGCTGGTTTCGATCCGGGCGTAGTATCGGTGTTTGCCGCATACGCAGTGAAGCATCTGTTCGATGAAATCGATACTATCGACGTAATGGATGTAAACGCAGGCGACCACGGTAAGAAGTTCGCAACTAACTTTGATCCAGAAACGAACATGCTTGAGATTCAAGGCGATTCGTTCTACTGGGAAAACGGCGAGTGGAAACAAGTACCTTGTCACTCACGTATGCTTGAGTTCGAATTCCCGAATTGTGGCTCACACAAAGTGTACTCAATGGCGCACGACGAAGTTCGATCTATGCAAGAGTTCATCCCGGCGAAACGCATCGAATTCTGGATGGGCTTTGGTGACCGTTACCTAAACTACTTCAATGTGATGCGCGACATCGGTCTACTCAGCCCAGATCCACTAACGCTTCACGACGGTACGGTTGTTCAACCTTTGCACGTGCTAAAAGCACTACTACCAGATCCAACATCTCTCGCACCAGGCTACACTGGCCTAACGTGTATCGGTACTTGGGTTCAAGGTAAGAAAGATGGTAAAGAGCGCAGTGTATTTATTTACAACAACGCTGATCACGAAGTCGCATACGAAGATGTTGAACACCAAGCTATCTCATACACCACTGGCGTACCAGCGATCACTGCGGCTTTGCAGTTCTTCCGTGGCAAGTGGGCAGACAAAGGCGTGTTCAACATGGAACAACTAGATCCAGACCCATTCCTAGAAACCATGCCATCTATTGGTCTAGATTGGCATGTTCAAGAACTGGAGCCAGGACAACCTGTTATCCATAAATTGAAGTAAGAATTTAGCGACTCTTATTTGTACGTTTAAGCCGATGCACTTGCGTCGGCTTTGTTCGATTTTATAGTGCCTTTGCTAAGGCGAAGGGACGTAAGGTATCAAAATGCAACAAAACGAACTAAAAACGCCATACTTCATGATCAATGAAGACAAGCTGATTGAGAACCTAGAGAAAGCAAAACAGCTAAAAGACATCTCTGGTGTGAAGCTTGTATTAGCACTGAAGTGCTTCTCAACATGGGGTGTATTCGACATCATCAAGCCTTACCTAGACGGAACAACAAGTTCTGGCCCGTTTGAAGTGAAGCTTGGCTACGAAACGTTTGGTGGTGAGACACACGCATACAGCGTGGGTTACAGCGAAGATGACGTTCGCGATGTGGCGGACATCTCTGACAAGATGATCTTTAACTCTCAGTCACAGCTAGCGGCTTATCGTCATATTGTCGAAGGTAAAGCATCGATTGGCTTGCGCCTGAACCCTGGTGTGAGCTATGCAGGGCAAGACTTAGCAAACCCAGCGCGTCAATTCTCTCGTCTTGGTGTTCAGGCTGATCACATCAAACCGGAAATTTTTGATGGTATTGATGGCGTAATGTTCCACATGAACTGTGAGAACAAAGACGTGGATGCGTTTATCGGTTTACTCGATGCTATTTCAGCTCAGTTTGGCGAGTACCTAGATAAGCTGGACTGGGTAAGCATGGGTGGCGGCGTGTTCTTCACATGGCCGGGTTATGACATCGAAAAGCTTGGCCTAGCGCTGAAAGCGTTTGCTGAAAAACACGGCGTGCAAATGTACCTAGAACCGGGCGAAGCGATCATTACCAAGACGACTGACCTAGTGGTCACTGTGGTTGATATCGTTGAGAACGTAAAGAAGACGGCGATTGTCGATTCAGCCACAGAAGCTCACCGCTTAGATACGTTGATCTACAATGAGCCAGCGTCAATTCTTGAAGCATCTGAAAATGGTGAACACGAGTATGTGATCGGCTCGTGCTCTTGTTTGGCTGGAGACCAGTTCTGCGTGGCGAACTTCGAACAGCCTCTAGAGATAGGACAGCGTCTGCATATTCTAGATAGTGCCGGTTACACCATGGTGAAACTGAACTGGTTTAACGGTCTACGTATGCCGTCGGTCTACTGTGAACGCTCGAATGGTGACATTCAAAAACTGAATGAATTTGACTACTCTGATTTCAAACGTTCACTGTCTCAGTGGTCAGTGAAATAAAACGTATTGAGTATTAGAACGACAAAGAGCAGCTGAATTGCTGCTCTTTTTATTGGGGAAGCGTTAAAGGTATGCAGTTAGCTTTCTACAATTACACGAGTGTCTTCACTCAGAGATTCTAACTCATTGGCTATGTCTTCAATTTCTAGCTCGCTAGGTAGTTTTATCGCCATTTTAGCGCTGAATAAGCTAGAGCTTACCCCTCCGCCTCCTGCAATGAATACACGCTGACAATCCATATCTAAAATTGAGATACCTTGATTATCGAGAACGTGAGTAATTTCATTCACAATACCCGCTCTATCGTTGGCATCTAAACGAAGTTGGAAGATAGTGTCTTCACGATATGAATGAGGTTCAGAGTCGACGAACCTAACAACAAGAGTCTGACAAGAAGAGAACGCCTGTTTAACGATGTCGGCATTTTCTCTTGGAAGCTCTACTTTGATGACACCTGCAACTTGGTCTTCGATAAAGTTTACTTTGCTGATCAGCCATTTCCCGCCGTTTTCGTGTGTGATTGCAGCGAGCTCTTTAATCGTGGCGGGTGACGCTTGTCCGACAAAATTAACAATAAATACGGTGTTCATAATGTCCCCTCCTGGAATCAAGGTTTGGACGCAGTACGAATAAACGTGCTACTTAAGTTATTGGAATAAATCCTTTTATTTAGTGTAGGTGCTAAGGGCGGGTAATGTTTGATGAAAGTCAATTTTTAACACTAATTCGTGATGCAAATAATTAAAACAATGTTCAGAGCACAAAAAAGCAGCCATCGTAAGGCTGCTTTTTACCGAGTATCAACTTAGGATTAGAAGGTTACTTTTAACTCGACACCATAAAATTGACTGTCATAGTTTGCGCCTGCGTCCATGGCGAATTTTGCAACATCTTGGTTTCCAAACCAAGGTGATGAATTGAATTGTAGTTCTGCACTACCGCCCCATGCATCAGTTACCCAATAATGAATATGTCCAACAGGGTTTAAGAAGAAGAGCGAAACATCACCTGCGGTTTCAGAGCCCATAACTTCGCCGCCGTTTGCAATAATGTCTTGCTCAGCCGTTAACATCATTTCACCAACAACAGCACCAAAGAATGGTGTGATAAAAATATCCTGCCAAGATGGTACTTCTGCGAACGCCTCCACGCCATACTCCCAAAAGAACGTCGACATAGTTGCGGAGTACAAAAACGACTGAAATTCATTATAGCCAGCGTGACGTGCTGCCGTGTAGTAAACGCCGCCAAAATATGGGTGCATGATGTAGTTGAGGACATGTTCATCGCGATCCCAAACGGGGCCGTCAGAGACATTATCTTTCCACTTTTGCCCCAACTTACTCATGTCTCGGTCTTCTTCGTCCCATTTGGTGATACTTTCTGGAAGAAAAGTCATCATGCCTACGGTCGCGATACTGAGACCTAGAATGGTGTAGGTTTGACCCATCAGATAATCCCAGTCTTTATCTTGAGGGATGATGAGATGTTTAGGCTGAAGCCCTGCGTCAAGGTTTAGCGAATCATCATTATTCTGTTCATACATAACACCGCGATTTTGAGCCTCGAAGGTGTACAGAGTCGTCGTTTCGCAGTAACCTGACAAGCAATCAGGTGTGTAAGAAAACTCTGTATGACGGCTTAGGTCATAGTGACTTGCTTGCGCAAGCGCTGACGAAGCCAAGCAAAGGCCTGTTAGAGTCGTCTTGAACATGGATGATTTTGACACAAAGGTCTCCGAGTTAATGGTGTATGTTCGGGCTCGTAATTATCCCTCAAAACATCAATCATTTAAACACTTGACCCTTATTTAGTCCCAACAAACCTCGGCGAGATTTGTCCAAATAAAAAGAAAAATAAGCGCTATAACGAAAATAGGATTGTGCTTACGTTCAGGAGTCAGTTGTGAAAATAGCAATGCTTAGTACTGGTGAGGAAGTCCTCCACGGTGATATTGTTGATACTAATGCGGCATGGTTGTCTAGCCTGTTTTATCAACATGGATTTGGCTTAACAAAGCGCTCAACGGTTGGTGATAGCCTATCGAGTTTGGTTGAAGAGTTTTTAATGCTCAGCTTTAACAACGATGTGGTTATTGTTAATGGTGGTTTAGGCCCTACAACGGATGACATGAGTGCTGCCGCCGCCGCGAGAGCTGCCGATTGTAAACTGGTGCTATTCAAAGAGTGGTTGCAGCATCTAGAAAGTTTGTATGCTCGACGTGGCATCCCTATGCCGGACAGTAATTTAAAGCAAGCAATGCTGCCAGAAGCGGCAGAGATATTGGACAACCCGATAGGCACTGCTTGCGGTTTCAAAATGCTGATTAATGATGCCATTTTTTATTTCACACCGGGTGTACCAAGTGAATTTAAGCTCATGGCAGAGACGCAAATTCTTCCCGATCTGAGAAGAGTGTTTCCCGATGTTCAAGGTTCATGTTGTAGTCGAATCTACACGTTTGGTCTATCTGAATCCGGTATTTCAGATAAGCTAGATCAGCTAAAACTTCCTCAAGGCTATGAGCTAGGGTATCGCTCTTACTTGCCTTTTATTGAAGTGAAACTTTTTGGTCCTTCAGATCAGATTGAACAGCGTTTGAAACTAGTACAGATAATTAATAAACACCTTGAGAGTAATACCGTTAGTATTGACTTACCTATGGTTGAAAATGTCGGCCAGTTGTTGGTCGATAAAGGACTAACGGTGTCGATCTCCGAAAAAAGTAGCAGGGGATACTTAACGTACTGGCTAAACAGTGATGAAAACGCTGAAAAGCAAGTAGGGCATGGTTGGGTACTACCGAGTCTGACTCAGGCGATGGGCAACAGCGGAGATCCATTAGCAGAAACGTTTGCTCTGGCTGGTGCTACGCGAGAGAAGTGTGGGACGGATTTATCACTTGTCACTGGCCATATTGAAGAGGGTGTTTTTTCCGTCGCTTTATCGACACCGTCAGGCGAGTGGGGAGCATTATATAAACTCTCGAAAAAGTATCAGCGAAATGATCAAGTTAAAGTGATCAGTACGGCAGCACTAGACTTGTTGCGTCGCTACCTAGAACGTAAACCGATGTTTGCGCATTATGCATTTTTAGAGAAAGTTAAAGAGATGCACCTCCCGAGCAGTGCTTTATAACCAAAGCTCTCTACAGTAGCCTGAGAGACAAAAAAACAGAGACAAAAAAGCCAAGGTGATTACCTTGGCTTTTGCATTTTATACCGTCGAGTCAACGTTATGCGCGCTGCTTTTCTTTCATCGCGTAGTTAACGCCGCTAAGTGACAAATCTGATTTTGCTTTACAGATACAAGGTAATATTTCATCACTTTGTGTGTAAGCCATGGCAAAACCAACATACTCCACTTCACCAGACTCCAATTTGCAGCGACAGGCGCCGCAGTGCCCATCACGGCAGTTGTATTCTGGTAATAGGCCAGCTTGCTCCATTGTTTCCAAAATCGTATTGGAAGGGTTGGATTCAATGCTGATCAGTTTGTTGATTTTGAGTGTTGCCATTACAGCTCGAATCCTTCGAAGTCATCTGCGCGAACTTCATTGTCAATTTGACCCACAAGGTAAGAAGAGATTTCTGCTTCTTGAGGCGCAACTTGAACGTTATCTGAAGACAACCAAGCGTTAATCCATGGAATTGGGTTGGTTGTTGCTTCTGGATACGCTGCTGGTAGACCTACCGCTTGCATACGAATATTTGTGATGTATTCAACGTATTGGCTTAGGATGTCTTTGTTTAGACCGATCATAGAGCCATCTTTGAATAGATACTCTGCCCACTCTTTTTCTTGCTCAGCCGCTTCTTTGAATAGGTCAAAACAGTCCTGTTTTGCCTCTTCTGCGATTTGCATGAAAGTGAAGTCATCTTGACCGTTACGTAGCAGGTTGATCATGTGCTGCGTGCCGTTTAAGTGAAGTGCTTCGTCACGAGCGATCAGCTTGATGATTTTCGCGTTACCTTCCATTAGTTCGCGTTCTGCGAAAGCGAAAGAACATGCGAAACTTACGTAAAAACGAATGGCTTCTAATGCGTTAACAGACATCAGACAGATGTACAGCTTCTTCTTAAGATCGTACAGACTAACCTTAACCGTTTCACCGTTAAGGACATGCTCACCTTCACCGTAGCGATGGTAATCATTCGTCGCTTGAATCAAATCGTCGTAGTAGTGCGCGATGTCTTTTGCACGCTTCAGAATGTGCTCGTTCTCAACGATATCATCAAACACCACCGCAGGGTCGTTCACGATGTTACGAATAATGTGTGTGTAAGAACGAGAGTGAATCGTTTCAGAGAAAGACCAAGTCTCAATCCAAGTCTCTAGTTCTGGCAGAGACACAAGCGGCAGCAGTGCCACGTTAGGGCTGCGGCCTTGGATAGAGTCAAGAAGCGTTTGGTACTTCAAGTTAGAGATGAAGATGTGCTTCTCGTGATCTGGCAGTTTGTTGTAATCGATACGGTCGCTAGATACGTCTACTTCTTCTGGACGCCAGAAGAAAGAAAGTTGTTTCTCGATAAGTTTTTCGAAAATCTCAAACTTTTGTTGGTCGTAACGTGCAACGTTTACTGATTGACCTAGGAACATTGGTTCCTTCAATTGGTCATTCTTTTTTTGGTTAAAAGTACTGTAAGCCATAATGCCTCAATTCCTTTTAAACCTCCCCGTAAGGGGGAGGTTATCGATAGTCTGTCTTTACGGGTTCGCTAGGTACGGGAAGATTAAATCTTACAACCGCCGCCAGCACAATCGTCATCTTGTGGTTGAACAGCGTCTTTCTGTTCATCTTTCGCGCCATCACGAGTGTTGTGGTAGTAAAGCGTTTTCACACCAAACTTATACGCTGTTAGCAGGTCTTGAAGTAGTTTCTTCATTGGAACCTTGCCAGTCTCGTAACGTGACGGGTCGTAGTTAGTATTAGCAGAGATAGCTTGGTCAACAAACTTCTGCATAATACCCACAAGGTGTAGATAACCGTCGTTCGAACCGATATTCCAAAGCAGTTCATAGCTGTCTTTAAGTTCTGTGAACTCTGGTACAACTTGCTTCAGGATACCGTCTTTCGAAGCTTTTACTGAAACGTAACCACGTGGTGGCTCAATACCGTTAGTTGCGTTTGAAATCTGAGAAGAAGTCTCAGAAGGCATTAGCGCAGTCAGTGTTGAGTTACGTAGGCCGTGCTCCATAATTTCTTTACGTAGGCTGTCCCAGTCGTAGTGCAGCGCTTCGTCACAAATTAGGTCGATATCTTTCTTATACGTATCAATCGGCAGTAAGCCTTTCGCGTAGTTCGTCTCGTCGAATGAAGGGCACTTACCTTGTTCTTTCGCCAGTGCTACAGATGCTTTCAATAGGTAGTACTGCATTGCTTCGAACGTACGGTGAGTTAGGCCGTTCGCGCTACCGTCAGAGTATTTCACGCCATTCTTCGCTAAGTAGTAAGCAAAGTTAATCACACCAACACCTAGCGTACGACGGTTCATAGTCGATTTGTATGCCGCTGGTAGAGGGTAATCTTGGTAATCAAGCAGTGCATCTAACGCACGAACAACAAGATCGGATAGCTCTTCGAAATCATCTAGAGACTTGATAGCACCTAAGTTGAATGCAGAAAGCGTACACAGTGCGATCTCGCCTGAGTCATCTTCAACGTTAGTTAATGGTTTCGTTGGTAGTGCGATTTCTAAACATAGGTTCGACTGACGAACTGGAGCAACTTCAGAATCAAATGGGCTGTGAGTATTACAGTGGTCCACGTTCTGGATGTAGATACGACCCGTTGATGCACGCTCTTGCATTAGCAGAGTGAACATTTCAATCGCTTTAACCGTTTCTTTCTTGATTGAAGGATCGTTCTCGTACTTCACGTATAGACGCTCAAACTCTTCTTGGTTTTCGAAGAATGCGTCGTACAGACCAGGTACATCAGATGGTGAGAATAGCGTAATATTGCCGCCTTCAACTAAACGTTGGTACATCAGTTTGTTTAACTGAACACCGTAGTCCATGTGACGAACACGGTTTTCTTCAACACCACGGTTGTTCTTAAGTACCATTAGTGAGCGTGCTTCACCGTGCCACATTGGGTAGAACACAGTAGCTGCGCCACCACGTACACCACCTTGTGAACAACATTTTACTGCTGTTTGGAAGTACTTGTAGAACGGAATACAACCAGTGTGGAATGCTTCACCACCGCGAATCTCTGAGCCTAATGCACGGATACGACCTGCGTTGATACCAATACCAGCGCGCTGAGATACGTAACGAACAATTGAGCTTGCTGTTGCGTTAATAGAATCAAGACTGTCGCCACACTCGATCAGAACACATGAGCTGAACTGGCGAGTAGGGGTACGCACGCCAGACATAATTGGCGTAGGTAGAGAAATCTTAAATGTCGATGTCGCATCGTAGAAACGTTTGATGTAATCAAGACGTGTCGCTTTTGGATATTTCGCAAATAAGCACGCTGCTACAAGGATGTATAAGAACTGAGCACTTTCGTAAATTTGGCCCGTAACACGGTTCTGTACGAAGTACTTACCCTCTAGCTGCTTAACTGCCGCGTATGAGAAATTTAGGTCGCGTTTATGGTCGAGGTACGCATCAAGTTCGTCGAGTTCTGCTTTTGTGTAGTCTTCTAGAATATGTTGATCGTACTTACCCATATCGACGAGGCGAGACACGTGATCATAAAGCGTTGGTGGCTCGTATTGGCCATACGCTTTTTTACGCAGATGGAATACCGCTAGGCGAGCAGCTAGGTATTGGTAATCCGGAGTCTCTTCAGAGATCAGGTCTGCCGCAGACTTGATGATTGTCTCGTGAATATCTGTCGTTGTGATGCCGTCGTAAAACTGGATGTGAGCGCGAAGTTCTACTTGAGAAACCGAAACATTATCTAGACCTTCTGCAGCCCAAGTGATAACGCGGTGGATTTTATCCAGATCGATACTTTCTTTACGGCCATCACGCTTGGTGACGGTAAGTTGTTGGTTCATTCTGCTTTATTTCCCTAAGAAAACTGATAAAAGCCGTATTTTTGTTTGTTTATGTGCAATATGAGTAAAGCTTGCGGCGGCTTTGTGATCAAAGTCTATCTATATATTGTCGCTTAAACACAACATATAGGGGTTCATTTGTTTGCGGGTTACAAGATAGTGCTATTACACTGATTTATCAAGGTACAGATCGGGGATGACTTGTGGATAACTGACAAAATGAAAAAAATCAGTAAGTGAACACTAACCGATGAGAAAAGGGCAGACTTGAATGGTTAAAAGTACGGTTTCGAGATCGGTTTAGAAATAACCGCATGCAAAAATATTTTCCTTGATCTTTGGCCGTTTTTATCTACGAAAAATGGCTTGGTCAAAATGGAATCTAGAGCACGAATTTTAGCCATAAAAAGACAAAAAAAGCGGCAACTTTGTGCTACCGCTTCCGATTCATTTTCTTTAAAAAATGTCAATCACAAAACTCATTTTTTAACTTAATAGCGTTCAGTATTTTTTAGTATGAACGATGTAGTTTACATCTACATTACGACCGAGTTTGTAGCTATCATTTAGAGGGTTGTAATGAAGCCCAGTAATGCCCATTTCCGTCAGGTCAGTTTGGTCTATCATCTTCATCATTTCGGCTGGCTTGATAAACTTATCGTGCTCATGAGTGCCTTCAGGAACAATCTTAAGAAGCTTCTCAGCACCGACAATAGCAAATAAGTACGACTTAATGTTTCGGTTCAAAGTTGAGAAAAACACGTGACCACCGGGTTTGACTAGCGCAGCACAAGAGCGGATAACGGAGAGAGGATCTGGAACGTGTTCAAGCATCTCCATACAAGTCACGACATCGTAAGTTCCTGCGTTTTCTATAGCGTGGTCTTCTATTGTGCTCTGAATGTAGGTCAGTTGAGTGCCTGTTTCTAATGCATGTAGTCGCGCGACTTCTAATGGTTCTTTACCCATATCAAGCCCCGTCACAATAGCGCCTTCTTTTGCCATGCTTTCAGCAAGAATGCCACCACCACAGCCGACATCAAGTGTTCGCTTGCCAAACAAGCCATTTGCTTTTTCAAGTACATAGTTCAAACGAAGTGGGTTAATTTGATGAAGCGGCTTAAACTCGCCTTCTAAATCCCACCATCGAGAAGCCATGTCCTCGAATTTCTTAATTTCACTTGGGTCGACGTTTTGTGCTTTAGTCATAATTGGTTTTATTGCATTCAATCTGAGTCCTTTAGAGGGCGCCAGTATACTCCAACGTTTTACACCCAAACAACCTCGATGTGCTTAGTTAAGGGACAATGACAGAGTTCACTGGCGCGGCAATCGAGACAGGTGCCTGTAATTTGTAAAGCGCTAACTATTGTTTTTGCTTCATCCTTGAACTGGTGCCAGTGACAATAACTCTAAAACCTGCATTTTCGCGTTGTGTGGTTAAAGGAATTTACCTCGCTTTTCCGCGTAAAGGGTCCGATTTTGCTCAATATTGACCGAAATATAACCACTAATCAGAAAGATATGGGATGAGTGTGCAAATTCTCGACATTTGATTCATAACCAAGCTCACAACCTGATAAAAGGAGAGGGAAAGTGATGCCGAAGTGATGAATTGTGTGTTATATTTTTGCACCTTACACGTATCGTAATTACGATCAGATAATAGAGGGATAATGGCTCTATGAGCGATTTAGCTAAAGAGATCACGCCCGTAAACATTGAAGATGAGCTTAGAGGTTCATACCTAGACTATGCGATGTCAGTCATCGTGGGTCGTGCTCTTCCAGATGTGCGTGATGGCCTAAAACCAGTACACCGCCGCGTTTTATTCGCGATGAACGTACTAGGCAACGATTGGAACAAACCATATAAAAAATCAGCCCGTGTTGTCGGCGACGTAATCGGTAAATATCACCCACACGGTGATAGTGCTGTGTACGACACAATCGTACGTATGGCTCAGCCGTTCTCGCTTCGTTACATGCTGGTCGATGGTCAAGGTAACTTTGGCTCGATCGATGGCGACTCTGCTGCGGCAATGCGTTACACCGAAGTTCGAATGGCAAAAATTGCCCATGAACTATTGGCTGACCTAGACAAAGAAACCGTAGACTACGTACCAAACTACGACGGTACTGAGCAGATCCCAGCGGTTCTTCCAACTAAAATTCCAAACCTATTGGTTAACGGTGCTTCTGGTATCGCAGTAGGTATGGCAACCAACATCCCGCCTCATAACCTTGGCGAAGTGATTGATGGCTGTCTTGCATACATCAATAATGAAGAAATCACTATTGATGAACTAATGGATTACATTCCTGGTCCTGATTTCCCAACGGCGGCGCTTATCAGCGGTCGTAAAGGCATTGTAGACGCGTACAAAACAGGTCGTGGCAAAATCTACATGCGTTCGAAAGCGGACATCGAAGTGGAGAAGAATGGTAAAGAGACCATTATCGTCACTGAAATTCCTTACCAGGTGAACAAAGCTCGCTTGATCGAAAAGATCGCTGAGCTAGTTAAAGATAAGAAAGTAGAAGGTATCAGTGCACTGCGCGACGAGTCAGATAAAGACGGTATGCGCATTGTTATTGAGTGTAAGCGCGATGCTGTGGGCGAAGTAGTTCTAAACAATCTTTACGCTCAGACTCAGCTGCAAACCACTTTCGGTATCAATATGGTGGCTCTAAACAATGGCCAGCCACAGCTATTCAACCTAAAAGATATGTTGAAGTGCTTCGTTGATCACCGTCGTGAAGTTGTGACACGTCGTACTATCTTCGAACTGCGTAAAGCTCGTGAACGTGCTCATATCCTTGAAGGTTTAGCTCTAGCGCTTGCTAACATTGATGAAATCATTGAGCTTATCCGTAAGGCACCTACACCGGCTGAAGCAAAAGCGGGTCTTATCGCTCGTGGTTGGGATTTAGGCAACGTTTCAGCAATGCTAGAGCGTGCTGGTACAGATGCTGCGCGCCCTGAATGGCTAGAGCCTGAATACGGTATTCGTGATGGTCAGTACTTCCTGACTGAGCAACAAGCACAAGCTATCCTAGATCTACGTTTACATAAACTAACAGGTCTAGAACACGAGAAGATTCTTGGCGAATACAAAACACTTCTAGAAGAAATCGCTGAACTCATGCATATCCTTGCGAGCACTGAGCGTTTGATGGAAGTGATCCGTGAAGAACTTGAAGCGGTTCGTGACGGCTTTGGTGACGCTCGTCGTACAGAAATCACAGCTGCGAGCCATGATATTGACATGGAAGAGCTGATCGCACGTGAAGACGTTGTGGTTACTCTATCTCACGGTGGTTACGTTAAGTACCAAGTACTGAGCGACTACGAGTCACAGCGCCGTGGTGGTAAAGGCAAGAGTGCGACTAAGATGAAAGATGAAGACCATATCGAGCGTCTTCTAGTGGCGAATACCCACGATAACATCTTGTGTTTCTCTACTCGTGGTAAAACATACCGCCTGAAAGTTTACCAATTGCCTCTAGCGAGCCGTACTGCGCGTGGTAAGCCAATCGTAAACATCCTTCCACTCGAAGAAGGTGAGCGCATTACCGCGATTCTACGTGTTGATGAATTCTCTGAAGACAAATTCATCTTCATGGCAACAGGTGACGGTACGGTTAAGAAAACGCCGTTGAACCAGTTTGCAAACGTACGTTCAAACGGCCTAATCGCTGTGAACCTACGTGAAGACGATTCGTTAATCGGTGTGGATATCACTAACGGCGAAAATGAAATCATGCTGTTCTCTAAAGCGGGTAAAGTGGTTCGCTTTAAAGAAGCAGAAGAGATTCCAGTACTTGATGAAAATGGTAAACCAGTTCTTGATGAGAATGGTCAGCCAGAGATCAAGTTTAAAGGTGTTCGTCCTATGGGTCGTACCGCCTCTGGTGTTCGTGGTATGAAACTGGCTGAAAATGACCAAGTTGTATCACTTATTGTTCCTTCGCACGAAGGCGACATCCTAACGGTTACAGAAAACGGTTATGGTAAACGCACAGCACTTAGCGAGTACCCGACAAAAGGTCGTGGCACTCAAGGTGTAGTTTCTATCAAAGTTTCTGAGCGAAATGGCCCGGTAGTTGGTGCTATCCAGGTTGTTGAAGGTGATGAAATGATGATGATCACCGACGCTGGCACGTTAGTACGTACTCGTGTGGGTGAAGTTAGCCAAGTTGGTCGTAACACACAAGGTGTAACGCTTATCCGTACTGCGGAAGATGAATCAGTTGTTGGTTTGCAACGTATTGAAGAAGTTGATGATGAAGAGCTGCCTGCTGATGAAGATGCAGAAGCGTTAGAGTCAACAGACGAAAATACGCAGCAAGACGCTCCAGCTGCTGATGATGCAGAGGAAGGTAACGAAGAGTAATCTTACATCGTTATCCTGATATGAAAAGCCGAGCCTTAGTTGCTCGGCTTTTTTGTATCTGTATCAACGCATTTAAAGTAAGAAATGCGTACACTGACGTTATCTTTGTTTACAGGACGTGTTATGTCTGTTTGGTTTTTCGCTGCCATCACTCTGATGGGGCTGTTTATCGTACTCTTATCACTGAGTGCATCAAAAGTTAAACCTGCTCAATGGTTTGGCTTTTGCCTGTTAGTACTTGTCGTGACGAGTGCCAGTTTCTTATTGCTGCATCAAACTCCGCCTAAATCAATACAAGCGGAAATGTCACGAATGATGACTGCTCGTGACATCATGAAAGAGATTCAAGACCAGTTGCGTGAAGATCCGAACAACGCTGAATTGTGGTTCCAACTCGGGCAGGGCTACCTGCTAGAGGGGGAATTTGATGGCGCGCTGATTTGTTTTGATTACGCGATCCAACTGACTGAGCCAGTCAGTGCCACGCAACTTGCCGCAAAAGCGACGACCTTGTACTACATTCACCAGCAATCAATGACGCAAGAAGTTAGCTTGCTTTTGGAGCAAGCTTTGCAGATAGAACCGCACAATGAAGCCGCTTTGTCTTTGATCGCAAATGATCATTTTCTGTCATTCCGATTTCAGGAAGCGATTGATGCCTGGGTACTATTATTAGATTCTAATGATCCAAATATAGATAGGGTGCAAATCATTAACTCTATTAACAAAGCAAAAGAGCTGTTGTAAGCGTACAATTTAACAAGCAATAGAGGGAAAGGTGGGCAACGAATGAAAAATAAAGCACTAAGCATATTGGTTTTGCTGTGCGGCTCTGTGCTGGCGGGTTGTAGCTCTTCCGATCATTCTGGCTCTTCCTCTACGGTTTATTATTCATCGGGTTACTACGACCCGTGGTGGTACGATCATGACGACTACTGGATTTATTACTATCCGGGCTGTTGCGATAACGACGATGAATACAAAGAGAAACTGGAAGAGTGGTGGAATGGTTTAGATGAAGACCAACAGCAATCCATCAAAGACAAAATCGAAGATTGGAAAGACGACGATATGTCCGCCAATATCGATAACATGAAACGCCAACTTGACGATCATTGGCAATCACTGCCTGACGAGCAAAAGCAAGAGATTCGAACCCAATGGGAGAATCGTCCGGAGCATATTGAACCAGCGACTTTACAAGGCAAGGCGGTGAAAGAAAAGGTTCAACAAAGAAAAGCATTACCGGAAACGAAGATCCAGCGTCCAGTTGCTCGTCCAAATGTGCAGATACCTAAAGCACGTCCAAATATTCAACCTAGACCTAGGCTTCCTCGTCGCTAGTACATTCGATTTTTGTCTCTCGATAGAATCAGGATGAAGAGATAAAGATAATAAAGAAAGAAAAGGGGCGTTCAGTACGCCCCTTGTTGTATCTATAAGTTAACCGTTGCCAGTTAGACTAATACGTGGCTTCGCGTTCAGCTGCTGCTTTATCCCACTCTGGCGCTACTGTTTCTAGGAAGTGTTTCTTGTCTGCGTTCATCTTATCCATATCCATGCCCAGTGCTTGTTGTGCTTTCGCTTTGGTCGAGATATCTGGAATTTGAACAGGGTCAGTAATGCCTTTGGTTGCCAGTAAACGAACCAATTTGGTACGGGCGTCAGCAGCGCGGTCAACTGCAGTACCTAGTACTTCAAGTGCTACCTCAGGAGCATGCATGTGAATACCGTGAGAAGCAATCGCGTAGTCCCAACGCCATTGTGCATGGCGAATATCTTGTAGGATAGGTTCCATCTCTGCTTCTGTTGCACCTGCTTTCCACGCCGCGCCTGCTTCAAAGTGTGCCGCTACGATTTGCTTCTCGGCGGTTAGCTTCATGTTCAGTACTTGCGCTTTGCGAGTCGAGACGATGCCTTGTAGCTGCTCTTTAGTTTGGGTATGGCATTGCGCACAGGTGTCTTCAAAACGATCAAATGGGTTACCCACTTTGTGGTCTGTGTACACCGTACCGTCTTCTTTGGTCACTTTAGGCATGTGGCAGTCCACACACACCACTTTGTTTTTACCATGAATACCCGCTCTCCAAGTTTCGAAACCTGGATGTTGCGCTTTTAGCATCGGCGCTTTAGATACGGCATGCGTCCAATCTTTGAAATTCAACGCGTCGTAGTATTTCTCCATGTCATTAACGGTGGTGCCCATATCCCATGGGAATTTAACCGCTTTAGTTGGGCCGGTGAAGTAGTATTCAACGTGACATTGAGCGCAGACCGATGCTTGCTTATCTAGGCGAGACTGTTCATCAAAGTTTTTACCAATAGTATCAAAAGCACGCTCGACGTATGGGCGAGTCAGTGCTAGCGCAGGTTCGCCTTTCTTGAAGGCTTCAGAGCCTGTGTTGTGGCAATCGGAACAACCGATAGGGTTGACGATTTCTGAGCCTAAGCGTGCCCATTTACCTTCGAAATAACCGTCTTCACCACGTTCATCAATCACGCGAGCAACGTCAGGGCTTTTACAGCTCCAACAGGCCATTGGCATAGGGCCGGATTTTTCATCAGTCGGTGCGCCGGTACGTAAGGTTTGACGAACATCATCAAGTGCGTAAAAGTGACCGCGCGCTTTGTTGTAGTCTTTTGCAAAGCCATAGCCAGCCCATAAGATCACCATGTTTGGGTCTTCACTTAGGGCATCTTCAATGTGCTCGCTTTCGGATGTTGCTTTCCAAGAGTGGTATTGGTCGGGATGGTTCTGTTCAAAGGCGTCATTACGAGGGTCAATGAGGCCTTTTTCTTCTGCCGCCAACGGAGCGCCGACCAAAAATAATTGGCTGGCGAATAAGGTCGCAACCGCGATAGGTGCGCTCATCCAGTGTTTTATGCTCACGGTGTTATCTCCATATTCGTTTTTATTAGCAGCGTTGTGAGAAGCTATTCCAAATAAGAACTGGAGATCTACGATTAATAATATTGCTTAATTGGATAGATGAAATAGTGAGCGAATCTTGTCTTGTTTTAGATCAATTTACACCAGTGATCTCAGTCATGTTTGAATTTATATACCCCTAAAGTGGTAGTGGTTAAGTCCTTGTTCGTCAATGTATTGGGCTTTTAACCTTTTTAAAAATAGGGTGATTTAGTTCGCTTTTTGAGCAGGTGTTTCTACCCCTTATGAATAATAGAGGTATTATAAATATAGGTTTAGCGTTGTGGCTTTCCGAAATAAGAATTGATGTCATTTGAAGGTTTGAAAAATATCTTCAGAGGAAATTAATTGTCGCTCAAATAAATAATTGAGAATAGTTATCAATTATTATCGAGCTAAGGAAAGAACAATATGGGCAATATAAAATTGACCATAGAGACAATGCTGAAACTTCTCTTCGTCTTTGCCATCTATGGTTTCTCCATCGCCGCCCATGCGACTTCTTCAGAGCCGATTGAAGGTGCTCAAGCTGAGCGTCATCAAGTCGAGTTGATCCGTGACCGAGACTACAAGTGTCTGCAATGTCATAAGGATGCCAAAGAGACTCTGAACCTTTCGCATGACCCGCAAGCTCTACTCAGCCAAGGGAAGCAACTTAATTGCACCAATTGCCATAGCAACATTGGTCCCGACCATCGTGAAGGCGCGCCTGATGTGATTAAGTTTTCTGCCGCGCAATCGAAAGAGGTACACGACAAAGTGTTCCTTGATCCAAGCATGATTCTTAAAGCTAACAGCCAATGTGTGGATTGCCACGCACCGACACAGCTAAGAGAAAGCCACTGGACGCACGATGTGCACGCCAAAAACCTCACTTGTTCAAATTGTCACGATGTACACGCAGCGAAAACGAAAGCGTTGTCGTACGACAGAAAACAACTGATCAAGCAGTGTGTGGATTGTCACTCTGAATTTGCCGTCGAACCTGAACTTGCCAAAGAAGAGGAGAGATAGCATGAAATGTTCGAGAAGAAACTTTTTAGCCGGCAGCGGCGCGTTGATTTTAACTACAGGCGTTGCAGGCACTTCCGTTGTTAGCTCCTCTCTTTATGCCAGCAACAGTGAACAAGCGAAACGCATGGGTATGGTTCATGATGAAAATGCCTGTATTGGCTGTACCGCTTGTACTGATGCTTGTCGCGAAGTAAATAACGTCCCTGAAGGCGTGACCCGACTTAAAATTCATCGCAGTGAACCGATTGGCGAATTCCCAGATGTGGAATACCAGTTTACTCGCGAATCCTGTCAGCACTGTGAAAACCCTCCATGTGTATACGTTTGTCCAACAGGCGCTGCATACAAAGATGAAGCGACCGGCATCGTGGATGTACACAAAGAGAAATGTGTCGGATGTGGTTATTGCCTTGCTGCTTGCCCTTACCAAGTGCGCTTCTTTAATCCAGTCGATCACTCTGCGGATAAATGTAACTTCTGCCGTGATACTAACCTGGCGCAAGGTAAGCAGCCAGCTTGCGTGGAATCTTGCCCAACAAAAGCACTCATCTTTGGTGATTTAAATGATCCAACTAGCGAGGTGAGCAAAGCTATCGAAAGCCATGTTGTCTATCGCGATAAATCGCATTTAGGTACGCAACCTAAACTGTACAAAATTCCGCATAGCAAAGGGGAGGTGTCATCATGAACGGCTTCGAAAGTGCATTCCACTTTGACTCACTAGTCTGGGATTGGATCATCGCGATTTACTTATTCCTTGCTGGGATGTCAGCAGGTGCGGTGATGATTTCTATCTATTTAAAACGCAAAGTGATTGAAGGTGATCCCGCAAACAACGGCATCATGAAAGCGATGGCTTGGCTCGCACCATTTGGCATCATTGCTGGGTTGGTAATTTTGATTTTCCATTTAACCAAGCCTTTAGAGTTTTGGAAGATCATGATCTACTACAACCCGACGTCTGTGATGTCGATGGGCGTGATCTTGTTCCAAGTGTACATGCTAGTGCTGTTTGTTTGGATCGGCGTTATCTTCCGCCATCAAATCATCAGCTTTTGTGAGGGTAAGTTACCGAGCAAATTGTTGGATTTTGCTGACGGCATTTTAATTAAGGCGGGGAAAGCCAACAACGCAATTGAATTGTTCTTGGGCTTCTTAGCCATCGTGCTTGCGGCATACACCGGCTTTTTATTATCTGCATTGAAGACTTACCCAATGCTAAACAATCCAGTACTGCCAATCTTGTTCCTGTTCTCTAGTTTGTCCTCGGGCGCAGCAGCATGCTTGATGTTCGGTATCTTGGTGTTTAAAGAGTCGACCAGCAGCCCAAGTGTGTCTTGGGTACACGGATTTGAACGCCCAGTAGTATTGTTTGAGCTGTTTGTCTTAGTGACCTTCTTTACTGGACTGATCTTCAGCGGTGGTCAGAACGAAGTCGCGGCTTGGAATGCTATTTCGAGTGGATTCTGGGCTCAATGGTTCTGGGTTGGGGTAGTGTTCATCGGCATGATTACGCCTTTGACTCTCAATTGGTTAACGCCTTCAGAAGTGCGCCATAAAGGCAGTTACGTTTTTGTGGTCACGACGTTGAGCTTGGTTGGCGTACTTATGCTGCGCACTTTCATTCTCTATGCCGGTCAAATGACCATAGTGTAAGGGGGAAAAATGGAGGCTGAGCTAGGGTTCTTCTTACTGATATTGGTGGCTGTAACATCGACTTGTGCATCGCTGCTGCATTGGCTACGGCGTACTATAGGTAAGAAGGCGACATTGCCACATCAAGTCGCGATGTCCCACATCATTAGCTTAGCTTCCATCATTTGTTTAGCACTTCTGATCGTCTGCTTCGTGCAAGACAACTTCGCGTTGGAATATGTTGTTACGCATTCCAACAGTCAACTTCCCGTGGCATTCAAAATTGCTGCCGCTTGGGGTGGGCACCAAGGCTCCATGTTGTTTTGGGTCGTCACCTTGAGTTTATGGGCGTCGTTTATTGCATTTAAGTCACCGCTCAATGCCCAATATACTTGCGACTGTTTAGGAATCATGAACGTTCTGATTGGGACGTTTGCATGGTTCACGTTAATGACCTCTAACCCGTTCGAATATGCCCAAGTATTGGCGTCGGAAGGGCGAGATCTAAATCCAATGTTGCAAGATGTTGGGCTTATCATTCATCCACCATTGCTTTATCTCGGTTATGTTGGTTACGCAGCAATATTAGCTTTTGCATTAGCGGCGCTATTGGGTAAACAACCGATGAGCGATTGGTATGTGGTCGCTCGAAGCGCAGCGTTTTTTGCATGGGGAACGCTCACGTTGGGTATCTTGGTGGGATCATGGTGGGCGTACAATGAACTAGGGTGGGGCGGCTGGTGGTTTTGGGACCCTGTGGAGAACGCTTCTCTACTCCCTTGGCTTACTGGTACTGCTTTGTTGCACAGCGGTGTTGTCGCAACACGTAACAGAGGCGCAATTTGGAGCTCCTATGCACTGGCGTTTGCTACGTTCAGCCTAAGCATTTTAGGGACATTCGTGGTGCGCTCTGGCGTGCTGACTTCAGTGCATGCTTTTGCGGTGGACCCAACTAAAGGTTTGGTGCTGCTTGGCGTATTGAGCTTGCTTGTCATCATCACTTTTGGCGTATTGATTTTGCGAGGAGAACAACTCCCTCGCTTCAAACTTCAATCTCTAACGAGCCGAGCTTACACTGCTTATATCGCCAAAGGTCTGCTGGTTATTGCGACTGCCATCGTTTTTCTTGGCACTTTTTACCCGATGGTTTATCAACTGCTCGGCTTAGGGAACATTTCAGTTGGCGCACCTTACTTTAATAGTCTGATCTTCCCATTAAGCATACTGGCTCTAATTGCCTTAGCTTTGATGCCGGTGCTGAAATGGACAAAAGGCACAGTTCCGAGTGTAAGCGCTGATATCGCGATCAGTATTGCGTTATCTCTTGTCGCTGGGATCGGGTTTATCTTCTTAGTGCACGCACTGCATTTCGAAGTATTGCTAACCATAACATTGGCTACTTGGGTGATTGTGGCGCATCTCGTTATGCTGTTTCGCTGTTCCAATAAGCGTAAACTCATGCCAATCGTGATGTCACATATCGGTTTTGCACTGGCGGTGAGTGGGGCTGTATTCAATAGTCTCTACTCTTATGAATACAATTTACGTGTCGAACCCGGCAGTTCTCAACAAAGGGCGGGGATCACTATCGATTATCATGGTATCGAATGGCTGGTGGGGCCAAACTACACCGCGGAACAAGGACAGATCACCTTACACTTGGAAGATGGCCGCATGCTCAATTTCAACCCGCAAAAGCGTCATTACCCTGTGCGAGTGATGAATATGACCGAGCCTGCGATTCGTTCACTATGGCATGGCGATTATTACGTGACATTGGGTGACAAAGTCGATACTCATGCTTATGCGATTAAAGTTCAGTACCGCGCAGGTATTTGGTGGATATGGTCTGGCGGGCTACTAGCTGTGTTTGGTGCGCTATTAACAGGCCTAAAGAAAAGGAGAGAGGCTATCAATGCGATCGAGAAATACGCTTAAACTCGCAGGTCTGTTTGTGGCTGTTGCCGTGTTTGCTGTAGTTACTGCGGTGGCCTTGTCTGAGCGACCACATGTCGAATTGTCCCCACAACGAAATTTAGAGACACCTAATTTTCGATCTACTTCTCTGATCTCTGATGACATAGTTTCTGAGCAATTGTTCAAAAGCGACGGATATAAATTATTGAATGTTTGGGCATCTTGGTGCGGGGTATGCAAGCGAGAGCATGAAGAGTTATTGCAGTTAGCAGAACTCGGAGTGCCTATTATTGGGCTGAATTATAGAGATCAAAAACAAGCTGCTCGTGAATATTTGAGCTCTAAACGAAACCCATATATTGAAGTAATTAGTGACCCTAATGGAAAGCTCGCTGTGGAGCTAGGTGTTATTGGAACGCCGGAAACTTACTTGATTGATCAAAATGGTCGTATATTGATCAAATATCGTGGAGAGCTAACGGCAGATAAATGGAACGATATATTTTCAGGGTATTTGAATGTTTCGATTTAATAGTCTTCTCCTCACAATAATTCTATTTACACTATTTTCTCCTTTTACGAGAAGTGCGGATTTAGAACAGAATGTTGATCTGTTTGAGTTTCATTCTGTTGAAGTGCAACAGCGCGCAACCTCATTAGCCAAGACATTACGCTGCCCGCAATGCCAAAACCAAAACCTTGTAGAGTCCAATGCACAAGCCGCCAAAGACCTTAGATTGAAGGTGTACACCATGGCTAATCAAGGCAGTTCAAATCAAGAAATAAAAGACTACCTAGTCGCTCGTTATGGGAATATTGTTCTGTATCAACCGCCATTTAATTATACCACCGCGTTACTGTGGATCTTTCCTGCTCTATTTTTGATCCTTTTTGTCTTATATTCGATCCGAATGGTGAAGCGTAATTAATGTGACCGTTATTCCACTATTAAAAATAAATTGTGCACTTAACAAGCAGAATGTTATCATTTTTCCGAATTTATGAAGTTTCCAGTATAAAGAAAATAAAAATTTTGAGCTGGATAAGTAATAAAAGAACGAAATAGGTGCACGCAGTGGATTCAGTTATATTACAACTTAAAAAAGACTTCTATTCGCAGATTCGTGCATTGCAATCACCGAACCTGCCTCAAGTTACTTCAACGCTCGCCGTGTTGACCGACGAGGAAATCCAAGAACTCGAAGCAGTTTGGATTGAACTCGCCGTTTGGAAGCGCAGTCAGACCCATTAAAAGATAGACCAAACGACCTTCTTGAAACCCCAGACAAAATTTGTCTGGGGTTTTTTATTGTAGTTTTTTTAAATTGTTATAATATAACAATTGTTCAGTTGGAGAGTGTTTCTCTTTTGCTGTCTTGAGTGGATAACTGCCCTCAATTGTGATCTCTATATTGCAAAATGCGGTATCAGTCCCCATAGTTGAAGAGCAACGAGTAAATCCCATGAATGCAATAACGAAAACGCATCAAGCGCATCAAGCAATAAATCGAGTGAGTATAGATATGGCGGAAGTACGTGCCAGAGTAGATTTTAAAGTCGGGGCAAAAAGTAACATTGATGCCGAAATTCTGTCTTTCCATGGTCTGAAGACAGACAAAGAGCATGTTGCTATTATCTTTAAACAAGCGGACCAAACTCAGGACATGCCTTTAGTTCGTATGCACTCTGAGTGTTTGACAGGCGATGTGTTCCACTCTTCACGCTGTGACTGTGGTGAGCAACTAGAAGAGACGATCAATCGCATGGGCGAGTCCGGTGGTATCATCTTGTATCTCCGTCAGGAAGGTCGTGGTATTGGCTTGTACAATAAGATCGATGCATACCGCTTACAAAGCCAGGGCATGAACACGTACGAAGCTAACAACCATTTGGGCTTTGATGATGACCTGCGTGATTTCACAGAAGCAGCACAAATGCTAGAAGCTTTAGGCGTGAATAAGATCCGCCTCGTGACGAACAACCCTAAGAAAATCCGTGAGTTATCTGAGTACGGAATTGAAATTGGCGAGGTTGTCAATACCTCTGCACATATCAAAGATGGCAACGAAAATTATCTGAAGGCAAAAGTCTCTCACGGAAAACATGACCTAAAGGTTTAATCCTAAAGATAAAACTGACAATAAAGTCTGTGAAAAACCTCATTTTTATGAGGTTTTTTTGTATCTGGAGTTGCAAATAAATTGTAAATTTGTATTATCTCGAGACTAAAGTGCAAATAAGAATAATTAGCACTACCAATACGATAATTGAAAAGCTCAACAAGGATGCTTCAGATGAATGCAAAAAAAGTTTTAGTCCAATCTATTGCTGCATCACTCCTCATTGCCAGTGGTTCTACCGTTGCTGCCACAGTAACTAAACAACAAGTAGTCGAACATTACGCGGACGTTGCCCATGCTGTATTTGCTGATTCAGTAACAACAGCGAAAGCGCTTGATGTGAAAATCGACGAATTTCTACAATCACCATCAGCGAAAAAGCTTGAAGAAGTAAAACAAGCTTGGCTAGATTCTCGCGTGCCTTACCAACAGTCTGAAGTTTTCCGTTTTGGTAACGCGATTGTTGATGATTGGGAAGGTCAACTGAACGCATGGCCACTTGATGAAGGTTTGATTGACTACGTAGCGGCTGATTACCAATACGAATTGGGTAACGAGGGCGCTGCTGCCAACATCATCGCGAACACAAGTCTGCAGATTGGTGCTTCTAAACTGGACGTTTCAAAAATCACTCCAGAATTGCTAGCGGATCTAAACGAAGTAGGCGGTTCTGAGGCAAACGTTGCATCAGGTTACCACGCGATTGAATTCTTGCTTTGGGGTCAAGACCTAAACGGCACTAACGCGGGTGCAGGTCAACGTGCTTACACTGATTTCGTCGTTGGCTCTGAGTGTACGAATGGTCATTGTGATCGTCGTGGTGAGTACCTAAAAGCGGCCGCTGATCTACTGGTTCAAGACCTAGAGTGGATGGAAAAGCAGTGGTCTGCAGAAGTGAAAGGCAACTACCGTGAAGAGCTATTGAACGAATCTGCTGACAATGGTCTTCGTAAGATGCTATTCGGCATGGGTTCTCTTTCTCTAGGTGAGCTAGCGGGTGAGCGCATGAAGGTGGCACTAGAGGCAAACTCGACTGAAGACGAACACGATTGTTTCTCAGACAACACGCACAACTCTCACTACTACAATGAGCAAGGCATCTACAACGTTTACACAGGTACATACAAAGGTGTAAACGGCAAAGAGCTATCTGGTCCAAGTATCGCTGACCTTGTTGCTCAAAAAGACAAGAAAGCCGCGACCGAAATTCAAAAGCAGTTTGATACAACACGTAGCCAAGTTGGTGAGCTAGTGACTTCTGCAGAGAAGAACAACCAGCACTTTGACCAACTTATTGCAGCGGGTAACGCACAAGGCAACGCGCTAGTAAACGACACCATCATGTCGTTGGTAGCACAAACCGGTGCGATTGAGCGTGCGGCAAGCATTGTCGGCATCGACAGCCTAAGCCCTGATACTGCTGACCACGAGTTTTAATAAGAAAACCATAATAAATAAGGGCTCTTTGTGAGCCCTTTTGACGTTTGAGCTCGTTGTTATCACCCTTGTTGTCTATGTAGAGCAATGATATGAAGCCATACCTAATTTCTGCGCTAGCCGCGATCCTTTCTTCTTCTGCCATGGCTTATGATGTTAAGTCTGGTGGCAAAACCAGTGTTAAAAAAGACGGCGCGAATGCCTATTCTCTTCCTGCTGCTAACTTGCCAATGAGCAAACGCCTCGACTTTAGCGTAGGTAACAGCTTTTTCCGTAACCCTTGGGTACAAGCGCCAGCGTCAACGGACGCTCGTGATGGCCTAGGCCCGCTTTTTAACACCAATGGTTGTCAGAATTGTCACATCAAAGACGGTCGTGGTCATCCGCCAGAGAAAGATGATTTACATGCCGTGTCTATGTTAGTGCGCTTAAGCATTCCTGCGATGACGCCAGAACAAAAGAAAGCTTACATCAAAGATGGCGGCATACCTGAGCCGACTTATGGTGGCCAGCTTCAAGATTTCGCTCTGCAAGATCAAACGCCAGAAGGCAAAATCGAAATCACTTACACCGATGTCCCAGTGAAATTTAAAGACGGTACGACGGTGACGCTAAGAAAACCTCATTTGAACATTACCGATCTGGGTTACGGCGATATGCACCCTGATACCGAGTTCTCAGCACGCGTGGCACCGCCAATGATCGGCCTTGGTTTGTTAGAGAGTATTCCCGACGAAACGCTACTTGCTTGGGCTGATGAACAAGATGCCGACAAAGACGGTATCTCAGGCAAAGTCAATAAGGTGTGGGATATTGAGAAGGACAATTTCTCGATTGGTCGTTTTGGCTGGAAAGCAGGACAACCGACGTTAATGCAGCAAAATGCAGCAGCATTCAATGGTGATGTGGGTCTTACGAGCCATTTATTCCCAAATGAAAACTGTACCTCGAAACAAAGCATTTGTGACGACATGCCAAATGGCGGCAAACCTGAAGTGAGTGAAAATATTCTCGACTTCGTAGAGTTTTACAGCCAACACTTAGCCGTACCTATTCGCCGTAATGTCAATGACCCTAACGTGAAACTTGGTCAGCAAATCTTTGCTGCGTCTGGCTGTGAAAGCTGCCACAAGACCAGTGTTAAAACGGCGAAACGACCAGAGTTACCAGCGCTTTCTGAGCAGCTTATCCACCCATACACCGACATGCTTTTGCATGACATGGGTGAAGGCTTAGCCGATAACCGTCCGGAATACCTAGCAAACGGCCGCGAGTGGCGAACAGCACCGCTATGGGGCATTGGTTATACCGAAGAAGTAAACGGACATACTTACTTCTTACATGATGGTCGCGCTCGTAACCTGATGGAAGCAGTGTTGTGGCACGGCGGCGAAGCTGAAACGGCGAAACAAAACGTCTTAGCACTGAACAAAAAAGAACGTGACGCATTGATTGCGTTTCTGAATTCTCTATAAGGAAGCAACCATGAAAAAAACACTATTAGTGAGTGCGATTGCCGCAACGTTAAGTTTGGTTGGTTGCCAATCGACCATCGGTTCGAGCTCTGCCAAGCCTGAGAGTACAAGTCATATTTCTCAAAGCGTGTACGAGGTGGAGTTTCAATCAGCTCAGACGTTTTTAGCGCAAACCACAGAACTTGAACAACGCTTCGCAGATTACTGCGCATCAGAGTCGAAAGATGATGCACAAGTAAAACAGCAATGGCATCAAACTATGCTTGTGTGGATGGCATTACAAGGTCAAGAACGTGGCCCTGCTACGGCGCTGGAGCAAAGCTGGAATGTTCAGTTTTGGCCAGATAAAAAGAACACCACTGGTCGTAAAATGTCCGTACTGACAAAATCTGATCAAGCTTGGAGTGCAGAAGATATCTCCACCCAAAGTGTCACCGTACAAGGTTTAGGTGCATTGGAATGGCTGCTTTACGATAAAGCGTCGACCTTATCTAGCAACGGCAATACTTGTGCGACAGGCGTTTCGATTGCTGAAAACCTTGATGACAAAGCGCAGATCATCGCGGATTCTTGGGCAGAGAACCCTTGGAAATCGCTAGAGATGACGGAATGGGAATCTGAGTACATTTCACTGCTCTCGAATCAGCTTGAATACAGCATGAAGAAGTTGAGCCGACCGCTAGCGAAGATTGGTAAGCCTCGCCCGTATTTCTCAGAATCGTGGCGTTCCGAGACCTCGCTTTCAAACTTAAAAGCCAACCTTCAAGGGATGGAAGCGTTGTACTTTGCTAACGGGAATGGTTTAGATGCGCTACTTAGAGGGCAAGGCCATGCAGATCTCGCAGACCGTGTCGTTCATCAGTTTGAAATGGCGTTAGAAACTTGGCCAGAAGATAAGAGCTTGTTTGCTGCACTACAAACAAAAGAAGGCTATCGCATGGTGCTCTCTCAATACAATAAGCTAGAGCAATTGAAGTACCTGATTCACGAAGAAGTGGCGATCGAGCTTGGCGTAGTTATAGGATTTAATGCAACCGATGGTGACTGATCAAACCCGCCGAACCTTGCTGAAAGCCGCTCTATTCGGGGCGGCTATACCTATGATGCCATTTGGTTGTGCTTCAACAAGCTCACGTGAACCTGCGTTGATCGGCTGTTCTATCATTGGTCGAGATAAATTCGCAGCGGTGGTGGCGGATGAGCATGGTATGCCGCTATCTTCATTGCCGATTCCTGAGCGTGGTCACGGTGTAGCAACCAACCAACAAGGCCACGCCGTAGTTTTTGGTCGTCGACCTGGTACTTTCTTCATGGTGTTTGATTATCGCTCAGAGCAGATGATCAAACTGCAACTAGCAACGCCAAATCGTCATTTTTACGGACATGGTGTTTACTCCCATGACGGCACGTTGCTATTTGCCACAGAAGGGGAGAGGGGGACAAGCCGCGGGATCATTGGTGTTTATGATGTGCAGAAGCAATATCAAAAGATTGATGAGTTAACGGGTTTTGGCCTTGGTCCTCATGAAGTGATCATGATGCCTGATGGTGTATTGGCGATTGGCGTCGGTGGCGTACACACTAACGGTCGTGAACCTCTCAATCTTGATAGCATGAAACCCAGCCTGAGTTACCTTTCACAGAAGGGTGAGCTACTGGATCAAGTGTCTTTACCGGATCATAAGTTGAGTATTCGCCATTTAGCTCATGATGGTGCGGAAACCGTGCTTTGTGGTCAGCAATATCGTGGTGAGCCGGACGAGTATCCAGCCTTGATCGCCATGCACACGCGTGGTGGTGAAATGCAAGATCTTCAAGCTGAGCCTGAAGAGTGGGCGCGTTTCAATCACTACGTTGCGAGTATTGCAGCAACCGATGAATGGATCTTAGCCACTTCGCCTCCGGGCAGTTGTTATGGTATATGGTCTAAATCTACGGGCAAATTGGTCGAGCTAAGTGCGTTACCAGATGCCTCTGGTGTTGTGGTCTATGGCGATGAGTTCCGAGTCAGCTCTGGGGCGGGAAAAGTGGTAGAGCAAAGGCCTGAAGAGTCAAAAAGTACCTTCGCAAGCGGAGTGCAATGGGACAACCATTGGTCGAGAATTATCTAGAAAGATCATTGAGTAATTACTTATAGAGAGTTTTGTTGTCGTTTTCGGCATCAGATTCTTAATTTTAAACCTGCAAGCTGTGAGATATTTGCCATACTTTTTATTATGGCAAGTAGCGCAAGGATCATTTCAGTGTTTGCTAGGGTTTTAATCATGACGGCACTTCTGGTGCCGTTTTGCAGCTTTTCCACCGTCGTTTCTCTCGAAGCTTCAGCGCAAGTCGAGCAAGAGGGAGCGGTACAAAAGCTGTCTGTAGAAAAAATGATCCATTATCCAGAGGTGATTGATCAACTGTATCAAAGCACCAATTACCGTTTGAACTGGGAAAATGAAAGTGATATTGAGCAGTTTCTTTTTCAAGTAAACCTGGTTGCACTTGCGGATGTCACCGATGAATTCGAAAATCAACTTCACCGGATAAACCAAGTAAGGTGGCAGGGAGATAATCTCGACTTCGATTTAGTGATGACAGATTCACTCTTGATGTACCTTAGTTATCTTGAGCAACTCCCCGAAGAAGGGATTAATTGGCTATTTACAGACAAAGCCCATGTTACGTTACCCGCTCCTAGCATCGATACTTTATCGGTTTTGAGTAATGAGATTACGGTTGGCAAACTTGGTCAGTTTTTGGCAAGTCTCCGGTCTCCATTACAAACAGATGATGCTTTCTACTCCGCCTATTCTTCGCTATCGGAACATTCTCAGTACCAATATCCTGCCTATCAACAAACTGGGCTAGCACGTGTTGGCGATATATTAGAAAACAGACCCCTATTGATTGAGCGAATGGAGATCGTAGGCGTAGATGTTTCTTACTTGGATTTAGTCACTGAAGAATATGACGAACAATTAGAGCTTGCGATAAAAGAGTTCCAGCGTATTCATGGTTTGAAAGAAGATGGCGTTATCGGCCCGAATACCATTCGATGGATCAACTTTTCTCCTCAAGAGCGATTGCATCTGCTGGCGTTGAATTCTGAGCGTTCAAGAATTTGGTCGAAAGAAAGGGATAATGTTGTCTTTGTTAACGTGCCTGGATACGAAGTCACGTATTGGCATGACGGTCAACCCTTGTTTGAGTCTAAAGTTGTGGTAGGGAGAGCATCAAGAAAAACACCCATCATGTCGGTGGCATTGGATTCAGTTATTCTCAACCCAACTTGGAACGTGCCTTGGACTATCATGGTTAAAGACATTATTCCTAAAGTAAAACGTAATCCGATGTATTTGATTAACCATAACATTCAAATCATTCGGTCTTGGACTTCGAACGAAATTATTGACCCTACAACCATCAATTGGGCAACGGTGAATCCGAGAACATTTCCTTATCGTATGCGACAGGCGTCGGGCTTACAAAATGCACTGGGATTGTACAAGTTCAATATGCCTAACCCACAAGCTATTTATTTGCATGACACGCCAAGTAAGAACTTGTTTGAACAGGACAGACGCGCATTCAGCTCAGGATGTGTTCGTGTAGAACATGCAGACCAGTTAGCAGAACTTCTGTTCAAAACTCAGGGGTTGGAAGAACGTTTAGCGAAAAAGCGAGAAAGTTCTCGTCGGTCTAACACGTCAGTTCCTTTGGGAGAGCGCATTCAAGTACACATCATTTATCAAACAGCATGGTTGGAAGAGGGAACGCTTTACTACCGTGATGATATCTATAAGTACGATCACCGCAGTTGAAATCTTTAAGGAAAATTTACAAAACGAAGAATTCTCTTTTCGTTCAATAATTAATCAATAATTACTGCATCTGAATATCAAGATGGAGCATTTTATGCATTTGACGTGACAAATGTGTTTGGTTAATGTCCACGACTTGTCTAGTTGTTGAGCACTGTATTTTGAAATGGTAAGTCGTAACTTTTCCCGCCGAGATTTCCTTAAAATGACCGCTGGTGGTGTGGTGTTGGCGTCTGCCCTGCCATCATTTTCTTGGGCTTCACTCCCTGACGAGCCACGTGCGCTGGCGATGAACAATCTTAATACTGGAGAGATCCTCGAAACATGCTATTTCGATGGAAAACGATACATTAATGATGAACTTCAAAGGCTGAATGAGTTTTGTCGAGACCATCGACGAAATGAGGTTCATCCCATGGATAGACGCTTGTTCGATCAAATAAGTCAAATTCAAAAGTTAATTGGTACAGAAGCAGAGGTGATCGTCATTTCAGGTTACCGTTCTCCTGCCACTAACGCCTCGCTGCGCAACGGGTCTTCTCGTGTAGCGAAAAAGAGCATGCACATGGAAGGAAAGGCCATTGATTTTCGTTTAGACGGCGTGAAGCTTTCAACGGTTCGTGATGCTGCATTAAGCCTAAAAGCCGGTGGCGTGGGTTATTATCCAGGTAGTAACTTTGTTCATATCGATACGGGAGCTGTTCGTTCCTGGTAGTGCTAGTTGAGACAAGGTTTCTAGTCTCAGAACGTCGTCGATTACCCACAGTTCAAAGCTTGAAGTCGCTAGGCCTTAGTGTCATAGTTGCGGCAGTTTTCACGCAAATTTATTCGGTATAGGTTATCTATGGCTCTGAAATACCAAGTTGTTCCAGTAACATCTTTCTCTCAAAACTGTTCTATTGTCTGGTGTGACGAAACCATGAAAGGCATTGTGGTTGACCCAGGCGGCGATGAAAAGCAGCTCGCTATGCTTATCAAAGAGCTGGGTGTTGACGTGGTAAACCTAGTGCTAACACACGGTCACTTGGACCACGTAGGTGGCACGGAACCGCTGTCTGCACTGCTTGGCGGTACAGAGATTGTTGGTCCTCACAAGGCAGATAACTTCTGGTTGCAAGGTTTGGAAGGTCAGAGCCAAATGTTTGGTTTCCCGCTGACAGAAGCGTTTGAACCGCACCAATGGCTAAATGAGGGTGACACTGTCACTTTTGGTAATCAAGTGCTGAACGTATTCCACACACCTGGTCATACACCTGGTCACGTTGTGCTTTACAGTGAAGAAGCGCGTTTAGCGTTTGTGGGTGACGTTTTGTTTAACGGTAGCATTGGTCGAACTGACTTCCCACAAGGTGATTTCAATACGTTGATTAGTTCTATCAAAGAGAAATTGTGGCCTTTAGGCAATGATGTCACGTTTGTCCCTGGTCACGGCCCTCAATCGACTTTCGGTCATGAGCGTAAAACTAACCCGTTCGTTGCTGACGAGATGCCGCTTTACTAAAAGTGCGTGTACTAAGCATTATTCTGGCTCGGCGGCAGCTAAGTATCGCCGAGTCAGTCCCACAAAATCCTCAGCCTCACGATCTAGATCACTTGCTGATATAAATAGATCGTAGCCGTAGAAACCTCTCTGATACTTCATCCGGTTGGCGAGCATCGCTAACAAACCTTTGTACTCAATCCCATCTCTGTTTATATACGGTTTAGGGTCAAGCACCATATCCTCAAACTTATCTTCACACTGATTTTGTTTCGCGCCTAAGTAAAGCAGTGCTCGCTGGCTGAGGAGAATTTCTGTCGCTATACGAGGGCAGATTGAATTTAAGTAGGGTGAGTAGTGTTTTAGACGAATACCGATCCAAGGTAGCGGTTGGTGCCACCCTTCCTGTTGGTAGCTACAAATACCGATTGACTCAATATTTCGCCATCGGACGACCCAACCTCCTTTAAAAAGGTGTTGCTGAAAGTGAGAAGCTGTCAGCGTAAAAGTGACTTGGCTTTTCTTAATCATCAAGATGGCGAAACCAACGATTGCAGACATCAAAATGACCGACAACATGGCTTGCTTCCATCCCGGAGAAATGGCAACCAAAAACAAAGTGATGAGTGCAACGAGCAACAAAAGTATTCTGTTGATAGGGGAGTCGGGTTTGAAATGTGAATTTGTTAGGTGCAGCGTTTCCATGCTTATAACCTCATCGAATACTTGTTCAAAAATGAGTGGGCAGTTTTATATGCATTGATTTGCATTTAAAATAAAACAAACCTCTGTTTTTATACCCAGTATTCAATAAATCCGTTCATAAAATATCTGATTAAATAGTAGACGTTCTATGCTTTGAGCGCATTTTTCATCGCGTTTCGCCGCTAAAACCTACAAATTGCTTGTGAATTTTGGTATAAAACGCGCTTCAAATTTTCATCCCTGCTGAGATGCAGTGAACTGGAGAAATATTCAATGAGACTTGCTCATAAGCGTAAAGTGCAGATGAAACTGCAAAAACGCATTAAAGCGACAGTAGCAAACTTAGCTGCAGCACCTAAAGCAGTGAAGCCTGTTGCGGAAAAAGCAGTAGCACCTTCTGTTGCTGAAAAAGCTGTTGCGGAGAAAGTAGTAGCTGATAAAAAAGTAGCTGCAGTGAAAACAGTTGATGTTGCCCTTACTCCTAAGCAACAACAAGTATTAGACATCGTTATGGCGAATGCTGAAGGTATTAACCCTAAAGGCATCGGTCTAGCTGCAGGTCAAGAAGATACTAAAGCGGCATCATGGGCTACTGGCGCACTAAAGAAGCTTCTTGAAGAAAACCTAGTTCAAAAAGAGCAGTTAGCAGGTAATAAAGTTATCTACAAAGCAGTTTAATTACCGCTACCGTTCTAGATTGAATACCTCGGCCGATGCCGAGGTATTTTTTTATCTTGGTATTGGAAATAATGCATTAAGTACTGACTTTAACACTACCAATAAGTGGTTTGTCACATTTTCTTAAATACTATGTAAATTTTTTGGCAGAAAAATACGTAAGTATTGTCTTTTATTTTTATTCATAGATAAAAATATAATTTATTGATTTTGCTATTATTAGTCTTTTGTCATGACGGTTTTCCTACGTACTTGTACGTAATACCTTAGGCTAATGCCTTATTGATGAATTACTCGCTTCCGTGTTCATGCCCATTTCGCATTAGACAACATTGTTACATCTTTTATACCGAATACAGCCAATCCTAATGAAATGGATGACAACAATAACCTTGGTGATAAAGGACGTGAACGATGAGTCTAATCCAAAAATCTTTAAAACGAGTGCTCAAAACAACCGCTGTCGCTGCCGCGATGGCACTCGCAGCGACTTCTGTAAACGCTGCTGAAAAAGTCTATCGTTTAAAGCTTGCTGAAACTTGGGGGCCTAATTTCCCAATTTTTGGTGATACCACAAAAAACATGGCCAAAATGGCGGAAGAGATGTCCAACGGACGTTTGCAAATCCGCATTGATTCCGCAAACAAGCATAAAGCGCCTTTTGGGGTGTTTGATATGGTTAAGTCGGGTCAGTATGACATGGGTCACTCAGCGTCTTATTACTGGAAGGGTAAGGTTCCAAACACACTTTACTTCACTTCTATGCCCTTCGGTATGTTGCCAACTGAGCAGTATGCATGGTTTTACTACGGCGGTGGTATGGAGCTGATGGAAAAAGTGTACTCTCCACATAACTTGATGTCTTTCCCTGGCGGTAATACCGATACTCAGATGGGCGGGTGGTTCCAAAAAGAGATCAAGTCCGTCGAGGACTTACAGGGTTTGAAAATGCGTATCCCAGGGTTTGCTGGTGAGATTTTGGCTGAGTTAGGTGCCAAGCCAACGAATATCGCCCCTGGTGAGCTATATACTTCTCTAGAGCGTCGCACAATTGATGCCTTGGAATGGGTTGGTCCATCGCTGGATCTACGTATGGGCTTCCACAAAATCGCGCCTTACTACTACACAGGTTGGCATGAGCCAGCGACTGAGCTTCAGTTCCTCGTTAACAAGCGTACCTGGAATCGTCTACCTGATGATCTAAAAGCGATTTTGCAAGTAGCCATGAAAACGGCCGCTTACGATATGTACACGCAATCGAAACACGAAAGCGGCAAAAACTGGGCATCTATTAAGTCTGAATACCCAAATGTTGAAGTAAAAGATTTCCCACCTGAAGTAGTAACTGCGTTGCGAGAAGCAAACGATCGTTTGTTGAAAGAACATGCAGAAAAAGATGCTTTGGCGAAAGAGATTCAAGAGTCGCAAGCGAACTATATGAATCAAGTTCGACCATGGTCAGATATTTCGCACCGAGCGTACTTAAACAGTCAAGCTCAACAATAACGTTATGAAGCAGGCGATGCCGAGAGGTTTAGCCTGCTATCGAAGCCCAAGAAAACTTCATAATGAATGCTCCGCACCATAGCGGAGCGCATCTAAACGTTCCACGGAGTTCGGAATGAGAAGTCTTATTTATATTGAGCGATTATTTAACCGCTTTAGCGATTTTCTCGGATGGTTATCCAGCATCCTGTTTATTTTGTTGTTAGCAAACGTTGTGTACGACGTTGTCATGCGTTACGTGTTTAATGATGTGTCTATCGCATTCCAAGAAATGGAATGGCATCTATTCTCTGCCGTGTTCTTGCTTGGTGTGCCTTACGCAATTAAGTCCGGTGGCCATGTTCGCGTCGACATTTTTTATGAACGCTTATCTTACAAAGCACAATCCATCATCGACATCATAGGCACACTATTTTTCTTATTCCCTTTTTGCCTACTGGTAGCTTGGTTTGGTGTTGATTTCGCTAAGGAAAGTTACGCGTTAGGCGAGACGTCTGGTGACCCAGGTGGCTTACCATATCGTTGGATTATCAAAGCGATGATTCCGCTGTCATTTTTCTTTATGGCGGTGAGTGGTATTGGATTGTTACTTCATTCAATCAACAAAATTGTCAACCCTCATCTCATCTATGCCGGTAATAACGGTAAGTCGTAAAAGGAAGTCATTATGATCGGTATAGTGATGTTTTTTGTTGCGCTCTTTGCGCTTCTATTGGGATTTCCCGTTGCCTTTACTTTTGGTGGTATCGCGCTGATTTTTGGTGTTTGGGCTGAAGGCATCGAGATGTTTGCTTTTATGCCATATCGAATTCAGTCCATTATGGAAAATACGGTGCTAATGGCCGTACCGCTGTTCGTTTTTATGGGGCTAGTGCTACAGAAAACGAAGCTTGCTGAACAGCTACTAGAATCAATGGGGCGTTTGTTCGGTGGCGTTCGCGGTGGTATCGCTATTTCTACCGTGTTAGTTGGCGCATTGCTTGCAGCTTCAACGGGTGTGGTAGGCGCATCAGTTGTTGCGATGGGCTTAATATCTCTTCCTGTGATGCTCAAGTACAATTACGACAAAGGTTTAGCGTGTGGGACTATTTGTGCGTCTGGCACGTTGGGTCAAATTATCCCACCTTCTATCGTGTTGATCTTGTTGGGTGATGTACTTGGCGTACCGGTAGGGGACCTATTTCAAGCTGCGATCTGGCCCGGTATTACACTTGTTGGCGCCTATGTGATCTATATTCTCATCTACGCGAAGTTGAACCCTCAAGCCGCACAGGCGATAGAGCGCGATGAGTCGATCAGTCGTAAACAAGAAGTGCTCACCGCACTGAAAGCTGTATTGCCACCTTTAGCATTGATCATCGTGGTATTGGGCTCCATCTTTGCAGGGATTGCAACACCAACAGAGTCAGCGGCACTGGGCGGTGCAGGTGCGATAATTTTATCACTATTGTATAAACAGTTTAGTTGGTCGATGATTTATGATGCATCAAAAGAGACAGTTAAAGTAACCGCAATGGTCTTTGCGATCTTACTTGGTGCGACCGCCTTTTCAATGGCATTTACCTACACTGGTGGTGATTATTTAGTTGAAGAGTGGATGTTAGAACTGCCGGGTGAAAAGTGGGGATTCCTTATTATTACCATGGTGGTGATTCTGATTTTAGGTTTCTTTATCGACTTCGTTGAAATCTGTTTTATCATCGTGCCAATTATTGCGCCAGTCGCTGAATTGATGGGCATTAATATGACGTGGTTTGCGATTCTTATTGCGATGAACTTGCAGACGTCGTTCCTCACACCGCCATTTGGCTTTAGTTTGTTCTATCTAAAAGGTGTCGCTCCAGCAGGGGTTACTACGCGTGATATCTACAAAGGTGTGATGCCATTCATCGCGATTCAGATTGTTGTGTTGACGTCTTTGCTGTTTTTCCCAGGTTTTTACGGTATGAGTTAATCACTCGATAATAAAGAGATTTTGTGAACTGAGAGTTTTTACCTTTTGAGACAAGTTGTTAAGCTGTTAATTATGTCTATGCAGACACAATCGATTAGTTTGTACTGCTAAGATAGTAAGCTGTAAAGGCAGCGTTTCATGGAGGGAAGGGATGCCTCTCAAAGCAAAGTTAATTCTGCTGACACTGATACCCGTGGTATTGGTGTCAGCGAGTATCAGCTGGATCTCTATCTATCAAACCAAGACCCTTGGCAAAAGGGAGGTAGAGATCTTTCATCAAAACCTGATCCAATCAAAAGAAGCGGCGCTGAAAGATACGGTCGACGTCGCTTTTGACTCCATTTCTTACATCTACAACGATCCGACATTAGAAGAGAGTGTTGCCAAAACGCGTGTGAAAGCGATTTTAAATCGTTTGAGTTATGGGTCTGACGGCTATTTTTTTGCTTATGATAAATATGGTACCAACCTTGTACACCCAGTTCTTCCAGAGCTTGTCGGGGAAAACTTACTCTATCTTGAAGACGAAAATGGCGATCGCTTAATCGAAGCTTTATTGTATCAAGCGCAATCAGGTGGCGGATTTCATCAGTACCTGTGGCAAAAGCCATCTACGGGTGAAGTCGTCCCTAAGCTTAGTTACGCTGCATGGCTCGATAAGTGGGAATGGATGATAGGGACTGGGCTGTATATTGAGGATGTCAGCCGAGAAGTCGCCAATATGCGCGCGGCAGTGAACAAAAATATCGAAACGACATTTTTCTCAGTCGTCGTGATCTTAGCGGTGACCGTTGCTGTAATCATTGTTCTCACTTTGGCGATCAATCTGCACGAGCATCGCCTCGCTGATAAGAACCTGAAAGAATTGGCACATAAAACCGTGATGTTCCAAGAAGATGAGAAAAAGCATTTAGCGCGAGAACTGCACGATGGAATCAATCAGTTGTTAGTCTCCAGTAAATGTCATTTAGACTTAATGAGTCATAGACTGGAAGACGAAAAACTCAAATCCCACTTAGATAAATCACAACGATCGCTCGTCACCGCGATAAATGAGGTGCGGCATATTTCTCATCAGCTCCGTCCAAGCGCCCTCGATGATATCGGTTTAGAAGCAGCACTGACGACCTTGCTACAGGATTTTCATTCCCATTCCGGGATTGATATCGAGAGCAATTTCGATACTCAGCAGCACAAACTGACTTCGGAAGTCGCAACGACGCTATATCGCGTCGCTCAGGAGTCTTTGAATAACATTGAAAAACATGCGCGAGCGAAAAAAGTAACGGTTACTTTGCAAAAAATGGGCAATATGCTGCAATTACTCATACGTGACGATGGGGTTGGATTTGTGGTTAACCATGCAGTGCACCAACAAGGGATTGGGTTAAGGAACATGCAAGAGCGTGTAGAGTTCATCGGTGGTGAATTTGAGCTAATGAGTGAGCTTGGCTTGGGAACAGAGATTACTGTGCTGCTTAATTTGGATGAAATAGTTTATGGATAAACCGATTAGTGTAGTGATTGTCGATGATCATCAAGTGGTATTGGATGGCTTCATGGCTCGTTTGGAGTTAGAGTCTGACATCGAAGTGGTGGGTACAGCAAGTAATGGCTTGGAAGCGATAGAGGTCGCAAAACACTTGCAACCGGACGTCATATTGATGGATATCAGCATGCCAATAATGAACGGTATTGAAGCGACTGGTGTAATTAAAGAAGCTCGCCCAGAGAGCAAAATACTTATGTTGACCATGCACGATAATCGCGAGTACATCATGAAGGTCATGCAAGCTGGTGCCGTAGGATATATGCTCAAGGAAATCTCGGCCGAGAAAATGGTGCAAGCAATAAAAACGGTGAACCAAGGCTCGACGTATTTCTGTGAATCCGTCACACAAACACTCTTTACCCAAGAAGTGGTGCCTGCCACGCAAAAAACGAATCCTCTCAGCCGCAGGGAAGAAGCGGTACTTAAATTAGTTGCTCAAGGAAACAGCAGCAAAAAAATCGCCACTTTACTCAATATTAGTTATCGAACGGTAGAGACGCATCGCCATAACATTAAGCACAAGTTGGACTTACATTCGACGGCAGAGTTAGCAAAATATGCGTTTGAAACTGGCTTGACTGAGTAGGAGAGTAGTGCCCGCAAAAAGCGAGCACGTGGGAGCGAAACTAATCGGCTTTGGTAATGCTACCAAGCTCTAGCATTGGAGCAACATCGATGTCCTCTGCATTCATCATCGTCGAGATGCGTTGAACGGAAGATAGTAGAAGGGATTGCTCCCATTCTTCCAATTTTTGGAATCGATTAATGAAGTGCTCTTGCAGCGGCGTTGGTGCTTGTTTTAAGGCTTCTTGGCCCTTGCTCGTAAGTACAGCATGCACTTTACGCTTGTCTTGAACACTGCGCTGACGCTCAACAAACTGGCCTCGTTCTAGTCTATCTAGAATGGTCGTTGCGGTCGCTTGGCTCATGTTAGTGTGGCTAGACAACTGTTTAATCGTCACGTTATCTAAGTCATTGATAGCGCGCATCAAAATCAACTGTGGAGCAGTCAATCCAGACTCTTTGCTCAGCTTTTTAGAATGTAAATCAATAGCGCGGATGATCTGACGAATCGAGACCAATACTTCTTCGTACTTTTCCAATTTATTCATCCAGTCTGTAGGGAACATTTATCGAGGCGACACTAACTTAAATGCGCCCTTATTTAAAGGGGGGAAATCAAAAATTACCCCTACAATTTTACGCCGTGTCCTCAATACCATTTTGTCGCGCCTTTTCGACAAAATAAGAAGAGCTAAAATTATTATAGCAATAAATGTTTGTGGTCTAACTATTGTAGTAGTGATTTGTTCTATCAAAGGCCGTAACCACACAGTGAAAAGTAAGTTATTGGATTTTTTAATAGCAAAAAGATAGACAAAAACGTGTCAAATGATAGGATCTTGCGCCTTCACGGAATGCAAAACGTATCGTGTTCGAAAGATTTTTTTGTTTGGTACGTAAAAACACTACAAAAATAGAGAGGAACGATGACAAAGGGTATAGATAAGTACAGTATCGATAGTACCGACTATACGGTAGGTCAGGACAACGTTCAAAAATGGGGTTTTGATGTTCATAACCCAGTTTTTGGTATTAGTGCAGGTTTAATTGCGCTGTTTCTTGTCGCTGCATTAGTTCTAGATGCACATACCGCAAAGACGGCACTTGATGGGCTGAAGTGGAAAATTATTGGTTCATTCGATTGGTTGTTCATTATTGCAGGTAACATTTTCGTTATTTTCTGTTTGGCGCTTATCGTCTCACCAATGGGTAAGATTCGACTAGGTGGTAAAGACGCTGTTGCCGATTACTCGTTTATGTCATGGCTTGCAATGCTATTTGCAGCTGGTATGGGTATCGGTTTAATGTTCTGGAGTGTTGCAGAACCTGTCGCTTACTTCACCGGTTGGTATGAAACGCCACTTGGTGTTGAGGCAAATACACCAGAAGCCGCGAGATTGGCACTGGGTGCAACGATGTTCCACTGGGGCCTTCACCCATGGGCAATTTACGGTGTTGTAGCACTTTCTTTAGCATTCTTTGCCTACAACAAAGGTTTACCGCTATCTATGCGTTCGATCTTCTACCCACTTCTGGGTGATCGTGCATGGGGTTGGGCTGGCCACATTGTGGACATTCTGGCTGTGCTTGCGACTTTATTTGGTCTTGCTACATCCCTAGGTCTAGGTGCGCAGCAAGCAGCAAGTGGTATTCATCACGTATTTGGTGTTGAGCCAGGCCTTGGCCTACAAATCGTCGTCATTACCGTTGTAACTTTGCTTGCTGTTGTTTCAGTGGTACGTGGTATTGATGGTGGCGTTAAAGTCATTAGTAACATCAACATGGTTGTGGCGTTCTTGCTACTTCTCCTTGTTGGTCTTATCGGTTGGGCGGCGAGTTTAGGCTCGATTCCAACCACACTTATGGCATACGTAGAGAATATTATTCCACTAAGTAACCCGTTTGGTCGTACAGATGAGGCATGGTTCCAAGGCTGGACTGTATTCTACTGGGCTTGGTGGATTTCATGGTCACCATTCGTAGGTATGTTCATTGCGCGTGTTTCTCGCGGTCGTACCGTTCGTGAATTCATTACAGCCGTTCTACTTGTTCCAACCGCTGTTACTGTTATTTGGATGTCAGTATTTGGTGGCCTGGCGATCGAGCAAGTTGTTGATAAAGTAGGTGAGCTGGGCACAAATGGCTTGACTGACGTATCTCTCGCTATGTTCCAAATGTTTGATGTTCTTCCATTTGGTAGCATGCTTTCTATCATCGCTGTTGTGCTGGTACTTGTGTTCTTCATTACATCTTCTGACTCTGGTTCACTTGTTATCGACAGTATCACGGCAGGTGGTAAAGTCGATGCACCTGTACTTCAACGTGTCTTCTGGGCATTCATGGAAGGTGCAATTGCGGTTGCTCTGCTATGGATTGGTGGCTCCGAGGCGGTTCAAGCTCTTCAGGCTGGTGCCATTTCTACAGCACTGCCATTTACCTTCATTCTGCTTGCAATGTGTGTGAGCTTATTGATGGGTATGCGAACTGAGCGTCAGTAATTCGGCATTTTATAAAACCGTTTACTAACAATTAATCAAAAGGCCAGCAATTTGCTGGCTTTTTTTGTGCGGTTTTTATGACGATCGAGACAAAAAAATGACACATGAAAGTTCATATTTTACAAAGAGTTAATGTGCTATTTTGTTTTTTAAAAATTAGTGAATAGTCGTAAAAAAGTGTGTAATATTCATGCACCTTAACTGTTCTCCCAACTCAAAAAACTATAAATATGAAATTATCATTAAAACAAAAGCTTATAGGCGCAAGCCTTTCTGCTGTTGTTGTGATGGCAACAGCACTTACTTGGTTGTCGGCTGGTCAATTATTTGATCAGACTCGTTCAGGTGTCTATTCACGTGCGCAAAGTCTTAGTACTACTGCGTCAGAGGGAATTTCTGATTGGGTCAATATCCGTAAAGATATTGCCACTGCGTTCAACGACTACTCGACCGAGCAAGACGTTGTTCCTTTCCTACAACAAGCTCGCAAGGCTGGTGGCTTCGATGACATCTTCCTTGGTACACCAAACGGTGATATGTACCGCTCTCATCCGGAGCGTAACCGTGCTGATTATGACCCTCGCACACGTCCTTGGTACAAGGATGCTGATGCCGCGGGTAAGCAAATCATCACAGCCGCATATCAAGACGCAATCACGAATGCACTACTTGTGACCATTGCTGAGCCAGTAATGAAAAATGGTCAGTTTGTTGGTGTTGTTGGTGCGGACGTACTGATCGATCAGCTTATCAGCGATGTGATTAACTTAGATGCAGGTGAAAACGCGCATGCGATGCTAATCGACATGAATGAAGGCACCTTCTTAGCGCATCCAGATAAAAGCTTGACGCTTAAGCCTATCACCAGTGTTCTAAAAGATTTTTCAGAAGAGGCAATTGAGCGCGCCGCCGATGAAGGTCGTATCGAAGATACGGTAATCAAAGGAAAAGAGAAGCTTTACTACTTCAATAAAGTTCCTGGTACGCATTGGATGTTTGCGATTGAAATGGATCGCGCAACAGAAGAAGCAGGTCATGCGGTATTGCTACGAGATCTATTGTTTACTGCTGTGGCGATCACGATTGTGGTTATTCTTGCAGTTTCTTGGCTAGTTGGTTTCTTGTTCCGTGACTTGAACCGCGTATCAAATGCACTGGAAGAAATTGCATCTGGTGAAGGTGACTTAACGCAACGCCTAGAACCACGCAGTGATGATGAAGTAGGTAAACTGGCGGAAAACTTCAACCGTTTTGTTGGCAACATGCACACAATGGTTACTAAGCTTAGCCACGTATCTTCTGCGCTTTCAGAGCAAGCACGCACGACAGCACAGCAAGCTGAGGAGCGTAGTCAGCGTATCTCTTACCAGCAAGATGAAATCAACATGGTGGCGACGGCCGTGAACGAAATGGCAGCAGCGACACAAGAAATTGCAGGTAATGCTGATAGCACGGCAAGTAACTCAGAAGAAGCGGTTCAAGCTTGTTCACACGGTTCAAGCCAAGTAACTCAAACGCAAGGCTCTATTCAGAACTTAGCGCAAGAAGTTCAAGTTGCTACTGATGTGATTCAAGAGCTAGAAGCACACGGAAATAGCATCAATACGATTCTATCAACGATTCAAGGCATTGCAGAGCAAACGAACCTACTTGCACTTAACGCGGCGATCGAAGCGGCACGTGCAGGTGAGCAAGGCCGTGGTTTTGCTGTGGTTGCAGATGAAGTCCGCGTATTGAGCCAACGTACTCATGCTTCAACGCAAGAGATTCAAGAAACTATCGAGATGCTACAAGGCACAACAGCCAAAGCGGTCGGTATTATGGGTGACAGTCGTCGTCTAGCTGATACCAGTGTTGATGATGCCAATGCGGCTGCAGCGAGCTTGACGCAAATCCACACTGCTGTTGAGCGTATCAGTGATATGGCAACGCAGATTGCTTCAGCAGCAGAAGAGCAAGCATCGGTAACCACTGAGATCACTCGTAACACTGAAGGTATTCGTGACGTGTCTAACGAGTTGTCAGTCGAAGCTCATCAAGCAGCAGAACAAGCTGCTCACCTGTCTGAGCTATCACACGAACTTGAACAAGAGATTCAACGCTTTAAGCTGTAATCTTGTCTCAACCTAAGTAAAAAGGAGCCATCTGGCTCCTTTTTTGATCGCTATTAAGCGTGAAGTATACTACAGCCAGAACTCACTGATGGGTTGCTCTTCACTGTAATGATGGGCGATTTGCGCTTGCAGTAGCTCTGCGGTAGCAATTGCATCGGTTAATGCATGGTGAGGCGTATAGTCTGGCAGCCCATAACGGCGTCGAGATTGCGCTAGCCGAACCGATTCTGGTTTTTTCCCTTTTAAACGCTCCCAGAGAGAGCCTGAACGTTTCTGTTGAATCGTTTCTTCAAGGTGCAGCGTATCTAAAACAGGAAACTCAATACCTTCCCCTAAACGGCTTTTGAGCGCTTTATCCAGAAACTCTCTCTCGATACGACGGTAATGAACAACAATGATTTTCCCGCTTAAGCATGGTAGCAGCTCGCTTAAGATATCGCCTAAGTCAGGCGCATCGATCAATTCGCTGTGAGTAATACCGTGTATAATGACTGAGTCTTCATCGAGTGCACGCTGTGGACGTACCTTCCAATGACGCGAGTTACGTAGGAAAATTCGCTTCAGGTTAAACGGCACTAAACCAATAGTAATGATGTCATGTTTTTCAGGATTCAAACCCGTCGTTTCGAAATCTAACGCCACGAACTCCACCTCAGATAACGGTGTTTCTGGAGCAGGCGGCTTGTTGCTATAAAACGCAATTAAATTCTCATCCTTCGCCATCTCCAGCTTTTGTTCAAACTTCGTTGGCCACTGAATGGTTGGCTTCTGAAAGAGCTTTTTAATCATGCTAAACCTCACTTAAAGCTCTTGTTCGCTTGGTAGCGGAACTTAAGGAAATTTTGACCATTGCTTAGGATCTGGAATGCATCCTTTAGGTTGCGACGTTCAAACTCAGAGAGGTTTTCCGGTTCGATATTGTTATCAGGATCAATGCCTAGTTCCACGTCCGTCGCTTGGTGACGAATACGCACCATGGAAATAAACTCTAACGCGTCTTTTAAGTCTTGTGCTCGACCTTTTGGCAAAATGCCAGCGTCAATGATGTCGTCGAGACGCTCAAACGAGTTCTGTGCACGTGAGCCAACTGCCAGAGAGTGAACACGAATTAAGTCGACCAGAGGAGCAGTACCGCGACGTTTGAGGTTGATGGAGTTGTTGTGTCTGCCATCTTTTTCCATCACGAAGTCTTTAAAGAAGCCCAGAGGTGGTGTTCTGTTTAGTGCGTTACGAGCCAAACACGCTAAGAAGCGGTTGTTCTTTCGAGCGCGACGAACAATAAAGCTGGTTAACTGTTCTGCCCATTTTAAGCGGCCATAGACGCCATCCAAATCGAAAAAGATGGAGGCGTTGAGTAGTGCTTTCGGGTTCGGGTTATCAATCCAGTCAGCAAAACACTCTTCCCACTCTGAACGAGTCATGCGCCATAGTGGGTTGGTTGCCATAATATCGCCTGTGCAATATTTGTAGCCACAGGCATCTAACCCATCGCTGACGTATTTTGCTAGGGCTTCGAAGTATTTACCATGTTTCTCCTCTTGATAAGTCTCATCTAGAATGATGGCGTTATCTTGGTCAGTCACCAACAGTTGCTCATCTCGCCCCATTGAGCCAAGTGCAAGGAAACAATAAGGAATTGGCGGTGGGCCAAGCTCTTCTTCTGCCATTTCTAGCAGACGCTGTTTGAAGCTTCGGCCAATGACCGACATCGCGCTACCCACCATGTGAGAGTTGGCATCTTCATTGACAAGACGCACGAAGCTGCTTTTCACTTCTTCGGCAACAACTGCTAAATCTTCGATAGTCTGTTGTTGGAAAATACTACTCACCAACAACAACGAATTCTGAGATTCATAACGAACAATGTCGGTTGTTTCGATAATACCGATTGGTAATTGGTTTTTTACCACTGGTAGGTGGTGTACGTTGTAACGTAGCATCGTTAACATTGCTTCATAGATGTAAGCGTTGTGGTCAAGAGACATGACTTCAGTGGTCATCACACTGGACACATCGTCCTGTGGGGACAAACCTTCAGCTAACACACGGGTACACAAGTCACGGTCAGTAATGATACCAAGTACTGGGGACTGTGGATCGTCTTCGTCACGAACGAAATCTGGGTCGACGATAAGTAAAGCCGATACGTTGTCATTCGCCATTTGCTGCGCGGCTTGTTGGATTGTCTGACCACGATCAATCGTATGAGCCTCGCCAGTCAGCAAGGTTTTCACTTTCGATGTCGTCAGGTCATTGGCGTCTTTGTTTTCTGAAATGGCTTGGCGTAAACGAGCGCTATTTTCAACTTCAACAAAATCCGCAAAGGAATCAAAGTTATCGTAAATTTCTTGGAAAATGTCACCAGGAATACAGTAGAGCAGGGTATCCTCAATGGCTTTTACCGGAAAGCGGACTTTGTTATTGGTGAGCATGCCCATCTGGCCAAATAGGTCACCTTCGTCAAGGCGATTATACAGCTCACCTTTGCGTCGATAAACTTCAACAACACCGCTTCGCACCACGTATAAATCTTGGATATAGTCTCCAAAATGGATGATGGGGGTATCTTCTCGGTAGTACGAGATTTCGACACTCTCTGTCACCTTGTTTAGTGTTTCTTCAGGGAGTTCATTGAACGGGGGATACTTGGCGAGAAAGTTGTAAATCTCGAGAAGTTCTGCATCCATCGAAGGCGCCTTTTAGTTCGCAAATAATAAAGTAATCTTAACTTAGTTTTAAAACAGAGTCTTATCTGAACCGCGATTTTCGTGCTCAGTCATAAGATTCTGACATATCGCACGATAAGGGAGCTTCATTTTTACTACTATATGGTCACCTCAATTGAAAAAGACGTCGTCGATATGTTTTCTTCGTGATGACTGATGAGATCTTTGGCTGTTTCAGATCGTTATCACGTCTTTAGATTAAGCTATTCTTCTTGAGCCAAGTAGCTCAGGCGATGGAATACAGTGTTTAGATAATTCTCATGAAAGGAAGTCGAATGGTGAGAAATTTATTGCTTGTTTCTTTAGCTGCTTTGCCGGCGATATCAAGCGCAGCGGTCATGGACCAAGCAGAAAAATTTGGGTACGAACACATTCATTTGGATGTTGGTGCCGGAACGACAAACGAAGAATGGTTAGATAACTCTAATGCGACCACAGTTGGACTCGGTGGTAACTATTTGTTTACTGAGAACTGGTTGTTTAATGTTGATTACTCAGCGCAGTTTTTCCATCCGGATGATTTTACTCTTCGCATTGACCGCCTTTTGTTTGGTGGTGGTTACCGTTATGGAGTTACAGAGCAATTCGATATCTACGGGATATATGGAATAGGCGCAATCAAAGCGAAAGCGACGGACGACAAAACGGATAATACGTTGTCTTCCGATAGCGAATTGATTCAAGCTGTAACTGTTGGGGTGAATTACTTGCTCAGTGAAAAGCTTATTGCGACAGCTGAAGTGGAGTTGAACCGTAGTGATATCGTTGATGAGAACAATTTTAAGATCGGTTTTAACTACCAATGGCATAAAGTCATCGGCACTGGTCTTTTTTATCAGTTTAGAGATACTGATTACAGCGGTGAAAGCTCAGATTACGTCAATGAAGTAGGGCTGAGTTTGAAGTTTGTCTACTAGATCGGACGGGTTCGTTTTTGGCGTTAAGTTAAAACAAAAAAGGTCAGCTTATGCTGACCTTTCCTTTTAATAAAGTATGCGACAGTCGATTATAAAACCGCTGCAATGCCTTTACACAGAGGGCCCATATTTGACTTCGTCATACCAGCAACACTGATTCGGCCAGAACCGACAATGTAAATACCGAACTCTTCTTTTAGGCGGTTAACTTGCTCTTTAGAAAGACCAGAGAAAGAGAACATACCATTTTGACGTTCGATGAAACTAAAGTCTGCGTCCACACCCTCTGCTTTTAGTGTCGCTACAAACAGTTCACGCATTTCTTGAATACGGTCACGCATTTCTGCTACTTCAGCTTCCCATTCCGCACGCATTTCGGCGTTGCCAAGAATGTGAGTCACGACAGCGCTGCCGTGTGCAGGTGGGTTAGAGTAGATAGAGCGAATAATGGCTTTAACTTGAGAAAATGCGGTTGTTGCGACTTCTTCTGACTCAGCTACTAACGTGAAGGCACCTACGCGTTCATTGTATAGGCCAAAGTTTTTCGAGAAAGAGCTCGCGACTAGGATTTCTTTGTTGTACTTAGCAAAAGTACGAAGACCTGCAGCATCTTCTTCCACACCTTTAGCAAAGCCTTGGTAGGCGAAGTCGAACAGAGGAAGCAATTTCTTCTCTGCGATAAGTTTCGCCAATGTTTCCCACTCTTCAGCCGTAGGATCGATCCCTGTAGGGTTGTGACAGCAGCCGTGTAGAAGCACGATGTCGCCTTCAGATGCAGATTGCAGATCATTTAGCATCGCATCGAAGTCTTTGTCTTTTGTTTCAGCATTGTAGTAGCTGTATTGTGCCGTTTCGATACCAGCAGCAGTAAATACGCCGTTGTGGTTCGCCCATGTTGGGTTGCTGATCCAGATCTTTACATCGCCTAGTTGACGTTTAATGAACTCGCCGGCAACACGTAGTGCACCAGTACCACCCGGAGCTTGAGCTGTTTTAGCGCGTTTTTCGTTTACAATTTCTGCATCAGAGCCGAAAAGCAGTTTTTGCACTGCAATACCGTACTCTGCTGTGCCTTCGATGGTTAGGTAAGATTTGGTTTTTTCAGTTTCAACAAGTGCTGCTTCAGCTTTCTTTACTGTCGCAAGAACGGGAGTTTCGCCTTGCTCGTTTTTGTAAATACCTACGCCAAGGTTAATTTTTTCTGCGCGAGCATCTTTTTTAAACTCTTCAGTAAGGCCAAGAATAGGGTCAGCCGGAGCGGCAACTACTTTTTCAAACATAATCTTCATCCATGTTAATCGAAGGGGTGTGCTAACATTTATACCTTTCAGCAATATTGGTTACAACCGTTACTGAAAAGAAAACCTAAAAAAGTTGCGATTTGAAACAGAATTCTAACATAACTAAAGTTTTTGCCATGAAAACGTTTGGTAGGCACAGAGTTTGAAGGGCATTTATGCCATGGTTGGAGAAGTTTTGCACACATCCCAATCGTTTCAATTCAGTGCTTTGCGTTAACGCGTTTATAATTGTCTAGTGAGGATTTGTTGAGACAAAAACGCCCCACCAAAGGTGGAGCGTTTACTGTTAGAAGTATGGATATCGGTTGGAGTTATTTCTTCAGATTGATTTCCGACTCAACCGCATTGGTTTCGATGTCAGGGTTAGAAGAAAGTTTTTCAGTCGCCCAGTCGTTCATATGCTTTAAGATCGCTTTTAATGCGTGCTTTTCGGTTGGTACTTCTGTCTTTTCAACTTCAAGTTTTTGCTTCGGATGCGTACCCGTCGCATCTTCCGCAACGTGTAACCAATCTGGGTGCCAGTAATAAGGTTGGCCGGAAGGAGAGCTCCAAGAATGTACGCCGTTGGATTCACCTTTGTATTTAATATCTTCTTCGTTGTATTTCGCCATTATTGTTTTCTCTCATAATCCATGAGTTGAGGTGTGCATCACCATTACTATTTAAATGTAACAGATGTAATGAAAATTAATGTGATAACAATCGACTTATTTTGCCCTTTGAACGCTATAGAAGATGCGTACTTCTCATTCAGGAGAATTTACTATTTGGCAGGTTTTAGCTTTATTTGTGTCTAAAGCATACGACGATGGATTCGCCTACCTAATGCTATTCTTGAACGGTGATAGAGCCTAAACTACTCGTCATTCAAGTGTTTGAGAATCGCCGCTTTTGCATGCTCTTCTGTCGCTGTTTCTCCATCAGGGACTTCAAGGTCAGCCTTTTTGTGTTCACCCAAAGCATCTTCAGCGATATGCAGCCAATCAGGATGCCAATAATAAGGGGTGGTACTGCCAGGATGGTCCCAACTATGTACACCTTTATGTTTTCCGCGATACGAGAGATCGTCCATTGTAAAAACTTTCATCGCTTCCTCCTGATTTAAAGACAGTAGTTCGAAGTGAGTTTAACGCACTCAGTCCAACGTAAAACCTTGGCTTTTAGGTATTGCAAAGATGTGAGGCAATATGTGTGTAACGGTCAAAGTATGGGATATAAACGCTCACTTCGTGGCTGAAATATCTATTATAAGCTTGATAAATTACGTTGCTAAATTGAATACTCCCATATCAGAATGCTGGCGCGAAGTATGCTATGGTGCGGCTGTAAGTGAAATGAGGGAAACATGAACCGATACCGTCAACTGGCTGAGCTGTTCAAAACGCAGATTCAGCAAAATACTTGGAGAGCAGGGGAAAAGCTGCCATCAGTGCGTGTAACAAGCCGAAACCATTCTGTCAGCGCAGGTACGGTATTACAAGCTTATCAGCTGCTCGAAGCACAAGGTTGGGTCGCAGCGAAACCTCAGTCTGGATATTTTGTGACTGCGGAGTTGGACCGCTTCGAACCGAGTTCTCCAGCCACTTCCGTTTATCGCTCTAGCATCAACGATGAACTTTACGACTACCTCAAAAATCAGGCCTCACCGAATGCGGTGAAGTTTGGCTCCGCGTTTCCAGACCCTGCATTGTTCCCATTAGAAGCGCTAAACCGCAACCTAGCCAGCTCAGGCAGGAAGATGGGGGCAGAGACGTTATTGGATAACTTGCCGCCGGGCTGTGAGTCTCTACGCCGTTTGATTGCTCAACGGTACATCCAACAAGGTATGGTGTTTACCCATGATGATATTGTCGTTACTTCTGGCGCATTAGAAGCGTTGAATTTGAGCCTTCAGGCCGTGACCCAGCCTGGAGATACTGTTGTAGTTGAATCACCGACGTTTTATGGCGCAATTCAAGCGATTGAACGTTTAGGTCTAAAGGCGATAGAAATAACGGTGGATCCGTTAACTGGACATTCAGTGGATCAAATTGAAGCGACTTTTGCCGACAATGATGTTCGCGCATGTTGGTTAATGACTAACTTTCACAATCCAACAGGAACCTTATTAAGTGACGGGCAGAAGCAACGTATCGTCGAACTGGCTGATAAATACGATGTGTACTTGATCGAAGATGATGTGTATTCAGAGCTTTATTTTTCTGAAAAAAAGCCAAGCTCACTTAAAGCTTTTGATACACAAGAGCGCGTGTTGCATTGTGGATCATTTTCAAAAAGCCTTTGCCCTGGCTATAGGCTGGGCTGGGTGGTAAACAAACGCTTCAATGAGCAACTTCAAAAGCTGCAACTTATCTCGACGTTGTCAGGCAGTGCACCAATCCAGCAGGGTATCGCGCATTACTTGCAAAACGATAGTTATGATAGCCATCTTAGAAAACTGCGAAAGAATCTTGAGCAGCGGCAATTGGCGTTTATTGAACTGGTTGATAAGTACTTTCCCCAATCGATTCGTTACATGCAACCGGAAGGCGGCTATTTTCTTTGGATAGAACTGCCGAAAACAAAGTGCGGAAAAGCGATTTATCAAAAGTTATTGGAAGCGAACATCACTGTAGCATTTGGTCAGTTGTTTTCTGTCGCTCCAAATTATGAGAACTACCTGAGGCTTAATACATCGTTACCTGTAAATGATGAATTAGAACAAGCCGTGAAGACGGTCGGAGAATTACTTCATTAGCCAACTGTTTACCTGTTTTTTGCTCAAACTGTATCAGTGGACGATACCGAAGCTGTGTTTCAATCATGGGCAGACAACCATTTAGGTTAGGAGCCGTAATGAAAAAGCAGTTGGTAAAGCATGAACTTAGGTTGATGGGTGTTGCTATTTTTAGCGCATTTTTGTTGGTGTTTGCACACTTGATATTGGCGAAATCTTTTTCTCATATGGTTTGGACGGAATACACTGCTGCCGTTATCCCATTTGTGATGTTTGGCTTGTGTGTGGTTGGAGTAAAATACGCAGCGCGAGCAGATGAGGATGACGACGAAAATAACAACTAGAGTGCATACACCGGTTGCTAGAAAATCATTCGTACAAATAAAAGACCTCCACATGGGAGGTCTTTTTAATTCCATATCACTAAAAAGTGATTAGAAGTTCGCAGAGCGAGGAGTACGTGGGAATGGGATCACGTCACGAACGTTGCCCATACCAGTTACGTAAGATACTAGGCGCTCGAAGCCTAGACCGAAGCCTGCGTGTGGCACTGTACCGTATTTACGTAGGTCGCGGTACCAGCTCATGTGTTCAGGATCGATACCCACTTCACGCATACGTGCATCTAGAATGTCTAGGCGCTCTTCACGCTGAGAACCACCGATGATTTCGCCGATGCCCGGTGCTAGAACGTCCATCGCTGCAACTGTTTTACCGTCATCGTTAGCACGCATGTAGAATGCTTTAATGTCTTTCGGGTAGTTCTTAACGATTACAGGTGCTTTGAAGTGTTCTTCAGCAAGGAAACGCTCGTGCTCAGAAGACATATCGATACCCCATTCAACTGGGAATTCGAACTCACGGCCTGAATCAAGAAGAATCTGGATTGCGTCAGTGTAGTCAACCTGCGCGAAGTCAGAAGAAACGAACTGCTCTAGACGAGTGATTGCTTCTTTGTCGATGCGTTGAGCGAAGAATTCAAGGTCATCACGACACTCTGCAAGCACTGCTTTAAACACGTACTTGAGCATGTCTTCAGCCAGTTTCGCTACATCGTCCAGTTCTGCGAACGCAACTTCAGGCTCAACCATCCAGAATTCTGCTAGGTGGCGGCTTGTGTTTGAGTTTTCAGCACGGAAAGTAGGGCCGAAAGTGTAAACTTTGCTTAGCGCACAAGCGTAAGCTTCTGCGTTTAGCTGACCAGATACGGTTAGGAACGTCTCTTTACCGAAGAAGTCTTCGTTGTAGTCCACTTTACCAGCGTCAGTGCGAGGAAGGTTTTCCATGTCTAGCGTAGATACGCGGAACATTTCACCAGCGCCTTCAGCATCTGAAGCCGTGATCAACGGCGCAGATACCCAGAAGTAACCTTGCTCGTGGTAGAAGCGGTGGATTGCTTGAGATAGGCAGTTACGTACACGTGCTACTGCACCGATTACGTTTGTGCGCGGACGTAGGTGCGCAACTTCACGTAGGTACTCGATTGAGTGACGAGTTTTTGCCATTGGGTAAGTTTCAGCATCTTCAACCCAACCAACCACTTTAACGCCAGTGGCAGCAAGTTCGAAGTCTTGACCCTTTGCAGGAGATTCAACAATCTTACCAGTTACTTCAACAGAGCAGCCAGTCGTTAGCTTTAATACTTCGTCTTCGTAATTATTAAGATTATTTGGGACCACGGCCTGAATCGGGTCGAAACAAGAGCCGTCATATATGGCAAGGAAAGAGATTCCAGCTTTGGAATCACGACGTGAACGGATCCAGCCACGAACAGTCACTTCGCTGTCTACTGCTAGCTGACCTTTCAATACGTCTGATACAGGCGCGTAAGTCATGTTTTCAATATTCTCCATTGAGGTAAAAATTCAACTCAACGCTTACTTAAAGTACTTGTCCAATAACATTTTTGTTCAAAAAACAAGCTAAGCGCTGAGTTGGGTAGCATTTTACAGATTCAACGAGACATATTACCTGTCAATTCGCTCGCATCAACCTTTATATTCGTTTTGATGGGGAGAATCTCTCTATTTATTCACTCTTTGGTGCTCTGAAAGTGTGAATTGGTTTAGTAATTGCTCTAAACGTTCGGATAGGTGCTCTAAATCAACACTAATATCACGCGTGTGTGATGCTGATTGCGATGTGTCGTTAGCATGCAGTGTGATCACATCTATTTTAGATTGAATATGCTGACTTACATCAGATGTGGTTTGCGTCTGGTTTTGGATATCTTCTGCATGTCTGAGCACTTGGCGCATTTCGTCAACAACGTTATGCATTGTGGCTGATAGTGCCTCGACATCGACAGAGCGTTGATGAGCAAACTGGCAGACGGTATCAACAGAAGTTAATGACTCTTCACTTCCTTGCTGGAATTGAGAAATGATATGTTCAATATTACCAGTGGCTTCAGCCGTCCTAGAAGCCAGGTTACGCACTTCTTCCGCGACGACCGCAAAACCGCGTCCTTGCTCTCCGGCACGGGCGGCTTCAATAGCAGCATTCAACGCGAGCAGGTTGGTTTGTTCTGCAATACCCTTAATAACCACAAGAATGGACGACACTTCTTCGGTTCTTTGGTTTAGAGAGCTGATTTTTTCCCGTACGGTATCAATGTTACTTACTAGTTGTTTGATGTCTTCACTGACGTTGTGTGCTTGACTTGCACTATGAGTGGCGACATCAACGGTGTGATTGACCAAAACAGTAGCGTTGTTAGTCGAGTCCTCAACCGCAGTTTGTTGCTGCAACATATCGGTGATATTACTTTGTACTTCGTTGGTCTCTAGCTGTTGGTTATTGGCCGCTTTATCTGTGGACTGCGCGACAGCAGTTAGTTGACTCGCGGAGTCGGCAAGTGAGTGAGAGGTGTCTTGCACACGTTCTAAGCTTTCGGAGACCGTATCCATGAATGAATTGATTGCAGTAGAAAGTTGGCCCACTTCATCCTGTTGGTGATGCATAAGTCGTTGAGATAGATCTTTGCTATGGCTCACATTCGACATGAATTTCGACGTTCTTTGAATTGGTCGTACAATGATTTTCTGAATCAAACTCATCGTTATGATGAAGCCCACAAATGCGATTACGGCCATTATTCCCATCGCAAACATTGCCTGTTTACTGATCATTGAATTGACATGATTCATGTTGTATTCCAAGCGAATCGCGCCCAACACTTCTCCTGCTGGTGCAACGTGGCAAGAAACGCAGTTGGTGCCACGGTAATTTTCGCTCGATTTCATTGGTAGTGCGACTACTAACCCTTTGCCCCAATCGGCTGAGATTGGTTCAATCACCAGTTCACCATTCAACGCTCGTTGATCAATATCATCGACAGGCTGCTGGTTTTGTTGCCCAGGTCCGTAAAGTTTGGTCACAGCGTCAGCTCGCAACACGCGAACTGCTTCAATGCCTTCTTGGGCTAGGGCCTTTTGACGTAAGGTTTCTTTTTGCGACATGGTGCCCGTAAGCATCATCATATTTAGGCTGTCGAAATAATTACTAGCCTTATCATGGAGTTGTTCACTAAGAACATCATTGATTAAGGTTTTTTGTTGATGGTATTGGTAAGCCGTAGAGGCAGCTAGAACGCAGCTGAAGACAGCAATTAACGCCAGTAAGAGCTTAAAAGTGATAGTTGAGCGCATAAATTTATAAGTGTAATTGGAACGAACTGCACAATATTAATGTGCACAAATGCGCACTGCGAACAACGAAATGAATGATTGTGACCCCACACATGTTGGGGATATGTAATTGTGATGTGAGTGCTGTGTAATCAAATGTTTGGCGCGTGACAGAAATACGGCGCTTTGGTGTGAGTGATAGCAAAGAGGCCAGGAACCAGCGGAAGTTTTTGCTACGCTTGTATGGGGTAACGCTTGTCTCTTGGCAGCGAATTCCTTAGTATTGCCTGTCTTTTTAAAGCCTGAGAATCAAGATGAAAACAGAATTATACAAAGAGTTTATGTTCGAAGCAGCACACCATTTGCCACACGTACCAGAAGGTCACAAGTGTGGTCGTTTGCACGGACACTCTTTCCTTGTTCGTCTTTATGTAGAAGGTGAAGTTGATCCACATACAGGTTGGGTAGTGGATTTTGCAGAGATCAAAGCTGCATTTAAACCAATTTACAATCGCTTAGACCATTACTACCTAAACGACATTGAAGGGTTAGAGAACCCGACTAGCGAAGTGTTAGCAAAATGGATTTGGCAGCAGCTTAAGCCAAGCTTACCACTGCTAAGTAAAGTCGAAATCAAAGAAACGTGCACAGCGGGTTGTATTTACAAAGGCGAATAAGTCACTTTCTATTGAGCATTAAACAAAGGCAAGCGAGAAGCTTGCCTTTGTTGTGTCTGAATGGCCCAATTTTGATTATGCTTCACCAGCTAGCTTAATGGGTGTCGTAGAATCCATTCTTTTTCATTATCACCCAATGTTGTTTCCTCTGTATTAATGAATCCGCACGCATCAAGAAAACTGATAGCGTATTGCTGACTTTGTGGGACAGTGGCGCAAAGAGAGGTGCTTTTAGGGTTAATGGTATACGCATAAAGGAACAGTTTACGCAATGCCTCACTCCCAACCCTTTGACGTTGGAAACGTTGATCAATCATCAAGTATTTAAGCTCCAGTTCGTATCGTTTAGCAAACGGCGCATGTTGGGAGAAACCTTTATCGATAACAAGATAGCCTACTAATAGGTCATCAGAATAAATCGTAAAGAACGCCTCTGACTTACTGCGTTTTTGGTAAGCCATTTCAAACGGTGTAAAAAATCCTTTTTGCTCTTCTTGCACATCCAATTGCATCAAACTTGAAAAATCTTTCAGTTTGGTGGGTTTAATCGCAATCATCGCTCAATCACAAATTGGCGGCATACCGTTATGCCACCACGAGTTTTTATAGAGTATTAAATCTATTTTAAGTAACTAACCGAGTGAAGAAAAGCTAGCAATGAAGAGGGTAATAATAACCTTGGTGAATATAGGCGCCCAATGTTGTGAGTAAGTGAGCACTGTCTGCCGTTTCTACGCCTTCAACAATGACCGTGCAGCGATACGTATTGCCCATAGCAATTAACTGACGCAAGGTTTCTATCTTTTTATCATCAGATTTTAGGCCAATAACAAATTCTCGGTCGATTTTGAGGTAGTCAGGATTCAGCTTGCTGATAAGCGCCACATTATTATTGCCGGTGCCAAAGTCATCAATACTGATTTTACAATCCAGTGCTTTTAGTTTCGCGACATTGCCATAAATCTCAGAGGTATAATACATCGATGCATTTTCTGTGATTTCGATTGTCAGCAAACGGCAATCCCGATTAGATAGCTCTCTATATAGGATTGAAAAGTTACGCCCTCGCAGCAAAGAAGGACAAACGTTAATGCTGATAGGGATGGGCAACGCTTTTTGTTTGGTGTAGATGGAATCAATCACCAGTAAGGTATGAGTTAGCAGCAATCCATTGCGGATCAGTGTTTCAATAAACCGTTGCGTATTTTTTACCTTAAACCGGGAGAGCGCTTCGTAGTGCACAATCTTTTGTGCCGAAGTGTTATAAATCGGTTCCAGTTTTATTTTGAATTGTCGAATTGCGCACAAGTAAGCCATAAAGGCTTGTAGGGAGCGGTGACGCAGTATAATGAGAAAAAGTAAGCTCAGTAGAATGATACTTTGAAACGGTCCAGAGATGTAATACACCTCTTTATAGCCACTATTCTTTACGTGATAATTGAAAAAGCGTTCATTGGTGTTACCAATCTCTAACGACGTTCCGGTATTCGTTGATAGCTTCATACCGGAAAGAAAAAAACGTGAAATATGATTTTCAACATTGTCGGATAAGTTAATGTTTTTAACACGAACCAAAACAGTTGCGTTATTTAAGTCAAATGATTGGGTCGTGTAATTGTTATTGTTACTCCACTCTTCAAAGGCTTTTTTGCTGACAGGGACAACGGTTTCTGGAGTGACTAAGCATCGAATATTGAAACGATCTAGCATCATGCTCGATTCCACCAACTTCACATTATCAAATAGTGACTTCAGTTCGCTTTCATTAGCAAAGCAACTCCTGCGGGAAAGGTTCTCTGCAATTTCGAAGGCGTTATCCAGATAATTATGTTTAACGATGCTGTTTATCGCGTAGTAACAGATAGCAAAGAAAATGATCGCAGTGATCAACACAACCCACATTGCTTCTGAATAGATCTTTTTATTACGCAGGCAAATACGAAGCGCTTTGCGAAGACTATTGGTTGTGTATTGATTGATCTTCTGTTGATGTTCGATGCCATTCTGATGGTTGTTTTGCATAGTAAAAGGGATGAAGTATCCGGTCCGGTGAATGTTTTCGATAATGTTTTTGTTAGTGGTTAAATGTTCTTCCGTGAGCTTGCGAAATTTCTTTCTTAGAGCGGCCACCGCGTTTTTAAAGCCATTTTCAGGCAGTGTCATTTTGTATTGTTGAGTGATTTTGCTTTCTATTAACCGCTGACTAATCGGCGTATTTAAACTGCCGTATGTGGCGATAGTTGACAGAATGGCGTACTCATTTGGGTTGACAGGAATGGAGTGGTGGAGTGACTGATTGAGCTCTAGAGATATTTCGTTTTCGGACAAGCAAACGCAGATTTGGTTTCCAATTTCAAACCTAATCATGTGTTGATGTGCTCCAAGTTTAATTTTTGGCTACGTTATCAATAAAGCTAGGGAAGAGATGTGATTTTTTACTGAGATATCCATAATATTTGGATATATTCAACGTTTTAGGTTTTTTTTACTTGTCCTGATAACGTATTTTTCTGGGTTTTTTAGGTATAAAAAAACCCGAGCATAAACTCGGGTTTTGATTGGTATTCAGAAAGGCGTGTTAGCAAATCACTTTGATTGCTAGACCACCTTGAGATGTTTCGCGGTATTTTGCGTTCATGTCTTTACCTGTTTCTAGCATGGTTTCGATAACCTTATCTAGAGAAACAGTTGGAGCTGAAGAGCGACGTAGTGCCATACGAGTAGAGTTGATTGCTTTTACTGCCGCAATACCGTTACGCTCGATACATGGAACCTGAACCTGACCTGCAACTGGGTCACACGTTAGACCTAAGTTGTGCTCCATTGCGATTTCTGCTGCCATACATACTTGCTCTGGGCTACCACCCATAAGCTCAGCAAGGCCTGCTGCTGCCATAGAACATGCCACGCCAACTTCACCCTGACAGCCAACCTCTGCACCAGAGATCGACGCGTTACGCTTGTAAAGACCACCGATTGCGCCAGAAGCTGCAAAGTAACGGATGTAATCTTTTTCAGTCACAGTTTGGATGAACTTATCGTAGTAAGCCAGTACCGCAGGGATGATGCCACACGCACCGTTAGTTGGTGCTGTAACAACGCGGCCACCTGCTGCGTTCTCTTCGTTTACTGCGAAAGCAAACATGTTTACCCAATCAACAACAGACATTGGGTCGTTTGTTGTCTTTTCTGAAGTAAGTAGCTGCTGGCGAAGTGCTGCTGCACGGCGAGGCACACGCAGTGGACCAGGCAAAATACCTTCTTCATTCATACCGCGATCCATACACTCGCGCATTGTGCGCCAGATGTTTGCGAAATAAGTACGAGTTTCTTCATCTGAATGAAGCGCATGCTCATTCTTCATGGTTAGTGCGCTGATGGACAATCCACTTTCGTGGCATTGGTTAACCAGTTCCTCTGCCGTTGTAAACGGGTAAGGTACTTTTACTGGGTTTTCAGCTTCTTTACCGAAATTTTCTTCATCAACGATGAAACCACCGCCGATAGAGTAGTAAGTTTTTGAGTACGCCTTTTCGTCATCAATCCAAGCGTGGATCTGCATGCCGTTTTCGTGTAGCTCTAGGTTTGTTTTGTGGAAGTTCATTCCACCTTCACGTGGGAACGATACTGTGTGACAGTGCATGCCAACAGGAAGGCGTTCAGTTTCTTCTACACGAGCGATAAAGCCCGGGATAGAATCGATATCAACTTTCTCAGGAGTGTTGCCTGCAAGACCCATGATGATAGCAATATCTGTGTGGTGACCTTTCCCTGTCAGTGATAGTGATCCATAAACGTCAACGGTGATTTTAGTGATGTCGCGCAGTTTTCCCATTGCACGAAGATCATCAATAAACTCTTTACCCGCTTTCATTGGGCCTACAGTGTGTGAGCTTGAAGGTCCAACACCGATTTTATAGATATCAAAAACACTAATCATATCGATTACCTCAGAAGAAAGCCTCCCAAGGGGAGTTGGGAGGCTTAATTTTATCGTTATATTTTTGGATTAATCATACTGCAACGGGCAGAGATGATTAAAGAGCGCCGTAGATTACAGAACTAATTGCAGCAAGACCACAGATTGCTGTGAAAATTTGCACAGGTGCTGAAGTTTTGTACTTAGCCATCGCAGGAACTTTTTGCATTGCGAAGATTGGCATCAAGAATAGGATTGCCGCAATCATCGGTGCACCCATTGTTTCAATCATACCTAGGATGCTTGGGTTAACGATAGCAACGATCCAAGTTGTGATTACAATGAAGATTAGAGACATCTTCTCGATCTTGCTTACTGGTGATTTTGAACGAGATTTCACTAGACCAACTAGACCTTCGTGCGCACCTAAGAAGTGGCCAAAGTAGCTAGAGGTGATCGCTGCGAAAGCAACCAATGGACCCATGTAAGAGATCAGTGGAGATTCATGCACGTTTGCTAGGTAAGAAAGAACAGAGATGTTTTGCTCTTGCGCTGTTGCTAGTTGCTCTGGAGACAGAGAAAGTACAACAGAGAAAACGAAGAACATAACAAAGCCCATCAGCATCATTGCTGCGCCACCAGTGATAGCGTCAGTTTTCTTAACTGCGTCATCACCGTATACACGACGTTGCTCTTTAGAGAACTGAGAAATGATTGGGCTGTGGTTGAAAGAGAACACAATAACAGGGATTGCTAGCCATACGATAGCTGGCATTGCACCCCAGTCAGGCGACACTTCCATCATTGAAGTGTTCCAACCAGGAATTAGGTATACAGACAATGCTAGTAGGATGAACACGAGAGGGTAAACCATTGCTGAAGTTGCTTTCAGCATAAGCTCTTTACCGAATACTACACCTGCTGTCATTGCAGCAATAAGCGTACCAGAAAGTAGCCAGCGAGGAATAGATTCCATGCCCATTTGGTTAACTAGGAAAGAGTCAACTGTGTTTGTGATACCAACACCGTAGATAAGTACGATTGGGTAGATAGCGAAGAAGTAAGCGAACGTAATAAGGTTTGCGCCAGTCTTACCAAAGTGCTCTTCTACTGTGTCGGTGATGTCCGCTTCAGGGTTTTTCGCAGAAAGAACGAAACGAGCTAAAGATTTGTGTGCGAACCAAGTCATTGGTGCTGCAATTAGGGCTAGGATTACTAATGGCCAGAAGCCACCTGCACCTGCTTTAATAGGAAGGAACAGTACACCTGCACCTACTGCCGTACCAAAAAGGGACAGACACCAGGTAAAGTCTTTGTAAGAAAACTTACTAGACGATTGTGCGGTAGAAACCGCAGAAGTAGTTGTATTCATTTTTTAGTTACTCATTTTGGGAACAGGAAATAAGTCGGGAGTAATTTTGCAAGATTTTACACTAGGAAAATTAGATCTAAATCATTTATTGCTTACGCTTATTGAATGATATGTCAAAAACCTGCTTTTTATCACGAAAATGATGTGCTACTCGTGATTTCTGCTAATGAGTAAAATTAGAAAAACTTATCAATAGGGCTGTTTGTATAAATTTATTTCACCGCAAGCGTTTGCGGTGAAAATGGAAAATTAATCTAATGTGAATGAATGTTTATGAAGCAACGTTTTATTAATATTGATGCGCATAATGATCGCGCCTATAAAAGCACCGATATCAACAACTGTTTAATGTGAAATAATATGTTTTTGCATTGATTCGATAATTTGTGCCGTCATGCCCCAGATGAAATGCTGTCTATATGGGATAGCAAATACACGATGACTGCTTCTTTTTAGGTCAAATTTGGTGCTATACAATTTTTTGGGGTTCAGAATATGGTTGGCAGGAACCTCAAAAACTGACTCTACTTCATTTGGGTCAATATGCGTTTTATATTCCGGAGAAACAAAAGCCAAAAAAGGTGTCACATTAAACTGACTAATCGTTGGTAGTGTAGGCAGTTGACCAAACACATGAATATGCTCATCTTCTATCCCAACTTCTTCTTTGGTTTCTCTTAAAGCGGTATTCACGAGCTGAATATCTTCCTGCTCATATTTGCCACCGGGAAAGCTGATTTGTCCCGGATGATGGCGTAAGTGGGCTGCACGCTTAGTCAGAATGACTTGTAACCCGTCATCGCGTTCCACAAAACCGATTAAGACTGCCGCATCTCTCAGGGACTTTTCTTTCATCCATTTCAGTCGTGCAAGGGACTCTTTGTGGTAGCCCGTTGGAAGCCGAAATTGAAAGTTCTGTAGTAAATGAGTTTTGTCGATAACCAAACTGAGTCCTTATTTATCGTGCCTAACCATTATTTATTATACTCAAAGACGGCAAAGCGTATGGCGTTATCGTTACTGGTTACCAAATAAAGCATTCGCATTAAAACACTCGCCAGCACTTTCCCTCTTTGTGTCGTGTGTCTCACTCTACTTGAACATATTAATTTGAAACTTATAAGGTTATACACCATTCTTTATTTTAGGACGTCACTATAGGGCAAGTATTGGCCAATGAAAGGGATTATTTTCACCGAGTTCATGGAGTTAGTGGAAGAGAAATTCGGTCTTGATGTGTTAGACCAAGTTCTCGATCTTTCTAACGATGAAGGTGTTTACACCGCTGTTGGTAGTTACGATCACAAAGACTTAGTTAAGTTGATCGTGAATCTCAGTAAAGTATCTGGTGTTCCCCCCGAGCAACTGCAAGAGGTGTTTGGAGAGTGCGTCTTTTTGAATTTACTTCGCTCTATTCCTAGTCACGCCAGTTTGCAACAGTGTGAAACGACGTTTCAATTTGTTCGCCATGTTGAAGATTTTATTCATGTCGAAGTTAAGAAGCTCTATCCTGATGCTAACCCTCCGCAATTTGATTTCATTAGTGAAAACCAATCCCAATTGGTATTTGACTACCACAGCGCAAGATGTATGTCTCACGTATGCTTAGGATTGATAAAAGGTTGTGCTGCACATTTTGGTGAGGTAGTTCATATCAAACATCAAAACCAGTCAGAAGATGGCAGCAAAGTACGTTTTTGGTTAGAGGCTCAATAAGAACGATATGACGGGAAGTTCCTCATTAGAAAGGAAACTCAAACGAGAAGTTGCATCAAGAAAAGCAGCTGAGCAGCTGTTGGAACAGAAAAGCTTAGAGTTATATGAATCCAACCAGCAACTCAGTGTTGCATTGAAAAAGCTGGAGCTGAAATCTAAAAAGGATCTGCGTAAGTTTGAGTTTGAAGAGCAAATTGATGCCACGTTGATTAAGTTCGGTCGTACTTTTTTATCGAGCACGTTCGATGAAGCAATGATAGCGAGCTTTATTGAGCAGCTCACTTCTAACTCGATCATTTCTGCGGCTTACTTGTTTCTTGACGCTACAAAGCTGAGCTCATTACGTCGTCATCACTTTGGTCACTTACAGCTTCGTCATAACAACGAGATTTTCACCACTCCTAATTGGCAGGGAGAGAATTTGCATTTGCCAGTTATCATTGATGGGGAAACGGTTGGGGAGTTGATTTTCTCTGTGTTGCAAGATCAAATCGATCAGTCTTTTATTTCCAAACAGATGGAGCTCGTGTCTGACTTAGTTCATGGTGTTATTGGTCGACACTTAAGTTTAGAGCGAGAGGTCGAGCTGAGAAAGCGGGCTGAGGAATCAGAAAAAGCGACGAAGGAGTTTGTCGCCATGATTAACCATGAGCTGCGAACTCCTCTCAATGGCGTATTGGGTAGTGCGGAGTTATTGAGTCGAACCCAATTAGAAGAAGAGCAGCGTCAATACTTGAGCAATTTGACTCAATCAGGGGACTTATTGAGAGTTATCATTAATGATCTTCTTGATTTCAGTAAGATGAATGCCGGTATGATGGAAATCATACATAAAGTTTTTGCCTGGGAGGAGCTTGAAAAAGCCATCATGGGTGTATTTGCCGCTAAGGCTGCGGAAAAACGTATCCATTTCTCTATCGACAAAAAGCTGGGGATCCCGGAATTTTTAGTCGGTGACTTAGAGCGCATTACACAAATTTTGGTTAACTTGGTGGGAAACGCGATTAAGTTTACTCACTTGGGTGGTGTCGTGTTACGTGTGGAATGGCTTAACGGCACGGCTTATTTTGAGGTTGAAGACACTGGTATTGGCATCCCAATAAAAGCACAGCCGTCACTATTTGATCCATTTGTCCAAGTTGATCGCTCGGCGAAACGCAGCTTTGAAGGTTCAGGTTTAGGTCTCGCGATTTGTAAAAATCTCGTGGATTTGATGCAAGGTCAAATTAGCTTTGAGAGTGAAGAGCGCAAAGGGACAACTTTTAAAGTTGCTATTCCTCTTGAGGAAGGGCAAGCACAAGGCACAGCAGAGGGGGAATTGGTCACCATAGAGCGAAGCGATTTAGCAGGACGCTCAATATTAGTGGTTGATGACATCAGAATGAATCAAGTCATTGTTACTCAAATGCTGAAAAAACTCGACATTACACCTGATTTAAAAGCCAACGGCAAAGAAGCATTAGAAGCGGTGAAAAGTAAAGACTACGAACTGATATTCATGGACTGCCGAATGCCTGAAATGGATGGTTATGAGGCGACGATGTATCTGAGAGAGCGTGGCTTTACTCATCCTATTATTGCATTAACCGCTGGCACTACCATCGAAGAGCGTCAAAAGTGTATTGATTCAGGCATGGACGACATCCTCACTAAGCCGTACACCGCAACCGATATTGAACAGATTATGTGTAAGTGGCTTGAGCAGTAGACGCTTCCTTTTAAAAAAGAATTTTTGTTGGCCAACGGCTAAAAGCTAAAGTACATGATAATGCCGATCATTTAACGATGTTTTTTGGGTCATTCTAGCGAGCCTTGGCGAGACTAAGAATCTAGTAGCAGCACGATGAGCGGGTAATGAAACAAATTTGACCACAAAGTGCTTGAATAGAAGAACCTGTATCACGCTCCTTCGTCGCTGTGCAGGGTGATGAGATACAGAAATATGCCACTCGCTGTTAAACGAGCGGCATTATCCGTTCTAGAGGCGTTTTAGATTGTTTTCGTCACTAGCATTAAGCGACGTTGTCCGCGGTTGAAATCTACGATTGCAGCGCTGGCAAAATCTTTGAAAGCTTATCCAACGTTTCTTGATACTCAGAGGCGCAATCGCTATCTGCCACGACGCCGCCGCCAGCCCAAGCGTAAAGTTTGTTTTTTTCCGCTACAAGAGTTCGGATAGTAATGCTGGTGTCCATACGACCATGGCGTGAAATGTAGCCAATACTGCCGCAATACGCGCTGCGTCGATGCGGCTCCAGTTCTTCAATAATCTGCATTGCGCGAACTTTAGGTGCTCCCGTAATTGAACCGCCTGGAAAACACGCTCGCAGCAAATCCGCAGGAGCGTATTGTTCATCCAAATTTGCACGAATGGTGCTCACCAAATGATGCACGGCAGGGAAGCTTTCAATATCGAACAACTTTGGCACGTGAACGCTACCCGGTGATGCAACCCGACCAATATCATTACGCAGCAAATCGACAATCATCAGGTTTTCTGCCTGATCTTTTTCCGCTGTCTGCAAGTCATGGGCATTAGCGTTATCTTTCTTTGGATCTTCGCTGCGTGGGCGAGTACCTTTGATTGGTTTTGTTTCAATGACGCGATCTTTGAGCTCTAAAAAGCGCTCTGGAGAGATACTCAAAATCGAAGACTCAGGCATACGGATAAAAGCGGAAAATGGCGCTTGGTTGGCGGACTCTAATTTTAGATACGCTTGCCACTCACTGCCTTGATACGGTGCGTTAAAGCGTTGCGCCAAATTGATCTGATAACAGTCACCGCTCAACAAGTATTCTTGCACCTTGTCAAAGCGAGTGGCGTAGCTCTCTTTTGTCATGTTTGACTGCCAAGCACCAGACAAAGCGAAGTCAACGGTTTGTTCTGCTTTTTGCTCGTTTAACCATTGCCAAGCTTGCTCGATGTTCTGACCGACTAAGCATGCTTTTTTAAGCTTGTGGTCAACAACGACGGCCCATTCATACAGACCTACCGCCATATCCGGCGTGTTGAGATCTTTTTCTGCCACTTCTGGCATCGTTTCTACGCGGCGACCTAAATCGTAACTGAAGTAACCTAGCGCACCGCCGACAAAAGGCAAATCCAATTCTTTATTTAACTCTACGTGAGGAAGCCACTGTTCTTGCATCTGATGAAGCAGCGCAAATGGGTCATCTTGAGTTGAATAGGCATTCGATGGCGTTTCAACTTGTGTGTTGTCGGCAGTGGTTTCTAACGTTGCAATTGGGTTGGCAACCAATACATCGAAGCGGCTATCGATATGCGTTTTTGATGCAGAACGCAGCAACATCGCCCAAGGCTGGTGTTGAATGCGAGAAAAAAGGTGAAGAGCAAACTCTGGTGCGTATTCCAGCGCTTTAAAATCAATGAATTGATTGTCCATGTTGTTCATTTGTGTAATTTGTGACAAAGAGATCGTTCACTGCATGGCATGTCATGGGCAGCAAGAGTATCATATTCCTCTGTGTAGCCAAACTCCCTCTATTCATAGGGTTTTGAGATGGTTTACAAGTAGGCAACTTCAGCGTTTCGTGTGTCGATATCAGCCGTTCGACAATTGTTTATAAAAAACGAAGCTCAAAAGAGCAATAAGCTCAACAAACACGATTGAAGCCAAGCCAATAATGGAAGCATAACTATAACGAGGCATGTAATGACGGTAATACGCAAGCAGGATGTGATCAGCAGTGTCGCTGATGCGCTACAGTATATTTCTTACTACCACCCGCTAGACTTTGTTCAAGCTCTTGAAAAAGCCTATCACCGCGAAGAGAGCCAAGCCGCTAAAGACGCGATTGCTCAGATCTTAATTAACTCTCGAATGTCCGCAGAAGGTCACCGTCCAATTTGTCAGGATACTGGTATTGTGACGTGCTTCGTCAACATCGGTATGGGCGTGCAATGGGATTCGACCGACATGACGGTTCAGCAGATGGTAGATGAAGGTGTTCGACAAGCGTACACGAACCCTGATAACCCGTTGCGTGCGTCAGTACTTATGGACCCTGCTGGTAAACGTATTAATACCAAAGACAACACGCCTGCCGTCGTACATATCAACATGGTTCCGGGCGATAAAGTTGAAATTCAGATCGCTGCGAAGGGCGGCGGTAGCGAAAACAAAACTAAGATGGTGATGCTAAACCCATCTGACGATATTGCTGAGTGGGTAGAAAAAACGCTACCAACAATGGGGGCGGGCTGGTGTCCTCCTGGCATGCTTGGCATTGGTATCGGCGGTACGGCTGAAAAAGCAGCGGTATTGGCAAAAGAATCTCTAATGGAACACATCGATATTCAAGAGCTTATTGACCGTGGCCCACAAAACGCAGAAGAAGAGCTTCGTTTGGATATCTTCAATCGCGTGAACAAACTTGGTATCGGTGCGCAAGGTCTTGGCGGTTTGACGACTGTTGTCGACGTTAAAATCAAAACTGCGCCAACGCACGCGGCTTCTAAGCCTGTTTGTTTGATCCCGAACTGTGCGGCGACTCGTCACGTACACTTCACGCTTGATGGTAGCGGCCCAGCAGAGCTAACACCACCTAAACTAGAAGATTGGCCAGACATTACTTGGGAAGCGGGCGAAAATACGCGTCGCGTAAACTTAGACACAATTACTAAAGAAGAAGTACAAGAGTGGAAGACAGGCGAAACGGTTCTTCTATCAGGTAAAATTCTGACTGGTCGTGATGCTGCGCATAAACGTATTCAAGGCATGCTAGATAACGGTGAAGGTCTACCTGAAGGCGTAGATCTAAACGGTAAGTTCATTTACTACGTAGGCCCTGTCGATGCAGTTGGTGATGAAGTCGTTGGTCCTGCTGGCCCAACAACATCTACGCGTATGGATAAATTCACCGACATGATGCTAGAAAAGACCGGCATCATGGGCATGATCGGTAAAGCTGAGCGTGGCTCTGCAACGGTTGAATCTATCAAGAATCACAAAGCGGTTTACCTAATGGCTGTCGGTGGCGCTGCGTACTTGGTGGCGAAAGCGATCAAGAAAGCTCGCGTTGTCGCATTTGAAGATTTAGGTATGGAAGCGATTTACGAATTTGAAGTTGAAGATATGCCAGTAACAGTGGCTGTCGACTCAAATGGTGTTAACGCGCACCAAATTGGTCCAGACACTTGGAAAGTGAAAATTCAAGAGATGGAAGCATAAGGCAAAGGGCAATCTTGCTGCGTCTCAGCAGAGAGAATGTGACAAGGTGCTGATTTACCTAGCAAACAATTGACAAAAGTGCAGCGAAACCTGCACTTTTTGTCTATATAATTAAGGATATAAACCTTTAGGCATAGCAATCAAACGTTATGCGAACAATAATTAGGAGACGGCATGCCTCGTTTTATTCAGATTCTACAAATTATTCTTGCTGTAGTGATAGGTGGCTTTGTTGGCTATGACTTGATTCTTCACGGTATCAGCATCTTTGATGAAAAGTACGTGACCATCACATGTGTGTTGTGGCTGATTTTAGAAATCGCTCTATTTGTTATCTATAAGTTGATCGAAGACGACTAGGCTTAAAGAAAGCGGGTTCCTGTTTAACATAGTAATCAGCGCATATAGAGTTACTAATGCTGTAGATTAAGTAAGCCTCTGAACCACTCAGGGGCTTTTCTTTTTTTAATACAGCATCAAGCCGGATGTTTTGTTCATCTTTTATTAAGGTATATAAAGTTAAACTCATAGAATTCGGGATAGAACAGTATTCGTAGCTCGAAATTCGAAGTCGCTGACAACGTTGTTTTAAAGTGGAGTAAGATAAAGAAGCGTAATGAAGAGAATAAAGAAAGAAGTTAATGACTTTATCAACAGAGGTATGGACTCTAATGTTCGAATTGCTGTCACCGGACTTTCTCGTGCCGGTAAGACGGCATTCATCACGTCATTAGTGAATCAGCTTCTTCATACTGCAACCCATGACAATTTGCCTCTTTTGACTGCGGCTAGAGATAAGCGCCTTATTGGGGCGAAACGTGAGCCTCAATCGAATATGATGGTGCCACGCTTTGCTTACGATGAGGCGATGAGCCAAATTCATGCGACTCCACCTCAGTGGCCAGTACCGACACGTGATGTGAGTGAGATTCGCTTAGCGCTCAAGTACAAACCAAATAAAACCACGAAAAAGCTGTTGAGTAAAACCGCAATTTTAAATGTTGATATTATCGACTATCCAGGAGAGTGGTTGCTCGACCTGCCTTTATTGGACATGGACTTTGCAACGTGGTCGCAAACTCAGTTTGATGCACTTAAAGGCCAGCGTGGCGATTTAGCCAAAGCTTGGCTTTCTGAACTGGAGAAAGTGGATCTCTTTACAGAAGTGAATGAGAAACTACTTGAGAAAGTTGCACACACATACACAGAGTACCTTCATTCTTGTAAAGACTCTGGCCTTCATTGGGTTCAGCCTGGCCGCTTTGTATTACCTGGTGAGCTAGCAGGCGCGCCGGTGCTACAGTTTTTTCCGTGTCGTGCTGATTCGGAAAGCAAAGCGCCCAAGGGCAGTAACTTAGCGATGCTAGAAGCCCGTTTTCAGGAATACCAACAAAAAGTAGTGAAAGCGTTTTATAAGCATCATTTTGCGACCTTCGATCGCCAGATTGTACTGGTGGATTGTTTGCAGCCTCTCAATGCTGGTGATGAAGCGTTTTACGACATGCGCCAAGCGCTAGAACAGATCATGCATAGCTTCCGTTATGGTCGTAGTAGCTTTTTGCGTCGTTTGTTCTCACCAAAAATCGACAAAGTGTTGTTTGCTGCTACAAAAGCGGATCATATCACGCCCGATCAGCACCCAAATTTGGTGTCTCTGCTCCAACAAATGGTGCATCCAGCATGGCAAACGGCAGCCTACGAGAATATTGAGATGAGCTGCATGAGTATCGCTTCCATCCAAGCAACCACGACGGGGTTTATTTCCTCTGGAGATAAGACCATCCCGGCGTTACAAGGAACAACATTGGGTGGTGAGCCGATGACTATGTTTCCCGGAGAGGTGCCGAAAAAGCTACCAAATGCAGCTTATTGGCAAAACAACGGGTTTGATTTTACGTCGTTTCGTCCGATGCCCTCACCGAATGATGAGCCAGTGAAGCACATACGCTTAGACAAAGCACTGGATTACCTGATTGGAGATAAATTGAAATGAGTGAGTTGAAGCAAAAACAAGTTTTCTCTGAAAAGGTAATGGAAAAAGATCAGCAATCGAATCAACCGGAATTGACGGCGCAGCAAACATTCGGCGAAAAAGAAACATTTGTACCAGTTGAAGTTAAAGAAGCGCACCAGGAGACCGAACAGGAATTGCAACTCGAGCATGTCATTCGTCCAAAATCGGGCAGAAAATGGCTTGCGACTGGCGCATTTGCAACTTTTGCTGGTCTGGTTGGCTGGCAAGCGGTGGACTCGGTTATAACCGCAATTCAGGCTTCTGATTGGCTGGCCTTAAGCTGGACGGGGTTTATTGCTGCGATCGCTTCGCTTGGTTTAGGAGCTATGGGTAAAGAGCTTTGGAAACTACGAAAACTACGAAATCATTTTAGTGTTCAAGAAGAAGCAGAAGCACTTGTTAATAGTGAGAGCGTTGGGAAAGGGAAAGCCTTTTGTGAAACCGTAGCAGAACAAAGTGGTGTGATGGCAGAGAATCCGGGCTTTGATCGTTGGCAGAACAGTATTAACCCTGCTCATAGTGACGCTGAAATTCTTGATATGTATGACTCGATGGTGGTGAGCCAACAAGACAAGTTGGCAACGAAAATCGTATCACAGCACGCAACCGAGTGTGCGGCCCTAGTTGCCGTGAGCCCTCTGGCTGCCGCTGATATGTTGCTGGTGGCGTGGAGAAATTTCAAAATGATCGACAACCTCTCCAAAGTATATGGGGTAGAGCTAGGTTATGCCTCTCGCATCAAGTTACTAAGAGCGGTATTTGTCAATATGGCGGCGGCTGGAGCCAGTGAGCTCGCTATTGATGCCAGTATGGATTTGATGTCGATGGATCTTGCTGGCAAAGTTTCTGCTCGTGCAGGGCAGGGGCTAGGTGTTGGTATTCTAACGGCACGTTTGGGCTTGAAAGCGATGACCTTATTGCGTCCACTACCCTGGTATCCTGACCGTCAGGTTAAGTTGGGCACCATACGCAAGGCAGTGGCGGCGAAAGTTGCATCAATTACGATGAAACCGTAACGAATATCAACTTTGATGGATAGGATTGCTTGACGCCATTCCAAGCATGATAGAAACTACTGTCAACTTTTCCTGACAGTTGTGAATTGGGATATTTTTAGTGCGTCTTGAAGTCTTATGTGAAGATCGACTCGGCTTGACCCGAGAACTGCTCGATATTTTAGCGTCTAAAAGCATCGACTTGCGTGGTATCGAAATCGATATTAGCGGTATTATCTATTTGAATTGCCCGGATATTGATTTTGATACGTTTAGTGAGCTGATGGCTGAAATCCGCCGTATTCCGGGGGTGAAAGACGTACGTAAAATCCAGTTTATGCCGATGGAGCGCCACAATACGGAGCTGCTCTCGTTAGTTGATAACTTGCCCGATCCGGTTTTTGCCATTGATCTTAAAGGTGCCGTAGACATGGCAAACATGTCTGCACTTTCATTGCTTGGCCTTCACAAGCAAGAAGTGATTGGTACTCAAATCGGTGCTTTGTTACCAAGTGTTCGTTTCTCTCGTTGGTCTGAAGGTGTTAATGGTCGAACGCGGGAAAACCTTGTGATTGATGGCTTGGACTATGTTCTAGAGTTGATGCCCGTTTATATCCGAGACGAAGCGCAAAACTCGACTCTAGCGAGTACTCTAATGACGATTCGCTCTAGTCAGCAAGTTGCCAGAATTGAAGAAGCACTACCGCTGCATAATCCTCTGGGTTTTGAGCACTTTGTTGGTATATCGAACCGTCATAAAGCACTAATGAACCAAGCTAAAAAGCTGTCTGTGCTTGACCAACCATTGTTGATTGAGGGCGAAACGGGGACTGGTAAAGAAATGCTTGCTAAAGCTTGCCACAGCCGTTCTAGCCGCGCGAGCAAGCCATTCCTAGTTTTGAGTTGTGCTTCGATGCCTGACGATGTAGCAGAAACCGAACTTTTTGGTCATGCGCCGGGTTCATTCAATCATGAACAAGGCCACAAAGGCATCTTTGAGCAAGCAAATGGCGGCACGGTATTTCTTGATGAAATCGGTGAAATGAGTTCGCACCTTCAAATCAAGCTGTTACGTTTTCTACAGGATGGTAATTTCCGTCGTGTCGGTGCAGAAGATGAGATGCATGTCGATGTTCGTATCATCGCTTCAACAAAACATAACCTTGCCGAGCTTTCTGAAGCAGGAATGTTCCGTGAAGATTTGTATTATCGTCTCAACGTACTTACGCTCAGCATTCCTCCGTTACGTAAGCGCTCAAACGACGTTGCACCATTGCTTGAGTTGTTTGTGGCGAAACATGCTCAACAGCTTGGGATTGATAAGCCAGAGTTTGATGATGGTCTAGTTGATGCCCTTGCAAATTATCAGTGGCCAGGAAACATGCGCCAGCTGGATAACATGGTTCTTCGAGCGCTCACGGAAATGGATGGTGATATACTAAACGCGGGTCACTTCAATTTACCTCAGCCTCAGTCAGTCGGCGCTGGTAGTGCAACGCTTAACATCGACGGTTCTTTGGATGAGATCATGCGTGATTATGAATCTCAAGTTCTGGAACGTTTGTATCAGTCATTCCCATCAAGCCGTAAGCTTGCTAAGCGCTTAAATGTATCGCATACCTCAATCGCTAACAAACTGCGTGATTACGGTATCCGTAAGAATTAATCGAATTGAACGAAAAGACGGAATTAATCATTTGTAATGGAAGATAACAGCTCATCTATCGCCGTTCATATGTTGGACGGTGACTTGCTTCTTCGTACCGCTGAAATCGGTGACGCAGATATGATTGCCGAATATTTTCAAGCGAACCGAGAATACCTGAAACCGTTTGAACCGAAACGTGAAGAGGCTTTTTTCTCAGTGAACGGTTGGTTGCAAAAGCTTATCAAGCTCAATGAGCTGCATCGAATGGGATTGGGGTATTATTGCCTTTTAGTCAGAGCCTCTTCGGGTGAAATGCTAGGTACGATATCCTTTAGTAGTTTGAGTCGTTTTCCTTTTTATTCTTGTAACGTCGGATATTCTCTCGCTGAAAAAGCGCAAGGGCATGGTTATATGCGTCGTGGATTAACCATGGCTTGCGACTACATGTTTAACGTTCAGAAACTGCATCGTATTCAAGCTGGCTACATGCCTCACAATAAACGCAGTGAATCTGTGCTAGAGCATGTAGGGTTCAACCGAGAAGGGTATGCAAAAGATTACCTTTTGATTAATGGTGAGTGGCAAGACCACGTTCTAACGTCGCTTATTAATCCGAATTGGCAGCAAGAAGGGCGATAGTATGGAACGATTGGAAAAGCAGTTAGCACTTGTAATCGAGCTCGATAAACTCAAAAGCATTTTGCGCCGAACTCGAGTTAAAAGTGCTGAAGGGCGCCTCGAAAATAGTGGTGAGCATAGTTGGCATGTCGCACTGATGGCAATATTGATGGAAGAGCATGCGAATGCACCTGTTGATATTTGCCGAGTGATGAAAATGTTATTGATACATGACGTAGTAGAGATCGACGCGGGCGATACCTTTGTTTATGATACTGCTGCGTCTCAAGAGCAAGCAGAAAAAGAAATTAGAGCTGCAGAGCGCTTGTTTGGTATGTTACCCAGCGATCAGGAGCAAGAGCTATTGGCGCTTTGGCATGAATTTGAAGCCGCGCAGACCGATGATGCTAAGTATGCAAAAGCACTCGATCGGTTAATTCCAATGCTCTTGAACTACCATAATAATGGTCAGAGTTGGAAGGAACATGGTGTCTCACGCGAACAAGCACTTACCATTAATAAACGAATTGAATTTGGCTCTGTTACCTTATGGGACAAAGCGAAAGAGTTGATTGAAGAAGCCACAGAGAAAGGTTGGCTGAAATCGTAATAAAGGAGACTGAATGTCTTATTTGCCTTTGGACGAATACCAAAGAAAATGGATTTTTACGCATCAGTCGATGCCTGTGCCAGAAGAAGATTTGGCTTTTATTAAGCCGATGAGCCAAGCCCGCTCAGCACAATTTTGGAAAGAAAATATCAGTGCTCAAAGCCCTGATATGGATAGACTAAGTTCCCAAGACTGGCCAATGAACGAGGCGAATTGGTCTGAAACTGTGGATTGGATGGCTGCGTGGGAGTCGGATGATCCTGACATGCCAGCGGAAGCTGAGGCACATATCGATTGGCAAGACGATGTAACCGTTTACTTTTGCTACGAGAAGTACAATGTCATCGAAACGAAATGGTCTATTTTTAAAAAGCACTGGAAGAACTTTCTCTTTTATGACGATGGTCCGATACTAATAGGACGTCGCCGTTCGCAAGCACTTTGGTTTGATTCAAAAGGCAATGTGAAACTCGGTGTTCGTCAATAAAGAGTTATAAAACAAAGCCACCTTTCGAGGTGGCTTTGTTTTTCTAAAGGCTGGATAATGGACTCAACACACCACCAGCCCCGCGCTCGATAACGTGAGTATAGATTTGCGTGGTTTTTACATCAGTATGCCCTAATTGTTCCTGAACAGTTCTAATGTCTGCGCCAGATTCCAATAAGTGCGTGGCAAAACTGTGTCTTAGTGTGTGGCAAGTTACAGTTTTCTCAATGCTTGCGTCGCTTGCCGCGCGCTTTACTGCTCTTTGTATTGCGCTTTCATTGATATGATGCCTTCTCAATTCACCAGTGTCTCGATCTGCGCTTAACTTTGTTGATGGAAACAAAAAGTGCCAGTTAAAATCTAGCTCCGCTTTTGGGTATTTACGTCGTAAACCTTCAGAGATGTATACGCCCGCATAACCAGGCATGTGCCTATCTTTAAAGTAGTAGTTTCTTGCTAAATTAACTTGAGCTTTGAGTGGTTCATGTAGTTCTTTGGCTAATGTGACTGTACGATTTTTACCTCCTTTTCCTTGCCAAACGCGAACTGCACCATAATCATAATCGATGTCTTGAACTCTTAAGCGTAAACATTCCATAACTCGAAGCCCGGAGCCGTAAAGTAGCTGAATATGGAGTCTATACCTCGGGTCGATATGCTGAACGAATCTTCGGATCTCCTCCCTGGTTAACACAACGGGAAGTTTCTTTTCGGTCAAGGATTTCTGAAATCTCATATCAAGTGATAGTGGGGTTTTAAAATAATCACGATATAAAAATGATATTGAGTTCAGCGCCAAAGCTTGCGTTTTTACCGCAACTTTTTCTTCTACCGCTAAGTAACTCAGAAATTGAATGACATCATCTTCTGCTAGTGTTGATGGGTGGGCGAGCTGGTGAAAAGTGATAAAACGTTTTATCCAAAATAGATAACTTTCGATAGTTTTATTCGCATAATGACGAGTAAGCATGTGCTCTTTTACACTAAGTAAAAACTGACTTTTCATGATAAATTAACCTGTTTATTTACACAGTTCCGTTAATGTATCACCACTTTTGAAATTAGCGTGCTGTGCGCCGCCTAATTGCGCGCGCCACCACACATATTCATACTGTTTTTCTATTTGTTTCATACAGATAAGTGCTACGATTGATAGCGCTTTTGATAAGAAAGAAGGCGGTAGCCTGCCAGAAAGACGGCAAGTCGCCGTATAGAAAGCGTTATACGCTTTATGGAAAATGATACAAAAAGGACGTTATGAAGTTATCAGAGTTACAAAGACATATAAAAGAATTCGATTATGCGCCAGAGCAATCTGAACACTACTTTTTAAAACTAATCGAAGAAGTTGGCGAATTATCGGAATCTATTCGTAAAGCTAAAAGTGGGCAACCAACGCTAGATGAATTAAAAGGTTCAATCGCAGAAGAGTTATATGACGTCTTGTATTATGTTTGTGCTTTAGCCAATATTCACGGTGTAAACCTTGAGAAAACGCATGAACTAAAAGAAGTTCTGAATAAGGTAAAGTACAACCGATAGGACGCGTATAACAAATTGTTCAAGAGGGATTCAGCACGCGTGGCATTTTTACTATCCGTTGGTTTAAGTGATTAAGGTGGTATGCGGTAGCATCGGTGTTGCGTGCTTCACCCCTTAACAAGGCGTTATGTGCCACCAGAGTTTTGAGGCAATTAATTGAAGTATAAAGACTTGTCGAAAATTGCACTAGATCCATATAGCACAGATAAGAGTATTGATTTGCTCAAGCAGCGTGGAGTTAGTGCGCCTGATTCTGTGATTGAACAGTTTTATATTGACCATAATGCCAACAGTCGCTTTTTAACTCTCTACGGCGATTTATCACTTCCTGATCTAAAGTGGGAGCTAGTTGATTTTGATACGACGAAGTTTTTGCAAATAGGTAGCAACGCTTCATTTCCTGATTTCCTTGAGGAGGTGTCTGAAGATGCATCGCATTTCCACGATATTGGAGAGGCTGTGATTGATTGCCGAGAGGAAGTACTCAACCATTGGAAAAAGCATGGTACTTGGTTAACTCCACCGATATTTCTAGATGCAAATGTTCTTGGTGGTAAATCTGGCATACCTCATTTAGTTGAGGGGCATTCAAGGGTTGGGTGCCTGCTTGGTATCCAAAAATATAAAATCATTCCTTTGGCTGACAGGCACAAAGTGTATTGGGGGTCTATTCGCAAAGGCACATAACAAATTGTTCAAGAGTGATTCGGCACGCGTGGCATTTTTGCTATGCGTCAGGTTTAATGGTTAGGGTGTTATGCGGAGGCTTCGGTATTGCGTGCCTCACACCTTAACAAGGCGTTATAACCACGGCATAAAATGGAGTATTTATGATAGCAAGGGAATGGAAAGCTACTTGTCCGAAGGAACATGAAGAAGGGTTTATTGTTTACCTTTACGAGACAGGTATAAAAGACACGTCAGCTACTAAAGGTTTCCTTGGAGCACAAATTCTGAATCGAGATTTAGGAGATGATGCTGAAATCACGTTGCTAACTTACTGGGAAGATCTAGATTGTATTAAGTCGTTTGCTGGTGAAGATATCAGTATTGCTAAGTTGTACCCAGAAGACGAGAAGTACAAATTGAATCCTGATCTCCACGTGAGTCATTATGAAGTCCGCGAGAACATGTGGTTATAACAAAGCGTTTAAGAGGGACTTGGCACGCGTGGCATTTTCAATTTGCGTTAAGTTTAGTGGTTAAGGTGTTATGCGGTCACTTTTGTATTGCGTGCCTGCGCCCCTTAACGCGGCGTTAGGCATTTTGAGGTTAATTTAAAATTGTTGGATAAAAACAAATCTACTTGGACTGTCGATGAGATTCGAACTGCATATTTCAGGAACTTTTCGGAAACTGAAAAAATCCTAAAGGGTACTGAGGGTGCAATACTTTGGCAGCGACACGAAGAACTATTGGATTGTGTAGCAATATTGGAAGCATGCTACAACGATGTGCTAAATAGCATTAATTCTTTTAGCCATGAAACAACAAAGGTAGATTTTTGGTACCCCGCTAATCAGCCAAAACTTGATCAAAAACAGTTAGATGTTCGAAAAGCTATTTTTAGTGCATCAGCAGCTACAATGGCTCTTGTTGATCACTTTCGACGATTTTCGAAAAAGTATCCGGTTGAAAAGTCGAATGAAATGCGAGTAGAAGTTTTTGGTGAATCAGGCATACATGACTTTATACAGGGACTTCGTAACTATATTCTTCATGTCAAAATTGCTGAAGCAAACTGGGTTATATCGAGAGATTTCAAAAACAAAACTAGGGACGTAAATTTTTACTTCTATATCGATGATCTAAAAAAATTCAAAGATTGGAAACCAGCTGCAAAAGTATTCTTGGAGCGTCATGGAGATAAAGTTAATGTATATAATACATTTTCCACATATCTAGAGTGTGTTAAAAAGTACTACACATGGCATAAAAACTCATTGTTAATCGAGTATCATGAAATAATTCAACGCCACCTTTCTAACGAGTATCTGCTCAATGGAATTAAAAGTGATACCAGATGGAATTTCATTATTGCTAACCTAAAAACTCGCCAAGAGTTACTAGCAACGCTTAACAAGTATATTTCAGAAGAGCAGTTAAAACTTGTTCATGCTTGTGAGGTCGGCTCTCCTCAGCAGCTTAGTATGATTTTGGCAGTTACAGACACATTTGGCTCGTTTACCGACCATTTAAAAGAGAAATTCACTAAGTTGCTAGAAAATGCCTAACAAACTGTTTAAGAGTGATTCGCAACGCGTGGCATTTTTACTATGCGTTGGTTTAGGTGATTGAGGTGGTATGCAGCGGCATCGGTATTGCGTTGCTCACACCTTAACAGGGCGTTATATGCACGGGAGAGTCCAGTGAAATCAAGGGTTCAAAATAGAGAAATCAAAGTGTGTCCTGTAGTTTTTCGTAACTCAGGTAATGCTCGTGAATTGCTCCTGTTTGAACATCCTCTAGCTAACGTGCAGTTAATTAAAGGGACATTAGAGTTAACAGATGACTCATTTGAAAGTGCCGCTTTAAGGGAACTTAAAGAAGAATCTGGCATTTCAAAAGTCTTAAATACCAAATATCTCGGTAGCTGGGAAAGCGGTTTTCAAAATCAACAGTGGCACTTTGTACTCTGTGATATAGCGGAAAAACTGCCGAATAACTGGAGTTTTTACACATACGATGACGGTGGGCATGAGTTCCATTTTTTCTGGTATAAAGTAGGTACAAAACCTGACTTTAAGTGCCACAAAATGTTCTCTGATGCCATTAAGTAAGTAGAAAAACTGTGCATATAACAAGTTGTTCAAGAGGGATTCACAACGCGTGGCATTTTTACTATGCGTTGGTTTTAGTGTTTAAGGCGGTATGCAGCAGCTAAGGTATTGCGTTGTTCACCCCTTAACAAGGCGTTAGTTTGCAAGAGGAAAAACGTGCCTATATCGCAAGATCTAGTGGTAAAAGCTTATAGTTGAAATTGTCTTATCGGCATTCAATTTCAGTGTTAACTTGCGTGGTGTAAACTCAAAATTGGTATCGTTTCAACGGTTGATTTGTTCTTTGGTGCGGCGACTTTTGGGTTAACTGAGTTGAACTTTTTTGCTGAGATTCTGCTCGTTGAGTTTGTTGGTATAAAAGCCGATCTACTCGCTGAAGTGACGCTTTCTTTGGTGTGGCAAGTTCCACGTGGTTTCAGTGGCTTTGTTGAAAGTCCGCATTGTGAGATTGGTTTTCCAAAAGCGCTTTTTGGTGTTGTTAGTTCGTTTTCTGCGGCGTTGTTTGTTCCAAGTGGTTTCATTGAGTAGCCGCTTTGAGACTACGCCTGATTTTAATGCATCAAAACACATAAAGCTTATTGTTTGCAAAGTTTAAAATAACGTAAAATCAACGCTTTGGGCTTGCAAACTAACAAACTGCTCAAGAGGGATTCGCAACGCGTGGCATTTTCACTATGCGTTGAATTTAGTGATTAAGGTGGTTTGCGGTAGCATTGGTATTGCGTTGCTCACCCCTTAGCAGGGCGTTAGCTGTCACTTTACTCTTGCACCTTGAAAAATAAAGCTTTAAACCCAATTCATATCCAAAGAGTTGAACTTTAGAGTGTGAAAAGATGAGTCTACCAATAACCGATAGTTGTATTGTTGCTGTTGCAAAGCTAATTGATGATGCTCAATCTGATTGCAAACGTGAACCGAGTCATTCTGATTTGTCATTTATGATCAATAAAGCAGGCTTAAAGAATGTAGATCCTAAAGAGAATGGGCAAACGGTAGGTAAGGCTAAACGCTTAAAAGAAACGTTGTATTGGGCTTTAGAAAATTCTCCAAATCAGGGTAGTGAGCTTATTTCATTAGTTTTGTCGCACGTTAGAGCTGTAGGTGGCTTTAGGGAGCAGTCAGCAAACTTCGTCGGTATAGATAGCATTGAAAATGCTATAAGTGCTTTCGATGTGGAAGGGTTCGAACTTTCTTATGATGGTAGCATTCGAGCGAAAGTGCTCGATAATTTATCTGGTAAGCAACTGACAGAGGCGTTACTTTCTTATGCTCAACGCGCCAAAAAAGGTGTCGGAGACCCCGCATTGCTCGCAGGTACAGGCAAAGAGTTACTCGAAGCCACAGCTAAACATGTAATACACACTAAGTATGGTGCTCATCCTCAAAATGCTAATTTCCCAACATTGATGGGACAGGCATATTCTGCGCTTCAGATGTCAATCCCTGAAAGTAATGCAACTCCAGTTTCAGATAATCCCGTTGCTGAGTATGAAAAAGCCATGTTCAATATGGCGCTAGCTATCAATAGGGTGCGTAACAGAGAAGGTACGGGACATGGACGTATTTCAGTTACTAAGTTAAGTGATACCGAAGGTGAGAACATCGTTCAAATGGTTGGTGTCATAGCTGACTTTTTGCTTCATCGGCTAAGCCAAGACAGCTAACAAAACGTTTAAGAGCGATTCGTAACGCGTGGCATTTTTGCTATGCGTTGATTTTAGTGTTTAAGGCGCAATGCGGAGGGTTTGGTATTGCGTTACTCACGCCTTAACGTGGCGTTAGGCAAATCTCAGGAGTTTCAGATGAAGTTAACTTGTCATTGTGGAAATGTAACTCTCGAATTATCGACGGTTCCAACTGAGGTAGGTGAATGTAATTGTTCTATCTGTCGTCGCTACGCAGCATCTTGGGCATATTTCTCTCCAGTGCAAGTTCAAGTCCGGTTTACAAAGCAAACTGTTTTTTATTGCTGGGGCGACAAAGAAGTCGAGTTTCATCGCTGCAATGAATGTGGTTGTTTAACTCACTACGTAACTACTGAAAAATGCGCGGAAGAGATTTTAGCAGTAAATATGAGAATGGCTGAAAATGAAGTGCTATCTGGTATTCCGGTCAGAAAGATAGACGGCGCATCATACTAATTTGCCTAACAAGGCGTTCAAGAGGGACAGTCAACGCGTGGCGAGTTTGGCTCAAATCTTGGTATTTGTGTTTACGATGGTAAATTGAAGCTTGGTGGTAGCGCGTTGCTGCCCCTTAACGCGGCGTTAGGCGTTGTCCAGAAAGTATGGAGAGATAAGATGGATAGAACTTTTCCAGATCAATTGAAAAAACTGCACTCAATAGAAATTGACTACGCGGACGGTGAGGGAATTGATTTTGAACCATATGATGATTTCTGTTCGCAAGAGGAAACATCAGAATGGATTAAAGCATGGACTGGTAATTCTTCACTCAATGGCCATGAATATTTAATTTTTGGTCAAGATGGTTCTGGCGGCTACGCTGCTTTTTGGCTTGTCGCCAATGTTGAAGATCTTTTGCAACAACCTATTGTTTTCTTTGGCTCTGAAGGTGAAGTTGGGGTGGTTGCACAAAATTTTGGAGACTATGTTTGGTTGTTTGCACATGGTCTTGGGCCATACGAGGCTGTTGCTTATCCTGATTTGAAGCGCCCCCTAAATAGTAAGTTTTTGGACTTTGCTCAGGAGGTTGCCCCGTCAAATGAAAGCTCAGTGTCTAAAATCATAAGTGAGGCCAAATCAAAGTACCCTAACTTTGAGCAAATGATTGACGAACTTTGCCAGTAAGCCAAGCGCCTAACAAACTGCTCAAGAGGGATTCGCAACGCGTGGCATTTTTACCATGCGTTGATTTTAGTGAATAAGGTGGTATGCGGCGGCTTCAGTATTGCGTTGCTCACCCCTTAGCAGGGCGTTATGTGCTTTCTCGGAAAATCTTAAAATAGCGTACAATCAGCGTTTTGAAATAGCGGAAATTGTCATGTCTAAAACTGTTCAGCAGCAAATTGGAAACATCGCTCTAGTCGTTGAAAATTACGACGATGCTATTGAGTTCTATACTCAAAAACTTCAATTCACATTGGTTGAAGATACTGACTTAGGTGGTGGTAAACGCTGGGTTCAAGTTTCTCCTCCAAATTCCAGTGGTACGAACCTGCTTTTGGCTCAAGCGAGTACACCAGAACAAATGCAAGCAGTAGGGAATCAAACGGGTGGTCGTGTGTTTTTGTTCTTACAAACTAACGATTTCTGGCGAGACTACGAGTTAATGAAGACAAATGGCATCGTATTTAATGAAGAGCCACGAGTTGAAGAATACGGGATAGTGGTGGTATTCCAAGATCTCTATGGTAACAAATGGGATTTACTGCAACTGAACAGAGCAACCAAATAGCACGCACATAACAAAGCGTTCAAGAGGGATTCTCAACGCTTGGCGGTTTTGGCTCAAAGTTTAGTTTTTGTGTTTATGGCACAATGGCTTAAGTTGGGTGGTATAGCGTTGTTCACCCCTTAACGCGGCGTTAGGTGTCAATAAGTAGCAGGAGGCTACTATGATTAAATTTGGTCTCCCTTGTGATGGGTGGTTAGATCTACACATAGCTCTGAATGCAAATTGGGCTACCTTCTCAATTTCTGATGTTGGACCTAATTCCGTACTCCAGTTTTTGGGCGTTTTAAGCTGGCTCGAGGACCCGCAAAATACATACATTGCTCATTGCAACCTAGAGCCAGCGTTGTTGACTTTAAATTTCGAGGTTTACAACGATTGTGTAATCGTAGATGCGGAGCTAGAGGCATCGAAGATAGGTCAAGCCTCTATGAGCGTTAGTGATTTTAACGCAATGTATGGCAGGGAAATTAGAGCGCTGTTGCCATATTGCAAAGGAAATGCATGGACTTGCGAAGTTAACACCTAACAAACTGTTCAAGAGGGATTCACAACGCGTGGCATTTTTATTATGCGTTGATTTTAGTGTTTAAGGTGGTATGCGTGAGCTTCGGTATTGCGTTGCTCACCCCTTAACAGGGCGTTATGTGACCGAGGAAAAATTATGAATGAAGAACAGCTTGATACATCTAAACAAGACTGTATCTTAAAAATGGTCGAGGTTCTCTCGTCTTTTCAACGTATCGAAAGATCACTTAAAGACGACATTAACTTGAAGTATGATCTAATCAGGCAATATGTCGATGGGCGAACCCCTTTTCATCATCGAATTGAGAAATCTTTGCCGTTAGGAGGCTTAGTCGAACATCTAGAAAGGTTATCTGATGATAAGGACTTAATCGCCTCATTGCGAAAAATGGCTAAATATCGAAATGAGATAGCCCATGAAAAATTCTTGCTCGTCAGCGAAAGTAGAAACATTGAGGACATCAATCGCACATATAAGTGGCTTACTGGCTTACATAACGAATTAACTGAATGGTTTATAAACCACAGTACTGACAGAATAAAAACTATGCATAAGTCAGTAATAACTCACGTCGACAAAGTCACATAACAAAGCGTTTAAGGCAGATTCGCAACGCGTGGCATTTTTGGTTTTAGTCGGCTTTAGTGTTTACGGTGGTATGGTTAGGTTCAGTGGTAGCGTTGCTCACTACTTAACGCGGCGTTAGGTGAATTAATGGAATATCACTACACAAATAATGATAGATTGATGCAGCTAAGCGACTTAAAAGGACACTTGATGCTTTTAATTGCTCATCTTCAACTAAACCATAACGATGCCCAGATAATTTCAATATACGAGCGTGCTTTGTTTGACGTAGATGAGCTGATTTGCAATGGTTTTAACCAAAATCAATTGTTGAATGTTAGTGATTCAATCCCAGATCTTTTTAATCGGCACAAAGATTGGGTACCTCTCTTAGAAGTTGGTTCTGATGGTAAATTGTCTGAGCCGCAATGGTTTTTAGCGTTAGAGAACTATCTTCAACCTGTTCTAAAAAGTGCAAGGGAACTAAAGGAGTTGGGTGCGCGATAATTCACCTAACAAATTGTTCAAGAGGGATTCGCAACGCGTGGCATTTTTACTATGCGTTGGTTTTAGTGTTTAAGGCGGTATGCGGCGCATCGGCATTGCGTTGCTCACCCCTTAACAAGGCGTTAGTTGCCAACGAGGAAAACGCAGCTAAAACAGAATGTTTAGGTCTAATCGCACGTGTGCTTTGCTCTATTTTGCACTTCGAACTTCGGGATCTTGGTTCGCGGAAATTGAGCTTCGTTCTTTTCCTAGTTTGATTGGCCGTTTCAGAAGCCGATTTACTTGTTGAAAGTCAGCTTTGTGGCATTGTTTCTCCAAAAGGTCTTTTTGGTGTTGTCAGTTCGTTTTCTACGGCGTTGCGTGTTCCAAGTGGTTTCAGTGATAGGCGCCTTGAAACTGCGCCTGAATTGAGTTTTTCAAAGCACATAAAACTAGTGTTGGCAAAACGGCAATCGACTTCAAATCAAAGCTTTAGGTTTGGCAACTAACAAAGCATTCAAGAGGGATTCACAACGCTCGGCAGTTTTGGTTTGAATTGGCTTTAGTGTTTACGGCACAATGGTTTAGTTTGGGTGGAATGCGTTGTTCACCCCTTAATGCGGCGTTATGTGACCCGAGTAAAATGTGAGACCTCTCGCACGTGAGATTTAGTTGCATATAAAGCTGTATGTGAATAGTAATACCCTAATAGTCTTCGTTATTACAAAGGTGGCACATAATGTATTTCTGGAATATTGAGTCTCTCAAACGTGATATCGTCGCTGAGCGACTAACAGAGAAAGACAGGTTCAAATACGCCCTTATTTATATCGTGTTTAGTATTATAGCGTTAGAGTACTTTCAACAGGAAAGTTCAGGGAAACTGAATTTATGGCTTCAAGTCGAAGCTGCTCTAAATGTTATTATTGTACTTTTAGGGACTTACTTTGCTTACAGGGCGAATGGCGGTGAAAATGGCCAAGACTTTTTGGGTCGTTATTTCAGTATCAGCTTTGTAGTTTCAATTAGATTTTCGGTTTTACTTTTCCCTATGATTTTTGTTGTACTGATGTATCACTCTGCATTCGGTGCGGAAAGTGAGCTGGTTTCCACAAGTCCGATCGAAATCTGCATGTTCTTGCTCTGGACTGCTCTTCTGTATGCAAATATCGTTAAGCATATGGGGTTGAGAAACGTCACATAACAAGGCATTTAAGAGTGATTCCCAACGCTTGGCATTTTTCATTCCATCGTTGGGTTTCGTGTTTATGGCGCATTGGTTTAGTGCTGTGGTAGCGTTGCTCACACCTTAATGCGGCGTTAGCCCTATCAGAGGAAAACAATGAAATCTGCAGTATTAGTTATTGATGTTCAGTCGATTCTGTTCGACCCGGAACCTCAACCATTTGAATCACAAATCGTACTCACCAAAATTAATGAGGTTACGAAATTAGCGCGTGCTAAGTCTATTCCAGTTATCTTTGTTCAGCACGAGCAACCTAAATCTGTTATTGAATACGAAAGCGTTGGTTGGGCATTACAGTCGAGCTTAATTACACAAACTGGTGACCATTTCGTTCGCAAAACAACACCAGACTCTTTCTTGAATACTAATCTTCAAAGTGTTTTAAATGAACTCGATGTAGATAGCTTAATTGTGTGTGGCTACGCCTCAGAGTTTTGCGTTGATACTACCATTCGCAGAGCTGCAGGTTTAGGCTATCCCGTAACGTTGGTGTCGGATGCTCACACAACTCATGACAAGGAGCACGCAAGTGGGGCTCAAATTCGAGCGCACCATAATGCCACGTTACCTAGCATTTCTAGTTTCGGCGTTAAAATCGAAGCGGTAGAGGCGTGCAACCTTTGGGCATAGGGCTAACAAGCAATTTAAGAGTGATTCAGCACGCTTGGCATTTTTAGTTTGGATTTGGTTCAGTGTTTACGGTGGTCAAATTAAGTGTCGTGGTTGCGTGCTTCACACCTTAATTGGGCGTTATAAATCATTTCAACAATATAGCATTTTCACTATTACTTGATCTAAGCTTTGTTTTTATCAAGTGATATGTTGTAACTTCTTACTGGTATAAATATAGGTGCATAGCAAGAGGTTGTATGACACAAATTACTTTTACTTTAGATTTATCGAATGAGGATGAAGCTGAAATTGCCTCAATTCTAGGTTGCGAAACTAATGAATTACCCGACGCAATAACTAAATGTTCATTGGCTTCTACTTTAGAGTACTTAGCCATGATTCGTGGGCAGAAAGTCTTTAAACGTGGAACAGATATTTTAGAGTATAGGCTTCTGTTACTCATTCAACACCATTTTGATGGTGTTATTCCAGATGAAAAAGATGTTACACATCTTTTTCAAACCACTTTGACAGAGAGCCGCTCATTGATTCGTGCTGTTATTTCTAAATATCAGTATTTATTAAGAGAAGCAATCGACCAGACAATGTTGACTGTGCTCAATGCAGCTGAAGCTGAAACAGATGCTTTACCTTACGAAGTTGTTATTAAAAGCCAAAATATAGTCGATGAACTTAATCGATTAATTTCTGATATAGATGGTAGCCTTCCTTCAGTAACGAAAAAACGGGGAAGTGTGTCTACGTATGAAATTAAGCGCTCTGCATATGACCAACTCAAGCTGAGGCTTGACCCTTAATGAGTGATTTACTGTCAGCATCTAGTTTATTAATGGCAACAATAACGATCTTATTTAGCCTTTGGTACGGTGAGATAGTTAGCATTCTTGACAAACCCAAGGCAAAACATGCCGCAGATAACGTAGGGTTACTAAAAGAAGTTAAGAGTGTGCTTTTCAGTAAGGCTATTCTCTTGGCTTTAATGTCATTATCCGTAACATTGATATTTGCCCCTAATGCTTTGATGATCATGGTGGAGTCTTTTGATCTTCTAAAGAAACAAGGGCTTCCTACGTTCGAAACGTATAGCGCAGTCAATACAGCATTTAGTCTTGTTTTCTTTATCTGTTTGGGGATTACAGTCTACACGTTAGTACTTTCATTTCAGTTAGTTGCTAGGTGGAAAGAACTTAAGCAAAACTGATTTATAACAATCTGTTTAAGAGTGATTCGCAACGCGTGGCATTTTTGCTATGCGTTGCGTTTTGTGTTTAAGGTGGTGTGCGGGAGCATCGGTATTGCGTTGCTCACACCTTAACAGGGCGTTAGTTGAATAGGGAAAATCCGTGAATATTTTTGAAGTATTTCTTAATGTGCTTGCGCAAGTCTGGTATCTAGTGCCTTTATTGCTCATTGTTAGCGTTTTCAAAAGTAGGTGGCTAAAAGGTGTGTTTGGTGAGTTTCTCGTGAACCGTCTTTTGTCCAAATTACCAGAGCCTGATTACACACTAATAAAAGACGTAACGTTGCCGACTAACGATGGTACAACTCAAGTCGACCATATTGTGGTTTCTAGATATGGCATTTTCGTCGTTGAAACTAAGAATATGAAAGGTTGGATATTTGGTTCAGCTCGCCAGAAACAGTGGACACAAAAGATTTACCGTCATTCCTCTAAATTTCAGAACCCACTGCATCAGAATTACAAGCACATAAAAGCTCTGGAAACCTTGCTAGGTTGCAGTGAAGAACACTTGCATTCAGTTATTGTTTTCATTGGCGACAGTACCTTTAAAACCGAAATGCCTCCAAACGTTACCTACGCTCGAGGAAGTATTCGATACATTCAGCAATTTAACGAGGTAGTGTTCTCTGACAATGATTATGCTCGGTTAACAGAGTCTATAAACCGGCTAAAGTTAAAGCGCGGAGTCATTACGGATTTAAAGCATCGTAAACATGTCAAAGAAGTTGTTGCATCCAAAGTTAGCTCAAATGAGTGCCCCCGTTGCGGCTCTGAAATGGTGTTGCGTGAAACCAAGCGTGGTGAAAATATAGGTAAACAGTTTTGGGGTTGTTCAACCTTTCCCAAGTGTAGGGCTGTGAAACAATTCAACTAACAAACTGTTTAAGAGTGATTCGCAACGCGTGGCATTTTTACTATGCGTTGGGTTTAGTGTTTAAGGTGGTATGCGGCAGCTTCGGTATTGCGTTGCTCACACCTTAACAGGGCGTTATGTAGCCGCGAGAGGACGGTAAGTTAAAAGGATTTATATATGTTAAATATTCGGCAAGCTCGCATTGAAGATATCAGTGTTATCAAGAAACTACAGTTTCAGCTTAATGAGTATCATCAAGCAAATTTACCTGATGACTTTTTATCACCGGAAGAAATTGAACAAAAAATAGACCTACACAAGATAATCAAAAGTGAAAGCTCGATTTTTCTGGTAGCCGAAAGCAAAGGGCAGTTAGTAGGTTTTGTTTTTGGTGAGCTATGGGTTCGTAAGTCTTGGACTCTCAAAGAGCGAAAGATCGTAAACGTTGAACAGATTGTTGTGGATTCATGCTTTAGGAGTCAAGGTGTTGGAGTGGCGCTAATAGAGGCATTTGAGGAAAGAGCTATTTCTAACGGCGGAGAAGAGCTGTGGTTAGAAGTATATTCTTTCAATGAATCAGCTCTAGCTTTGTATCGCAAAGCTGGTATTGAGCCCAAGCTCCAAATTGGACAGAAAGCACTAACCTGAAAGTCGGCTACATAACAAATTGTTCAAGAGTGATTCGGCACGCGTAGCATTTTTACTATGCGTTAGTTCTAGTGGTTAAGATGGTATGCGGAAGCTTAGGTATTGCGTGCCTCACACCTTAACAAGGCGTTATATGATTTTTAAACTGAGGAGTACAACTTAAGAAATGATAAGTTCTGAAATAATGAATAAGGCAAGGGTTTTTGTACCGAGTTGGAATGTAATTGCAAGAGTTGTTGATCATAAAATATGGAACTTAGCCTTCCTGTTTTTCGTTCTAATGCCTGTTATAGCTCTATTTATGAAGGAAATACCTGAGCAAGTTTCCGTCAAGATCAACGAGAAAGACTACGTTCTCCACCTCGAACTGCCTTTTAAATGGTGGGTGCTTTACTTTTCTGCACTTTTCATCTCGATTGCTAAAGGGGTTTACCTAGCATTTTCTCCTGCTTTCATAAAAGACTTCCAAGATTATGATGATTTTATTAAGTCTGGGCGTAGTGGTGGTTTCTTACAAAAAACGCTTTATGAGCTTATCCCGTTCTGGAAAAAAAAGAAAAGTAGCTCACTAGATGATTACGTTGGGAAATTTGATGAAAAGATTCATTTTCTTAATAAAAGTGGCGTGAATATGGCTTTAGGGTCAGAATTATGGGGCTCCGAAATAAAGCAATCATTTTGGCTAGTATATGACATCTGCAATTTCTCTAGAGTAATACCACGACTGATTAGTGTGTTATTTATAGGTCTGGCTGCTCTAGCATTCGCTTATATTATGATTGACAAAATTTTACTGGTGCTAGCAATCATATAACAATCTGTTTAAGAGTGATTCGCAACGCTTGGCATTTTTGCTATGCGTTGCGTTTAGTATTTAAGGTGGTATGCGGAAGCATCGGTATTGCGTTGCTCACACCTTAACAGGGCGTTATACGCATGGAGTAATTGCCACCAATATGCAAATCGGTGGCAAAACCAAACTAGTGGGTGAAAATTCGGATTCGATGCCCATCAGGATCAACTGCAACAAAGTTAAACCCGAAGACTGAAGCTTCAATTTCTTGAGCAAATTCAATCTCTTTTGCTTTCCAATCAGCAAACAGCTTTTCAAAGGTATCTTTGTCTGAAATTGCCATTGAAAGCTCAGTGCCACCGCCTTTAATATCACTTTCAGGTGTTAAATCATTACTCTGCTTTAGTGTTATTTTAACGTTAGTTGCAAAGTCTAAGGCAGCGAAAGTCGGTGAAAAAAGCTGTGGCTCACAATCAAAGGCTTTAGCGTAGAATTCCATACTTTGTTGAACATTACTCACATAAAGCACAAATGAATCAATCGTAAACATCGTAAGTATCTTATTGTTGTTAATTAGCTGTATTATAAGGCTAATTGTAGTGGGTAAAATGCGTATAACAAAGCATTTAAGAGTGATTCGTAACGCTTGGCAGTTTCGCTTCGCTCAAGTATAGCCAAGCGCTGCTCACACCTTAATGCGGCGTTAGTACGGGTTTGACATCAAAGGTCATAAGTTTTGGTGTTTATCTGTTTTAGCGCTTGTATTTACACCTTTCAGTTAGTGCCTTTCACGTTCTTTCCGGTGGCACTATATGCGGAGTGTTCGTTTTGACTTCACCGTTTACGGCTTCTAACTCTTATCCTATTTCTGTGGCACTTCTTCTTTTTCGTGGCTTTTACTAAGTCAGAATTGTCTTTCTTTGGTGTTGCTGTCGAAGTGCGGGGAACTAATCCTTTTCTAATTTGAACTGAGTGAAAGAAAGGGATTTAGTGCGTTTTTCTTCTAGCTAACTTTCGTCTTCCCGACGGGGTAAAGTTTTGTAGCTGCCCGTCTCACTTCAGTGTTCAAAGCCTTTCATATTATGCCAGATTTCAATATCTTGGAGCGCATAAATAGAAGTAGCGCATGTACTAACAAATTGCTTAAGAGTGATTCGTAACGCGTGGCATTTTTACTATGCGGTGGCTTATGTGATTAAGGCGCCGTGCGGTAGCTTTTGTATTGCGTTACTCACACCTTAGCAAGGCGTTATGGCGCAGGGCGAAAATGGATAAAATCGTAGAACTAGTCAAACAAGATCCAATCAGAATTGAGGCACTCAATTGTGTGTCAGAGTTAGGTTTGCCGCAGTGCTATATAGCGGCAGGTTTCGTTCGAAATTTAGTTTGGGACTCACTGCATGGTTTCAAAAAAATCCACTCTCTTGAATGATGTGGATGTTATCTACTTTGACCCAAGCGAATCTAATCCCAATAGTTATTTGGAGTATGAAGCACAACTAAAAGCTCGTATGCCTCAGCTTAACTGGCAAGTACGCAACCAAGCTATGATGCACGAGCGTAATGGTGACAATCCTTATAAGAGTTCTGTGGATGCAATGAGTTATTGGCCTGAAAAAGAAACAGCGGTAGCAATTCGCCAAATTGGGCTAAACTAATATGAATGTGTCGCTGCTTTTGGGTTCGAATCCTTATTTAGCTACTGGGTCACGTATAATCCTAAAAGGTTACGAGAAACATTTGAAAATCGCGTAAATTCAAAAGGGTGGCTAGTTAGGTGGTCATCGTTGAGAGTTACGCCACAACAAAGCGTTTAAGACGGATTCACAACGCTTGGCATGCTCAGCTTGATTCTACTTAAGTGTTTACAGCACAATGGTTTAGGTTTGGTGGTTTGCGTTGTTCACCACTTAACGCGGCGTTATGTGTTCGGAGGAAATTATGGGAAGACGCTATAGGCGCAGATCACACGGTTCTGCAATAGTTAGTGATTCGGTGTATATAGCGGCTAGGTTACCTTGGTGGGCTGCGATTTGTTTCGGGTTTATATCCTTCCTAATTTTCTATTTCGGCTTTCCCGCATTTCTCGAGAGTAAGGCATCAGAATTGAGTGGTAGTGCTGTTTCACAAGCTTTTGAGTCAATCTTTACGCGTCGAATTCACTGGTTTGAGTGGCTTGGAATAGCTTGTGGTTTAATCGGTGTATTTTTTGGTTTTCGTAACTATTTAGTGTCGTCTTATGCTGGGTATGAAGAGCGTGGGCTGGTTGCGTTTCTTGCCAAAATTATCAGTAGAAACGTCAACTAACACACATAACAAACAATTTAAGAGGGATTCCCAACGCTTGGCATTTTTGCTTCTACTTCAGTTTTAGTGGTTACGGTACAATGCTTTAGGTTGGGTGGTAGCGTTGCTCACCCCTTAATTGGGCGTTAGAAGTTTTAGGAATAAATATGGGACGCAGGAGAGAACTAGGTAGTATTGCAAGCGGTATTATTGGCTCGTTTCGGAGTAGAAACAATGACGTCGATGGTTATTGGGGTATCGGTAAGCTTTACCTGTCCGTAGACCACCTTCAAAGCAAGCGTGTTTCAATAGACCTTTGCTCCCAACAGATTGCTCCATATTACCCGCACTTTGACCTCATGACTGAACGCTATTCAAAGATGTTTAAAGGGTTGCTTGTAAAACATTCAATTCCGTTTGAATGGGTTCGCTCAGCATACGTTTACGTTGAATTTGAAGCAGAATATGAGGAGCGTCATCACAATTGGCGGAGTGCATTGGGAAATCCGTGCAATCTTGTTTGTGTAGTCATAGATGACAATGGCAAAAGTCATGTCGCTCGTGCGTATACAAACTGTTTCCCACATGACGCGAAAAGGGAGAGTCGGAGCACTAGGTGAGCAAACTTCTAACAAATTGTTCAAGAGTGATTCGCAACGCGTGGCATTTTCACTTTGCGTTGGTTTATGTGTTTAAGGTGGTATGCGGCGGCTTCGGTAATGCGTTGCTCACACCTTAACAAGGCGTTATGTTTACTTGCATTTCAAAGGCTTAAAGGTCTTAGGCTCTAGTTCTTTGTCCCTCTGGCAATTCGTCCCTAGTAGACTCAGCAAATCAGTATTGTCGGTCTAAGTTCTTGAACCAATCAGCCCGTAAAACATACCAATGTTCGTGGGTTGCTTCATTGTCAGGTCGTGGCGGTCGGTTTTTAGTTTAACTGGCTCAAAGTCGCTTTTGGATTCTTAGCCAATTAGCATTTTGGCTTGGCAGTTGCCTCGGCAATTTGCCATTGTTTTGCACTTTGGTTGGAAAGACAGGTCGCTTGTTGGAGCTTCGTCGGGTTGCCTCATTGGGCAGGGAAGTGGAATTACTGGTTTTGGGTTAGTCGCTTTTGGTGGCCAAGTTGGTTCTTGCCTTGTGGTTTGGTTCAGAAAACTAGCTTGAAATAGCAGTTCTTTCTCAATAAAGTCAGTGACTTGTGGTAAAACATAACAAACTGTTCAAGAGGGATTCGCAACGCGTGGCATTTTTACTATGCGTTGGTTTTAGTGTTTAAGGTGGTTTGCGGCGGCTTCGGGATTGCGTTGCTCACCCCTTAACAGGGCGTTATGTGGAAAGCCTAGCCAATCGGATGTGGCTAGGCTGCAAGCTATTTATTTGAAAATCTCGTTAGCCATTTTCAGTAGCACGTGGCTGATGAAAATAAACATCACCGTATAGATGTTGAGGTCTGGGGTTGCCTCTAAAAAAGGCACATTGGTCGAAATAATTCGGCTAAAGACCAGTAGTCCTGTAAATAGAGAAAATGAGCCTAGAATCTTGTTGATACACATGGTAGCAATTCGAGTTTGTTGATGCTGAAACCTATCGTACAAAACGTTTAGTACGAACATCAGGACTGCAAGAGCCATCAGAGCATAAACTTTCGTTGTTTCAAACGGTTTTAGCAGATAGTCAGTCCAATCAGGGACGGAAGAGCTTAGAGTCATATCGTTACTAATAATATAGTAAGAGCATAAATCTGCCAGTGTTACAAAGACTGCGATAAATACCATTTGGCTAATACATAGTCGAGAATGCGAAGGTAGTTTAGTTTTGAAAACGGTGTTGGTTAGAATGCTTTTTAGTAAACTTGTCATTATTACTTCTTGGGTTTTTTGTTAATTAAGAAACACGAACCAAAAGGTTAAAATGGATCGTGACTTCACTTGAAGCTAACTCTAGATGAGGGCTTTGCTCAAAAAAATCAAGTGCTTACTGTGATTTTTCACATAACAAACTGTTTAAGAGTGATTCGCAACGCGTGGCATTTTCACTATGCGTTGGTTTTAGTGATTAAGGTGGGGTGCGGAAGCTTCGGCATTGCGTTGCTCACACCTTAACAGGGCGTTATGTACCTAAGGGGTAACTGGAATTATGAGTGATTTTGTTCGTAAGGTTGGTGAAAACTGGAGTCAGATTGGTGCTGGCGCTAGTATAAAACGTCAATCAGCTGGTGCGACGAATCATGTTTTTCGTATCCAATCCTCAGAGACTTATTATCTTAGAAAATATAGTGTTCGCAATGTTGCTAAGATCAAGTTAGAACATGAGCTGCTGAGAAAGTTATCGCAAAATTTGAATACTATAATTGCCCCTGTTTTGACGCGCGATCACCACTCCTTTTGTAAAATAGGTGATGAGTTTTATGCTCTATTTCCTGAAGCAAAAGGAACGTTAATCGAAAAAAGTGCTCTGTCTGCGTTTCATGCTTTTCAGTTGGGAAAAGCCCTTGCTGACCTGCATGTTCAACTCGCTTCCGAGGTTGGAAACGACTTTCCAACAATTGAGCTTTCTTGGGATAAAAGTGCTTGGGTCGATAGACTACAAAAAATAGTCGCAGCTATTGAAACAAATAGTGAATTTGATATGTATAACTCGGTGCTACGAAGAGTAAAACAACAGCGTGATTATCTAGCTAGCTCAGAAGCTACGCACTCATATACCCCGTTAACAAGCAGGCAATTAATCCACGGCGACTTTCATCATTTCAATGTCTTTTTTGATTCTAATTGCACAGTAAGCGATGTGATCGACTGGGATTTAGTGCAAAACATGCCTCCTGGTTATGAGTTGGCGAGAGCATGCATGTATATGTTCGATTTGGAGCTTCATAGGTCATTAGCTTTATTAAAAGGCTATCTGTCTGTCAAGCCTCTATCCCGATTAGAGCTTAACGATGGAGCAAAGGCGTGGGCTGTTTACGCCGACCACTATGTGTGGACTTTGGAGGAAGTATTTTTAAAAAATAATACAGCAGCACAGAAGTTCATACCTCAAAGGGACTTTATCCCTTTTATGGAGCAATGGCTCCAAATTGAAAGTGCCTTGTTTTGAGGCGGCACATAACAATCTGTTTAAGAGTGATTCGCAACGCGTGGCATTTTTACTATGCGTTGGTTTTAGTGTTTAAGGTGGTATGCGGTAGCATCGGTATTACGTTGCTCACACCTTAACAGGGCGTTATACGAATAGAGGGAAATTATGTACAAAAGTAATGATTTTAACTTGGATTCAAAAGAGTTCAGGTTTAAGAAAGACTCATATCCTTTGTCTAAGATAAACAATGTTAGGGTTAAAAAGTTAAGTTTTCTTGATAATTTAGGTCAAGTTTTATTCTGGGTATGTGTTTTTTCAGGGGCAGTTTGGTTAGTTATTCCAAGGTTGGAAGAGGTGCCACAATGGCTACTAGTTTTAGTTCTTAGTCTGACGGTTGTAGGTTTGGTTTTTGCTCTTTTTCGTTGTTCTAAATATGCACTTCAAGTCGAGTTTCGTCACATAGATGAAACGGGCGTTCAATGGGTTAATGTCGCTAAGTCATACTCAAAGTCAGATTGTGAGTTATTTGAACAGCAAGTGTTGGCACTGAAGAAATTCGTATAACAAATTGTTCAAGAGTGATTCGGCACGCGTGGCATTTTTACTATGCGTTGGCTTTAGTAGTTAAGGTGTTATGCGGAACCTTCGGTATTGCGTGCCTCACACCTTAACAAGGCGTTATGTGTCAATGGGTTTCTAAACAGAGTGAGAAAGATAAAAATGCAGTTTATTTGGGAAGTCTCGGACGTAGAAATAGATACCTTGTTACCTCAGTGGAAATGGTTGCTTAATCCTACAGGGAAACCTTTGTATCTAACCATCATGGGTGACTGGCTATTTGGTGAAGTGGATGGCTCAATTTCATTGTTATCGGTTTTAGATGGTACCTATGAAACAATTGCTTCGGACTTTCATGAGTACAATAAAATGAATAAATCACAAGATTGGTGTGATAATGTCTTTTTAACTAGTTGGTATGACTTGGCGCTCGAACACGGGCTACAACCAAAACAAGACGAATGCTTAGGTTGGGATCTGCATCCAATTATTGGTGGTGAGTTTTGTATGGAAAATTTGCAAGTATTTACTATGAAAGTATATCAATCACTAATGTCTCAGTTGCATTTTCAACTTCAGCACGCAAACACATAACAAACTGTTTAAGAGTGATTCGCAACGCGTGGCATTTTTGCTATGCGTTGCGTCTAATGTTTAAGGTGGCATGCGGGAGCATCGGTATTGCGTTGCTCACACCTTAACAGGGCGTTATATTTTGAGGAGATTTTGTGCAATACATTTGTGAAGATGAAGATAAATTAAACGATTTGCAAACTCCAAATGGTACGAGTGTTGTTATACAGGATGGAGATGGTGTTTATCAAAAAGTCTATCTCGACGATGACAACTTTTTAGCAGATCGCTTTCATCGTAAGATTAAATCAGAGATGGAATGGTTTGAAAAAATAATTAGACACTCTCCAACAGTTGGTAGTTTTTATGAAAACCTACTGCGCACAACCTTAAAAGAGTTCGCACCAGCAAACAATTGCATTGGGACTGGTTTTGTCTTTGATTCGACAAGAAAAAAGCATGGCAAGCAAATTGATGTGCTTGTATATGATGATTCCGATCGAAGTGTCATCTATAGGTGTGATGAGTTTGTAGTCATCCATCCATCTAGTGTTATTTCAACTATTGAGGTTAAGAAAACACTGAATAGTACAGTTCTAAAAGATGTTGTAAAAAGCACCTTTTACAATAACTTAGGGCAAGAACCTTTGAACTTGAATAAAGTTCAAAGCATAAAGATATTTTCTTATAAGCTTCAGTGTAAAAAAGAAACAATTTGTAAGGCGTTAGTCAGTGCTTTAGAGGATTGCATAGAGTCGCTAAGAGTTTCTTGTGATGGGGTAAATGGACGCCTGCCAATTACATATTGCTCATTACCTAGTTTGTACTTTCTTGATGAACCTTTCTATATAACGACCAATCTGGTTAAAAATGAAGATGGTTCATTTTCAATCGTTACTAATGTTCATGATACAAAAGGTAGTGGTTCAATTGGAGCGCTACTTGAATCAGCGATTCAAGAAAACAAACATAAAGTGCTCGAACATGAGAAAAACTTCTTGCAAAATGTGCTAAGGAGATCTCCCGATACTATCGATGTAAAAGGCGATATTTGTCTTGTCGACTACATATCTTACCGAGATTTTATCAATGTTTTTCCCAAGCATAGAAAAGCGTTATCTGTTTTAGAATTTGATGGTTTTAAACCAACAAGCTTAATGCTACCTAAGGGGGAGGACTTGTCTAAATATGCCAATCCAAATGCATTTTTTGATTCAGCTAGAGCTACTTTTGAAATGTATAAATACGATGCAGACTCTCCAGAGGTAAAGCTTTTAGCTGCGGCGAGCTTCAAAATATAACAAACAATTTAAGAGTGATTCAGCACGCTTGGCATTTTTGGTTTGGGTTGAGTTCGGTGTTTACGGTAGTCAAATTGAGTGTCGTAGCCGCGTGCTTCACACCTTAATTGGGCGTTATGTGTTCGGAGGAAATTATGGGAAGACGCTATAGGCGCAGATCACACGGTTCTGCAATAGTTAGTGATTCGGTGTATATAGCGGCTAGGTTACCTTGGTGGGCTGCGATTTGTTTCGGGTTTATATCCTTCCTAATTTTCTATTTCGGCTTTCCCGCATTTCTCGAGAGTAAGGCATCAGAATTGAGTGGTAGTGCTGTTTCACAAGCTTTTGAGTCAATCTTTACGCGTCGAATTCACTGGTTTGAGTGGCTTGGAATAGCTTGTGGTTTAATCGGTGTATTTTTTGGTTTTCGTAACTATTTAGTGTCGTCTTATGCTGGGTATGAAGAGCGTGGGCTGGTTGCGTTTCTTGCCAAAATTATCAGTAGAAACGTCAACTAACACACATAACAAACAATTTAAGAGGGATTCCCAACGCTTGGCATTTTTGCTTCTACTTCAGTTTTAGTGGTTACGGTACAATGCTTTAGGTTGGGTGGTAGCGTTGCTCACCCCTTAATTGGGCGTTAGCTTAAATCATTAACAAGGATGTGTAATGAGAAACAAAAAATGGGTATTTGCGGCGATTTTACTCATTGGCGGACCTTCACTATTGCCCTTTAGTTTGGAAGTGATTTCTGCAATCGAGTTATTTGGCTTTTTGGGCTTATGGACAATTTATTCATCCTATGCAGAATATTTGGTGAATCATCCTAGATTCAAAAGAGGTCTTTGCTTAGCGACGAGTTGGGATTTTCAGCCTCAAATGCTGTTCTCTCTAAGTGAGCTTAAGGCATGTCCCCAGTTAGTTTTCCATATGCTTCCAGTTCAAAGCATTATGGTTTGGACTCTGAATATTCTGTTTTGGGGTGGTGTAGCGTGGTGCTACTAATTTAAGCTAACAAACAGTTCAAGAGGGATTCAGCACGCGTGGCATTTTTGATATGCGGAGGTTTTTGGTGTTGAAGTGCTATGCAGAGGCTTGGTTATTGCGTGCTTCACCCCTTAACTGGGCGTTAGGCAACATTTAGAACAAGGAGTATATCTATGACAGATCAAAGGTTTCCGAACCAAGAGGAACGTAGTTTAATTGGAGAAGGCGTATTAATTACGAAGGTAAAATATAACGATAATAACATCCAACCGATTTATCATAAGTGGAAAGATATCTGGGATGACGACAAAAAATTTATAGTTAAAGGAAGTAACCCAGACTACATAATACGAGCAATCTCAGTAACTCTTCCGATGTACTTCTTAGATGACCCCAGTGTACGAGAGTGGACATATCGTGGTTATGTTGCGGGTTTAGCTCAAAACGAAAGCAAAAATGGTGATGTTCAAATATTTCCTTTAAGTGAAGTGTCATGGGTTTGATATTGCCTAACAAACTGTTCAAGAGGGATTCGCAACGCGTGGCATTTTCACTATGCGTTGGTTTTAGTGTTTAAGGTGGTCTGCGGCGGGTTCGGTATTGCGTTGCTCACCCCTTAACAGGGCGTTATGCCTCACAAGGAAAAGGAACTTTCGATGTTTAAAATCGAGACTAAGCGTCTGATTATTAGGGATATGACTCCGAATGATGAAGACGCTTTTGTTGCTATGTCCCAGGATGCTAAATATCAGCGTTTTTATGACGAAAGCGATTGTGACCCTAATAAATACCGAGAGTTAACACGCTTGTTTATAGCTCAGGCTTCTGAGAAACCAAGAAAATCATACCAATTAGCTGTCGAGCGTAAGGTATCAGGTGAGTTTGTTGGTACTGTTTGTTTACGGTTAGAGGATAATCAGCAGGCTTCGATGGGGTGTGCATTTTCCAGAGTCTCTCAAGGTAATAAGTTAAGTCATGAAGCCGCCTTGGCTCTAGCAGATTTCGGGTTCTCGGAGTTGGGAGTTCACCGCATTTATGCTGAGACAATCAGCAAAAACCTGCCAGCTATTAAGCTCTGTAAGTCTCTGGGTATGCGCCAAGAAGCACATTTTAGAGAGCATCGTTTTTTCAAAGGACAGTGGTGGGATACAGTGGTTTTGGCAGCTCTTCGAACTGAGTGGGGCAAGGCATAACAAACTGTTTAAGAGTGATTCGCAACGCGTGGCATTTTTACTATGCGTTGGTTTTAGTGTTTAAGGTGATATGCGGGAGCTTCGGTATTGCGTTGCTCACACCTTAACAGGGCGTTATACCTCAAGGTGAAAAATGAAGAAAAAGAGTAAAAGTAGGCTGATAGAAAATTTTCCTCCTGCGGTATTGTACTTAGATGACATAGAAAAAATCGTGGCAATTTTAGAGAAGTCATTTGACACTGTTTCATTGTCGACAGAAGAGTTTGACGAGGTTACATCGGAAGAACTTTTGAAACTCGCTTCTCAAACTGAGGGTGAACGTTTTAACCGCTTACAGATTAAGTGTAGAGAACCGCATATTAGCTTGGAGTTTTTACCTTACAAAATTACTGCCTTTATTAGCGATGAACGTCCTGAAACTATAGGTGCTATTGAGTTAATCAAGGGTATTATTCACTCCAGAAAAAGGCGTCTTTTTAGGTTGATAAAATGGAGTGGCTTGGTTGTTCCTGGGGTTCTCGTAGGATTGTTTCTTTCAGGATCTGACAAGGTACTTGCTCTTGGAGCACTAATTTCGGCTATTCTAATTGGCATTCTTTCTGTTCGTTATGAAATGTCGAGTAGTGTGATTGTTAAAACAACTACGAAATCTGATACTCCAAATATACTGTCACGAAACTCTGAATCTTTGATTGTGGCTATTCTAGCTGCATTGGTTGGTTCCGTAGTCTCTTATGTACTAACAAAGTACCTCTAAGTTGAGGTATAACAAAGCATTTAAGAGTGACTCCCAACGCTTGGCATTTTTCATTCCATCGTTGGGTTTTGTGTTTAAGGTGTTATGGTCAGGTTTCGTGGTAGCGTTGCTCGCACCTTAATGCGGCGTTAGCTGCTTAGAGGAAAAATGATGATCCAAGATAAAGCTACATCAAGTTCCAATTACATAAGATTTATCGACAGAGTAATCGAAAATCGAACTGTTTGGGGACTTCAGCATCCTGATGGTGGTTGGGCAGTTTGTAATTCGAATCAGTGTCCAGACGCATTAGTTTATGTTTTTTGGTCAGATAGAGCATACGCAAGTCGGGTCGCAGTTGGTGATTGGGAGTTGTATGTCCCAAGTCCAATTAACCTAGATTCATTCGTTGATAATTGGCTAAAAGGTATTCATAGCGATGGACATCTTGTGGGTCTCAATTGGGATCCAAACCTGTGCGGTACAGAAGTTGTCGCAATTGATGTGGCAAAAATGTTGGTACGCAGCTAACAAACTGTTTAAGAGGGATTCACAACGCGTGGCATTTTTACTATGCGTTGGTTTTAGTGATTAAGGTGGTATGCGGTGGCATCGGTATTGCGTTGCTCACCCCTTAACAGAGCGTTATACGCTTTCAAGGAAATAATCCAATATGAACAAGATAGTATTCAGAAATTGCGATGAGAATAGTCCGCATTGGGTTGCACTAGAGAAGCTATTTCAAACTGTTTGGTCTGATTTTTTGTTCGTAGATACCTATAAACCAGAAGCTCACCTTCCACCTGTGCTTGTTGTTCTCAAAGACAATGAAGTTATTGGTGGTTTGGCTTACTCCCGTTATCAAGAGCCTCACGGTAACTCCAACGTGATTTGGTTTAATGCTGTCTATGTTTCTCCAGAGTGGCGTGGTCAAGGTATCGCTAGTGAGTTGATCAATCGTGGCGTCAATCAAGTGTCAGCTGCTGTTCAGAGTCATTTATATGTTTACACAAATGTAGCGCCGTTGTACCAGTTTTTAGGGTGGTCAGAGGTTGGCATTGAAAGCGAGCCAAATCATAGAGTTATGAGTCTTTCACTCCGGTCTCAACCACGCGTATAACAAGGCGTTCAAGAGGGACATTCAACGCGTGGCGAATTTGGTTCAAGTTTTGGTATGTGTGTTTATGGTGGTAAATTGAAGTTTGGTGGTAGCGCGTTGCTGCCCCTTAACGCGGCGTTAAATGCTTTTCGGTAGAAGTAGGAATCAATGACATCACATCCATTATTACCAATGCCAAGTACAAATCTAGAAATCTCTGAGTCATATGCACTTCTTGGTCGTGCGTTAGCATACGCTACAGATTTTGAACACAACTGTAGAACGTTGGCTCATTTGACAGATGTTGTGAACACAAATAATGAGTTTTCATTCGAGGTCTACATGCTTTTGAAGTCAGGTACTTTGTATGAAAAAATTCGGTCATTGGTATCTGAGTACAGTTTACCAACGCATTCAGAGGACAGTATTCACGCCGCTAGGAAGGCAAGAAATAACATTGCTCATAGTATCTGTATAGAACATGAAAAACTCTTGTCTAGTGAGAGTGGGCGTTTGGCTTTTAGGGCAAACATCATGTGTGAAATGGATGCGCTAATTAAGGGGAACCAGTTAGTTCAAGACATAATACGAACACTAAAACAAGGCAGCAAAGACACACATGGCTCAGAGGTTATCGAGTATTTTTTTGCTGTATCTGAATGGCTTGATGGTAAAAATTAGCCACGCATTTAACAAACTGTTTAAGAGTGATTCGCAACGCGTGGCATTTTTACTATGCGTTGCGTTAGGTGTTTAAGGTGGTATGCGGAAGCATCGGTATTGCGTTGCTCACACCTTAACAGGGCGTTAGGCTACATATTTAAACTTATAGCACTTGAAAGTGCCAAATTTACCCTTATATAAAATATAGTTATTAGTGTTTTGTTGAGTATGGAGTGGTTATGAGCGAACAAGCAATTTACGCAGTTGGTGATATCGTAAAACTTAAATCTGGTGGTCCAGATATGACTGTAAAAGAAGTTATTACAAAAGGCTTAGGCTCTACTGATTATGGCTCTTTCAGTGGTAATTATCGTTGTCAGTGGTTTGCTGGTAAAAAACTAGATAACGGTGTTTTTCCACAAGAATCTCTACTCAAAGTAAGCTCTGGCGAATAATTCAATGGATGCAAAGTCACTTGCAGCTTGGATGCAACTTGAGCTTGAAAAGCAAGGTTGTCTTTATCAAGATGATGTTGTTGATCATGCTATTAAATCGTGCGCTGAACAACTGTTGCGTGAAAACGCTGATGGTAATCAGGTAATAGGGCGTCAAGCTCTGAATGAGTTTAAAAAGCTAAATTCAGAAACTGTGGTTTGGGTTCGCCCTGATAAGTATTGGCGTTTTCGAGTCCCAGAAGATGAAGAAGGTAGGGATGCTAGAGGGTAGCCTGTAGCCTAACAAAGCATTTAAGAGTGATTCCCAACGCTTGGCATTTTTGGTGTCATCGTTGGGTTTTGTGTTTACGGTGGTATGGTTTAGTTTTGTGGCAGCGTTGCTCACACCTTAATGCGGCGTTAGGTGCTTGAAGGAAAAGGTAAGTATGGAAATTACTTTTCGGCAGATAAACATTGATGATTTCGAATTATGCGTTGCCGCAAGAAAAGATGCATACTTTTGTAGTTTTGGGCATTACGATGGTTTCGATGACTTCATCAGTGGTTATCGTGAACGAGTATTAGACCGGTTAGCAACATCAGGATGGTTCTATATCCATATATTTGTGGAGGGTCAGTTTGCAGGGCAGTTAGAGTTTCGTAGCTTTTCACCCGAGCCGGGGACTGGCTATGTACATCTCATTTACTTAAAGCCGAATTTTCGTGGTTCAGGACTCGCTGCAAAATTGCAGGATTATATTGTAAGCACTTTGAGTAAAGCGGGTTGTTTGCGTGCTGTACTTTCAGTAAGCCGAACTAACCATCGAGCTCTTACATTCTATAAGCGCCATGGTTGGGAGTTCGTGCGCAAGAATCCCAAGCACGATGAAACAGACTTTTACCAACTTTGGCTACGCACCTAACAAACTGTTCAAGAGGGATTCGCAACGCGTGGCATTTTCACTATGCGTTGATTTTAGTGATTAAGGTGGTGTGCGGTGGCTTCGGTATTGCGTTGCTCACCCCTTAACAGGGCGTTAGTTGCAAAGGGCAAAATATGACGATTGAGCAGCTTGATAAAGTAGATGTTATTGCACATGACAATGAAAAAGTAATTTTGGTTATATCCGATCATTTAGAGTGGGATGATCAAAATGAAAAGCTATTACTGCTGCAAGACAAATTAAATCTGTATTTATCATTTATTGAATCTGGAGAAATATTTGAACAATACCCAATAGCAAAGGGCAAGCTTTTTGAAATTAGGATTGTTTCAAAGTATCAGCCAAACCGCGAAGCTGAAAAATTCGTTTCATTGGTTTCAGAAGTAGTAAGTGATGCAGGTTTTAGTCTTACGCACGAGTTGGGGACTTACAACTAACAAGGCGTTCAAGGCGGATTCACAACGCTTGGCGATTTCAATTCAAGTCTGGTTAAGTGTCTAAGATGCAATGGTTTAGGTTTGGCGACTGGCGTTGTTCACCACTTAACGCGGCGTTAGGGCAATTCAAAGTTTAGGAGGAAGCGGTGAGTTTTAAAGGTCATAGACATATTTCCCGTCAAGACGGTAGTAGTAAGGATAGCTGGGAAACATATACTTGTGGACACTGTGGTACTAAAGTCAGTGGAGCTGTCGTAGCTAATTACAACTGGAGCGACCAATTAGGTCATACCCAAAGAAACAAATGGTTGTTATGCCCTCACTGTACTCGTCCTTCAGTTAAGTTTAATAATTCTCTATTTCCTGGAGCAAAATTTGGTCCTGTCATAGATGGCTTACCTGATGACGTAAAATTGAGTTACCTAGAAGCTCGGAATTGTATGGAAGTAAATGCGTTTACAGCAGCCGAATTAATCTGCCGAAAAATATTGATGCATGTTGCAGTTGATAAAGGAGCAAAAGAGGGAGACTCATTCGCTAAGTATTTAGACTATTTAGAAAAGAGTGGTTATGTCACACCTCCAATGAAAGGGTGGGTTGACTTAATCAGGCAGCATGGAAATAAGTCAACTCATAGACTTGATAGCCCCGATCAAGATAGAGCGCAAAGTACGGTTATGTTTACAGCCGAATTATTGCGTTTAGTGTACGAAATGGAATTTATGTACAAAAAGTACACCAGTTAATTGCCCTAACAATGCATTTAAGAGTGATTCGCAACGCTTGGCATTTTCGCTTCGCTCAAGTATATCCAAGCGTCGCTCACCCCTTAACAGGGCGTTATGTAGCTAGGAGGAAATGTTTAATTGAGCAGTAGTTACACAGTTTCATTTGCTTGTTTAGAGTGTTGCAAGTCTTTTAAGCGTGACAGCGAATTATCCAAGGGTATTCCCAATGAGTTACCTTGCCCAAATTGCGGTAATGTTTCATACAATCTTGGACGCCATTTTAAAGCACCTAAACAATCAGACAAAAAGCAATGGGATAAGATCAGGTTTTTAGTATCACATGGCTTTCGGTTTCAAAAGATAAGACCACACAGAGACAATAATGACTCCGTCCCTTATCCGATTGACTTGGCTGAAGCTCGGGAATTTGTTGAACGCTATAAAGAGTTTTCGTTAAACATTGGGGACGCGACATAACAAAGCATTTAAGAGGGATTCACAACGCTTGGCGGTTTCGGTTTGAATCGGCTTTAGTGTCTACAGCACAATGGTTTAGGTTGGGTGGTAGCGTTGTTCACCCCTTAATGCGGCGTTAGGTTTTCGGAGTCACATGAAGAAAATTCTGTTTATTTTGTGTACGTTGATGTCAGGAGTAGTAATGTCTGAGGGTTTGTTTTTAAGTTCATATAACGAAGTGTCCGAACGTTATGCAATTCTCGATGAGTTTGAAGAGTCTGGGGTGCTTTACCTAACTAAGCCTCAAACTCAAAAGCCAGAAAGAGATGCTGTTGCGTACATACAGTACGTGCCTGTTTCCGAGGAATCTTGGAAGCAGAAAATGAGAGCAGGGGAACCGCCACAATTACACCAAGGGCTAGTTTCCAAAACAGCAATTATTGAGAAGACAGTAGAGCAAGATTTTAGCTTTCAATGGTCGGCTGATGGTAATTCAGTAGCCTTATTATATAGAAGCGTTCCCATAGCTTTCGTTACTAAAAGCGAAAAGTATGGTTTTAGCAAAGCGGTTGTATCAGATTCGCCAGTTGTTTCAGTCTGGAATTCAGAGAAGTTTAGTGAACTATTTGCGTAAAAACCTAACAAAGCATTTAAGAGTGATTCGCAACGCTTGGCAGTTTCGCTTCGCTCAAATATAGCCAAGCGCTGCTCACACCTTAATGCGGCATTATGTTCACAGGAGAATTAAGTGGATTTTGATGATCAAATCGAACAACTTTTGTTATTAGATGATCTGATGAAAATATCTATCATTGGGTTTTCTATTATCGAATCTGAAATTGAAAAATTGATCAGCTTAGGTCTCGGTGAAGGCCATAAAGTTGAAGTTAAGAAGATGAGCGTAAGAATAAAAATAGACCTAGCAATAGCCCTTGGTACTTTTCCACATAGCTACAAAGGTATACTCGGGAAATTAGCATATTGGAGAAATGAGTATGCGCATAAAGTTTATATTAGCTCAACACCCGAGACTATTAATCACATAAAATCTAGTTTATCTAGCAGCCAGAAAACGGCTTTGAAATTAAAAAATGGTTATACAGACACAGAGGTACTTCGATATGCAATTCTAAGTACTATTTTAGTTGCTAGACAGTGTGCTAAGAATTTCAGTTACAGGTTAAAGCAAAAATCAAACGTTGGTTCTTTGCATACTTCATTTCCAGGTTTACCAGCGTTTGATACGACAGCAATAGAGAAACAATTGCAATCTATAGTTGAATCGGCTCAAGAAGAGCTAATTTGTAAATGTGCGTACGAAGCTCTCAGTAAGCTTGATATGTAACAGTGAGTATAACAAACAATTTAAGAGTGATTCAGCACGCTTGGTATTTTTAGTTTGAATCAAGTTTAGTGATTACAGTGTTCAATTTGAGTTTGTGGTAGCGTGCCTCACACCTTAATTGGGCGTTAGCTGGCAAATTAATATGGAGCAAAAATGGCAAGAAAAAATCCAACCCCAAAACAGCGGATGAACTTACTCAAAAAAAATGCTTATCGTTGTTGTGTATGCAAGCAATCTGGGGTCGGTTTTGAATTACACCATATAGATGGTGACAACTCTAACACGGTGGAGTCTAATCTGGCCGTACTCTGTGTCAGTGATCATGATAACCACCATCGCCCTGATAAATATACACATAAAGTCTTTTGCAAAGACTTAAAGCCGGAAGTACTTCTAAGATACAAAACAAGATGGGAAGATCTTGTTAGTGAAGCAAAAAAAGAAAATCCTGAAATAATTGCTACATTAAATGTTTTTGGTTTTGAAGATTTCATTCATTCGATGAAACTTGTTATGCAACGAAAAGATGGCTCAATTGAATATGAGCAGTTGCATCATTTACACTTTGGTACTCCAGAAGACTGGATAGATGATGTACTTCAGGAAATACAAGATATCGGAAAAAATATTAAAGTTGTTATCGTTGACTCACCTCTTGATGTAGAACTTTGCCCTGACCACAAGAAAAGTTATAGCCAAACGATAGATGAGTGTATGGCTACTAAAATAACAGCTAGTGACTGGGATGAAAAATCGTTCTTATCGATTTATATTAACCCTGAACGCCCGTCTTTGGCGCTGACAGTATTTTATGATGAAGAGCATATTTTTGCTGCAGTTCTACATAAATGCAAAGGTAAGTATTTGCATTTGGAAAGTGATGGACCAAATTTACGTGAAAAGATAAAACGTAAACCGAGTATCAGGAGTCAGGTTACTTCAATAGTGCAGAGCCTTGTGGACACTTGGGAGCCTGCGATTATTATGTATGGTACAGGCGATCCTGATGACCCAGAACTTATCGAAAGTTTCAACCTGCCAAAGCTGTGGGAAAAGCGCAGCTAACAAAGCATTTAAGAGTGATTCCCAACGCTTGGCATTTTTCATTTCATCGTTGGGTTTTGTGTTTACGGTGTTCTGGTAGAGTTTCGTGGTAGCGTTGCTCACACCTTAATGCGGCGTTAGGTTTTTCCTTGCGACCAATTAGTTTAGCGCTATCATATTGATTTTAAGAAAGAGTTTAATGGTTTGGTAATATTCTTAAATGGAACTTCCAGCTCTGGAAAAACGACATTAAGTCATGCCTTGCAACAGGCTTTGGCTGATGTTTACCTACATGTCTCAGTTGATACTTACTTGTCTCAAATCGCTCAATGTGACCTAAATAATGCCTCACTAATGGAAGAACGATTCCCTTATATCGTCAATGGTTTCCATGAATCAGCAGCAGCTATTGCGCGTACAGGAAATAACGTTATCGTAGATTACGTACTTCAGCAGCCAGAATGGTTATACGCTTGTGTTAAAGCGTTTGAGGGGTTGCCTGCGCTCTTCGTCGGTGTGCACTGTCCTCTCGAAGTGCTGGAAGCGCGTGAAGTGTCGAGGGGTGACCGCAAACAAGGAGCAGCCCGTTTTCAGTTTAATCGCGTACATAGTCATCGTACTTATGACCTTGAATTAGACACATCAAGTTTAGGCGTAGAAGCTTGTGTATCAGAAATCATTGCGTATATTGAGTCAGGTTCGAAACCTTCGGCATTTGAGAGGCTTAGGGCTCAAAGTGAAATTGGAAAACAAACCTAACAAAGCATTTAAGAGTGATTCCCAACGCTTGGCATTTTTCATTTCATCGTTGGGTTTTGTGTTTACGGTGTTCTGGTAGAGTTTCGTGGTAGCGTTGCTCACACCTTAATGCGGCGTTATGCGATTCATCATGTCTCCGTTTCTTTGAAATAAGAACTGACGTTTTCATCTAAAAAGCTTTTGAATGCATCCATACAAAAATTATGTCTAGCTTCCGCGGACTTAGTTCTTTGTTGAGACTTCTTCATTTGATACACAAATAGCAACGCTGCATCCTCTGGAGAATCCTTTCCAGACTCAAATTTTCCTCCATTGTGTACAGAGCCAAGGCGTCGACTTAAAGACTTGAATAAATCTTTGTCATAAGTGATTGCTGACGTGATAGCAATAGAGTTACTGGAGCATTGAGATGTTAAGTCAGCCATAGATAACAGTTCTATATCAGCGAGCCCCATTAAATCTCCTTTACTCTTAATTTTGAATAGCTTAGATAGCCCATCCTTATCTCTATTCATCATGTTGCGAGCTTTCGGTTGCTTCTTGTTCTGATCAAACATTCGTTTTTCCACGAAGTTCATCAACGCCCATTTAACGTAAAATGGACTTAAATAATATAGCTTAATTTCTGGTATAAGGTTTTCAGCAACAGCCATTGGGATTGATATAGAGCCATCCTCACGATCAAAACTCATAGTCCAATCTTGTGCTGCTAATTTTTCTACAGCCTTTTTAATGTTATTGGAATCTTTGTCAATTAATTTAGTTACGTTTTTCAGTTCTTTGTAATTTCTAAAGCCTATCGTGTTAGTGGAAATGCCAAGTTTAATAGCAGCTTCTTCTACGATAGACATTGCGTTGTTATACTGAGAAATATTAGAAATTGGTTTTTGATTATTCAATTCATACAAAACAGTCGGTGTTATACACAGAGAAATAGTAGCTCCAGCGTAGTCTTCCAAAAAGTAGAGTATTGAACTTGTTGCGATATATCTTATTTCTCTAAAGCGATTCTCATTTGAAGACAAAATATCCTGAATTATATTTGTATCTAAAATGATTGAAAATCGATTAGAGGACATTAGATACTCATTAAGTAAAGAGTGTAATTGAAACAAAGATTCAATGAATGTCTCTTTTTCTTTTTCAGATGCACTTTCTAAAAATCTTTTCAATAAGCTTTCTCTCTTAGCTTGACTTATTAAAACTTGATTTTCAAAATCACTCGTTATGCGCATCGCAAACACTTTTTGATCGCTTGTACTTTGTTTATTACTAGATTTGAAAATAATACCACCTCTGCCTTTAGGCTAGATTTAGTTAAAAGTTTTGTTGCATATCACTCCAGTAATGTGGCGTGAACTTTGACTTTTCAATAGATTTATAACTGAATAACTTAGATATGTGCGCAAGATCGCATAACAAAGCGTTTAAGGCAGATTCGCAACGCTTGGCAGTTTAGGTTTGAATCAGCTTTAGTGTTTACGGCACAATGGTTTAATAAAGGTGGTAGCGTTGCTCACTACTTAACGCGGCGTTAGTTGCCAACGAGGAAAAACGTACTTAAAGCAGAATGTTTAGGGCTAATGCCCGTGTGTTTTTGGCTGGTTTTTCGTATTTCAATTTCTAGCCATTTGGGTTTGTGAAAATCGAACTTTGGTTTCTTGTGCGATTGGATTTTCTGTTTCAGACGCTGATTAGCTTGTTGAAAGTCAGCTCGGTTAAATTATCAGTCCAAAAGGGCTTTTTGGTGTTGTTAGTCCGTTTTCTACGGTGTTGCATATTCCAAGTGGTTTCAGTGACAGGCGCTTTGAAACTGCGCCTGATTTGAGTTTTCGAAAACACGTAAAGCTAGTGTTGGCAAAGCGGTAATTAACTTCAAATCAAAGCTTTAGGTTTGGCAACTAACAAAGCATTCAAGAGGGATCCACAACGCTTGGCAGTTTTGGTTTGAATTGGCTTTAGTGTTTACGGCACAATGGTTTAGTCTGGGTGGAATGCGTTGTTCACCCCTTAATGCGGCGTTAGCACTGGGTTGGCATCAGAGATCAAAAGTCTTGGTGTTTATTGGTTTCTTTTCCTAGCTTTACACAGGAGCAAATGTGCCTTTCATGTTCGCTCCGGTGGCACTAGATGTGAAGTTTTCGCTTTGAGTTTATCGTTTACGGTTGCTAACTTTCGGGCTATTTCTCTGGTGTGGTTTCTTTAGTGCTGAGAAATTTTCGGCAAAACAAGCGTTGCTTTGTCGCTGTTGTTCAAGTTCGAAGCCCGTATTCTTTGCTAATTTGAAAGCGGTGAAAAAGGGCAGTTAAGCATGTTTTTCTTCTAGTCAACTTACGTCTTGATGTCTGTTTTTAGTTTGGCAGCTGTCCGTTTGGTTTAGTGTTTTAAGCCATAAGTTTCGTGCTATATTTCAATGTCTTGGCGTGTACCAAAAGCTTAAAGGGCAGCGTGCTAACAAACAGTTCAAGAGGGATTCAGCACGCGTGGCATTTTGGTATGCGGTGGTTTCGGTGTTGAAGTGCCATGCGGAAGCTTAGGTATTGCGTGCTTCACCCCTTAACTGTTGCCAGTCCGTTTTCTGCGGCGTTGGTTGTTCCAAGTGGTTCCATTAAACAGCCGCTTTGAGACTACGCCTGACTTAAGTGCATCAAAGCACATAAAGTTTGTTGTTCGCAAAGTTTAGTTTGGCTTAAAATTGGCGCTCGGTGCCTCGCGACTAACAAACTGCTCAAGAGGGATTCGCAACGCGTGGCATTTTTACTATGCGTTGAATTTAGCGATTAAGGTGGTTTGCGGCGGCTTTTGTATTGCGTTGCTCACCCCTTAGCAGGGCGTTATGTTTCTTTAGGAGTTAAACGTGGAATTTTTGGAAAGTCGTATAAATAAGCTATTGGGCGAAGCTAGAAAGATTGAAATTGATGTCGCGCATCATCAAATTAGTTGGTCTCAATGGGATCTAAAGCAAACCGGAGTTCGGTCGGTTTCCTTAGCTGAGCTAATGCGAATAATTTCAGTTTGATACTTAAGTTTACTGATGTGAAAGGCGGCACAAAGCCTTCTAATAATATAAGGCATTCGTGATTAGTTCGGCGCACTTACATCGCCGAAGTATGGTGTTGTGAGACGCATTTCAAACTAAAGATAAACGGTAATTTTTTGGTTAAATACATATTTGAGTTAGCTTTGTTAATCATTAATTAGCAAAACGAGCTTTGGCGAAAGTGGCTGAAAGATCGGCGAAAACTGAAAGGTGCTCAGTTAACAAACTGTTCAAGAGGGATTCGCAACGCGTGGCATTTTTACTATGCGTTGGTTTAAGTGTTTAGGGTGGTATGCGGCGGCTTCAGTATTGCGTTGCTGCCCCTTAATGCAGCGTTATGTACCTATGAGGTCAATTGAACTATGAGTGATTTTGTTCGTGAGGTTAGTGAAAACTGGAACCAAATAGATGCTGATGCTAGTTTAAATCGGCAATCAGCTGGCGCGACTAATCATGTCTTTCGAATCCAATCCTCAGAGACTTTTTACCTTAGAAAATATCGTGTTCGCAATGTTGCACAAATCAAGCTTGAGCATGAATTATTACAAAAACTCTCCCAAAATTTGAATACTATAATAGCCCCAGTTTTGACGCGCGATGGCTGCTCCTTTGGCAAAATAGGTGATGGCTTTTACGCTTTATTCCCTGAAGCAAAAGGGGGGCTAATTGGAAAAAGCGAGCTGTCGGAGTTACATGCTTTTCAGTTAGGAAAAGCACTGGCTGAATTGCATGTTCAACTAGCTTCTATGGCTGGAAATAGTTTTCCAACAATCGAGCTCTCATGGGATAAAAGTGCTTGGGTCGATAGGTTACAAAAAATAGTTGCCTGTATTGAAATCAACAGTGCGCTTGATGCAAAAGGTTCGGTGCTACGAAGAGTAAAACAACAGCGTGACTATCTAGCGAGCTCACAAGCCGTACACTCATATACTCCTTTAACAAGCAGGCAATTAATTCACGGCGACTTTCATCATTTTAACGTCTTTTTTGATTTAAACGGTGCTGTAAGTGATGTGATTGATTGGGACCTAGTACAAAATATGCCACCTGGTTATGAGGTGGCTAGAGCCTGTATGTACATGTTTGACATGGATGTTAATAAATCATTGGCCTTATTAAAAGGGTATCTGTCTATTAAACCTATGACACAACCTGAGCTTAACGATGGAGCAAAGGCATGGGCTGTTTATGCTGACCATCATGTATGGGCTTTGGAAGAGGTGTTCTTAAAAAACAATACCGCTGCACAGAAGTTCATCCCCAAAAGTGACTTTATTCCGTTCATGGTTCAATGGTCCAAAATTGAAAGTGCATTATTTTGCGGCGGTACATAACAAGGCGTTTAAGAGGGATTCTCAACGCTTGGCGGTTTCAGTTCAAAGTTTAGCTTTTGTGTATATAGCACAATAGTTTAAGTTGGGTGGTATAGCGTTGCTCACCCCTTAACGCGGCGTTAACAGTATTAAGGAATTTTCGTGGCTGATTATATAAATAAAAACATTCTTAGTCAGGCGTATATTCACGTTGAGCCAGCGGGAATTGAAACTGAAGAACAGCTTGAAGCGTTCAAAGAAAGCATAAGAGCCTTTGCGTTAAGTCGTACAGAGTTTTTCTTATCTGAAGGGCTTGATATAAATATTGAGTTTGAAGAAAGGTCGATTAAAACGCGAGTAACGGTTATCGGTACATTAATGCTTCTACTACAAGGCATTAGCTCATACAAAGATTTTAGAGAAGGTCTTCAGCTGCTCTACTCGGATTCAAAGTGGTTGTCAGATTCAATCATATCGGAGTCTTTGTTTCAAACCAAAGCAAAACACCATGATGTAATTCGGGTTGAAGCTAGGACTGGAATCATTGGCTATGTTCATAAGGTATTGAATCAGTTAGAAAGAATTAAAAGTGGCGCAAACGGCGCTATGCTTGCTTCCGACATTGTTGAAAAAATTGATGATGTTCAAGATGAACTATCAAAGTTAATGGACAATATCTGCGACTTAGATGATCGCAACTTAGTCGCTAAAGAGTGCAAATGTTTGGTTCAAGAATTGCCAGAGATACCCGTACCTCCGAAAGATAAAACCAATAGCGATCATGCTATCAACGAATATAGACGCAAAAAGTTTACACTCAGCTCCTCTATAAATATTCATGTAATTGTTGAAGAGTAAGGTGAAGGCATACTGTTAACAAACGCTTTAAGACGGATTCGCAACGCTTGGCAGTTTTGGTTTGAATTGGCTTTCGTGTTTACGGTGTAATAATTGATTGTTGTGGTAGCGTAGCTCACCACTTAAGCGGGCGTTAGTAAGGGTTTGGCATCAAAGGTCATAAGTTTTGGTGTTTATCTGTTTTGGCGCTCGTTTTTACACCTTTCAGTTAGTGCCTTTCACGTTCTTTCCGGTGGCACCATATGCGGAGTGTTCGCTTTGATTTCACCGTTTACGGCTTCTAACTCTTAGCCAATTTCTTTGGCGCTTCTTCATTTTCGTTGTGGCTTTTGAGAGAACCTGGATTACTTCTGGTGTGGCTGTTGAAGTACGAGGAAAGAATCCTTTTCTAATTTGAAGCCAGTGAAAGTAGGCCTGTTCAGTGCGTTTTTCTTCTAGCCAACTTTCGTTTCTTAACCGAGTTTAAGTTTTGTAGCGGCCCGTCTCACTTCAGTGTTCAAAGCCTTTCATATCATGCTAGTTTTCAATATCTTGGAGCACATAAATAGAAGTAGCGCATGTACTAACAAATTGCTTAAGAGTGATTCGTAACGCGTGGCATTTTCATTATGCGTTGAGTATAGTGATTAAGGCGTAATACTGGATCTTCGGTATTGCGCTACTCACACCTTAACTCGGCGTTAGGCAAAAAGGAAGACATATGGCTATAGAAATAATTGTTGGTGCTGCTGGTGCATCCCTTACACTTCTTGACCTTGTATTAAGGGCTAAAGGGTCATTAATTGCTCCCAAAAAAGATCCTTTCATAAATTACGATACTAGCTATCTGTTAGGTGTTTACTCGGAAGAAACGCCGATTTCTCATTTTATACCTTACAGTGAACTAATAAGCATGTACCCTGAAGGTAAGAAAATAGAAATTAAAATAAACAATCGAAAGTTCATGCTTCGACCACCAAACCAAGAATGGTCTAAAGTCTCAGACCTTGGGTTCAGTCAACTTATAGAGTCCCAAAGGGTTAGAGATAACGAAGGAGCGATCAGGCTTCATGAAGTTTTAGAGTCAGGTGATAATATAAGCTTCTCACTACAGAAGGCATCATACTTTGACCAATGTAAATCCAATTTAATATTAGATTGGTCATCTCAGGATGATGATGGCATTTCACTAAGGTCCTTACAGCGTGGAATCTATGGAGGGCTCTTACCTAATTTAAATGATAAAACTATGGCTAACACAGTTGGAATTGCAGCTCTCATTTATTACAGAGAGGAAGACGAATATGTCCCCTATATGGTTAAACGTGTAAAGAAAGTAGGAGTCTTTCCTGGTGGTATTCACTGCACTTCGTCCGGGGTTGCAAAGTGGCCCTCAGATTCTGCCGATACTAGCTTTGAAAATTTCTTTACAAAGCATATGTACTCTGAATTAGAGGAAGAAGTTGGTCTGACAAAGAATGATATTTCAGAACTTATTCCCATGGCTGTTTGCAGGGAGTTCGCTAGGGGAGGAAAGCCCCAAGTCTTTTATGCTGGTTTTACTGAGTTATCTAAATCTGAACTAATAGAAAAAAGAATTAAAGCGCAAGCAACAATTGCAGAAATGAAGCTATGGTCAGAAATTGAACAGCAAAGATGGTATCACTCTGAAATCGTATTAGGTACTGATGAATTAATGGGATCTATTAGTAAATACAAAGTTACTTTAGAAGGCGTGGCATCTCTGCATTATGGAATAAAGTATTTGCAGCAGCACAGGATATAAAATGCCTAACAATCTGTTTAAGAGTGATTCTCAACTCGTGGCATTAACTGGGCGTTGAGCTCAGTGATTAAATCGGTATGCGGCGGCTTTTGTATTGCGTTGCTCAACTCCAAAAGGTCATTAATACTCAAAGGTCAAATATGGATATTTACCCAGAAATCGAATTATCTAAAGCGCAGCATAATGCAATTGAAGCTCTTAGAAACCAGTCGTTTCCTGAACACCAAGTTACTCGCTCTTACTATAAGCAACTCCCGCATATGAGAGTTCTGAATTACGAAGGTGATCAGTTAGTTGGTTACATGGGATTAGACTACAGAGTTGTTCGCGTTGGTGATGAAATTTATAAAGTATTAGGTGTGAGTGACTTTTGTGTCGAGAGCAAAGTTCAAAGACAAGGTATTGGCACAACAATGTTGTCTCAACTCAGCGAGTATGCGTCCACTAAAGATGTCGACTTCATCATTTTAGTCTCCGATTTGGAGCGTTTTTATGTGGCTAATGGTTATCAGCGCCTTAACTCTCTAAGTTCTTGGTTGCGCGTTCATGAACATAAAAATTACGGTGTTGCTGTAGAGCAACTAGATGACTTATATGTTAAACCTATCAGCGGCAAAACTTGGGCTGTTGGCCATATAGATTGGTTAGGGTATATGTACTAGTCTGTAGTGGGCTAATAAGTTGTTCAAAAAGAAATACTACACATAGCATTTCCAATTAGCGTTTCTTATACCTTACGGGAGCGCTTTCCCACAAGGAGCAATATGTGATTGTAGTAGCAAGGTTTTCTTTTCCTCATGAAGCTCATATTGCGAGAGCAAGCCTAGATAGTGTCGGAATAGAAAGTTACATCGCTGACGAGCACACGGTAAATACTCAGTGGCTTTATTCAAATGCAATAGGCGGCGTCCGTCTGATGGTGGCCGAAAGTGATGCAGAAGATGCGAAACAAATACTTAGTAGCGATTTCTCAGAATCATTGGGAAATGAAGTTGACGTTGATGAAGAAAAAGACGTTTGCCCTAAATGTGGTAGTAAAGATCTATTTGCATTTACAAAAGGTAAACGCCCAGCTTTCTTAGTTTTTATTTTACTGGGTTTTCCACTGTTTTTTTACAAGCATGGTTATAAGTGTAAGCAGTGTGGGGAGTTTAGTGAAAAACTTTAAATCTTCAGATAACAAGGCATTAAAGAGACAACTTGTACTCGTAGTATTTTTACGATGAGTTAGGTCTAGTGCCTATACAAGAAGTCAGAGTTACTGCTTGCTTACAAGCAAAGCATTATACGATAGTGAAGGAATAACATTGAATGAGTGAAATTAAAACAATAGAGCAGTTAAAAGAAATTTACGCAGAGCCAAGTGCGAGAGCTAAAAATAAAGCTCTGCCTGTGCTGGATGTTCATGCGATTACATTAATTAATAACTGCCATTTTGCAGTTCTAAGTACCGCTGATTCACAAGGGTATATCGATCTTTCTCCTAAAGGAGGGGAGCCTGGCTTCGTAAAAGTTTTAGATGAATCAACATTGTTGTTCCCTGATAGCTCGGGGAACAATCGTATCGATAGTCTAAAAAATATCATTAGTAACCCCAAGGTAGGGTTGTTATTGATGGTAAATGGTATTGATGAAGTGCTCCGTATTAAAGGAATCGCAAGTATTCACACCGACGCCAACTTGATATCTGCTTGCCCCGATGGAAGTAAAGATCCTAAGGTTGTTATCAAAATAGTCATAGAGAGTATGTACTTTCATTGTGCGAAAGCGGTGATGAGAGGGAAACTTTGGTCTGATGACTATAAAGTAAATCGCTCAATTCTCCCTTCATTAGCTCAAATCTTTAAAGATCAACAAAAGTTAGAAAGTAAAGCGCTTAATCAAGAAGAGATGTTGAAATATTACCAATCTAGCCTTTAGAACAAGCGTGGTAATATATTGAAAAGATAGAAAAATCAGGTTCGACCGTACTATGCGGAAGTATGGATTAGGTTTAGTGGGGATGTTACTGTCTCAATAGCGTTAGTTCACCAATAAGCAATTGTTAGTCCAAATTTTAGAATGAAAAATGCAGAAAAATTTACTCTAGAAAATTACGTTTTGGCTAGTCCGGGAGTTAGGTGTGTTGGACAAATGATTGATCTTTTTGTCAGTTTTAGCATTTTTACTCTCGTTTTATGGGTCGGCTTAGAAATCGGTATTGAAAAAGAGCTTGTGCGCGCTACAGCAGTAACTGCGACTGTATCGTATTACCTTTTTTCTGATTGTTTACCAAATGGTCAAAGTGTGGGTAAAAAACTTTTGGGCATTGCAGTTATAAGTGCAAGAACGGGTAAAAAGTGCAATATTTTTCAGTCGCTCTTTCGAAATGTTATTACTCCATTCTTCGGTTTTATTGACTCAATTTTCATTCTTGGTAAAAAGAGGCAACGTCTCGGTGATAAGTTAGTGAGAACGGTGGTGGTAGTGCACTAGTTTGTGATAGCGCTGAGGACTAGGGTTCAAGTCGGGCTTTGTTTTCGTGGTGGAACAGCCTCGCTTAGGAGGTAGCGTTACTCACATACTTAATGTAGCGTTGTAAGAAAATTGGTATTGGAGTCCAAGTTTTATGTCAGAAAAAGAGAAAATGTTAGCAGGTGAGCTTTATGACCCAAGTGATGAAGAGTTATTAAAGTTAAGGTTGAGCGCTAGGTTACTAACTGAAAAATTGAATGCCACGTCTGTTGAGCATAAACAAAAGCGAGTTCAAATAACTAAGCGCTTGTTCGGCACAACAGGTGACGATATTCATGTTGAATCTTCTTTCAATTGCGACTACGGATCCAACATTCACGTTGGAGATAATTTTTACGCTAATTTTGGTTGTGTGATTTTGGATGTTGCGGAAGTTAAGTTTGGTGATAACTGTTTACTTGGGCCTCAAGTTGGAATTTATACTGCGACTCATCCCTTAGATCCTATCGAGAGGAACAGTGGTTTAGAGCTAGCAAAGCCCATAAACATTGGTGACAATTGTTGGATAGGTGGCCATGCCGTAATCAACCCTGGCGTAACACTTGGGAACAACGTGGTGGTAGCCTCTGGCGCAGTCGTTACAAAGAGTTTTAGAGACAATGTCGTTGTTGGTGGCAACCCAGCCAGAGTACTGAAGGAAATCGTCACTAAGCGATAATAAAGTATATGGACTATTTTGAGCCTGAGTTTAGGACTTATGATCAACTCACTCCAAGCTTTGATGCGTTCAGCGGTTACTTGTTGACGCACTTGAATGTCTAAAATTTGCTTCAATATAGAATCGTGACACGTGGCGCTTTTACCGTGCGTTGAGCTTGTTTAAAAGTCTCATACGAAATCATTTGTATTACGTGTCTCACACTTTTATTGTATTTTCGTCACCAATAACAAACCAAAAGGCTGGCTCCAAAATGTTAGTAACAAAGATTGAAACGGAACGATTAATTCTAAGAGAGCTAGTTGAAGATGATGCAAGCGAATTGTTTGACATCTTCTCAGACCATGAGGTCATGAAATATTGGAACTCTGGCCCTTGGCTTTCAATTGAAGAAGCGCGGACATTTATAGCCAAGAGTACACAGGCCATGAATAGCAATACAGAAGTGACACTAGGCATCTTCCTAAAGAGCAATGGCCAACTTCTGGGTAAGATAATGCTGTTTAATCACGTGAAAGAGTCTAGGCGCGCAGAAATTGGCTTTGGCGTTAGTCGTCATTTCTGGGGTAAAGGCATGGTATTAGAGGCGGGAACTGCATTAATCGAACACGCATTCAAAACACTGAATCTACGTCGAATCGAGGCTGAGATAGATCCAGACAATACTTCTTCAGGTAAAGTCTTGGAACGGTTAGGTTTTATAAAGGAAGGTTTCCTAAGGCAGCGTTGGGAAGTGAATGGAGTAGTCTCAGATTCCGCAATTTACGGGTTGTTAGCTAAACCCCTAGACAGCGTTTAGTATCCGGCCTTAAACGCATCTAATAGGTCTAGCCTGCTCGTGCTCTATACACAGCCTTACATTTGACGGTGAGGTTTCTTGAATTGACTTGGTGGTCACTGAATGTACTATCAAGGATAGGACTTACTGCAAGGATAGCAGCATGAGCGAGAAATTATTTTGGGTTAATCCCTACCAAACAGAACTTAACTCAAGAGTGACCAATGTAGACGGAAATAAGGTTGAATTGGACCAGACTATCTTCTTTGCAGAGTCTGGAGGCCAAGAGAGTGATAAAGGAACGATTAATGGTATTCCGGTTTTGATTGCTCAAAAGCTAGGTGTTCGACTTATTTACACATTGGAATCCTCTCCAAATTTTACTCTTGGTGACATTGTAACTACGAATATTGATTGGAAGCGTAGATACGCCTTAATGAAGCTACACTTTGCGGCTGAAGTGGTGCTCGAGATGTTTTATCTGCGTCGGGAAGGCATTGTTAAGATAGGCGCGCATATTTCTGAAAATAAGAGTCGCATAGATTTCGAGTGGTCTGAAAGTATTGGCCCGCTATTGAAAGAAATTGAAACTGATGTGCAAGATTTGATTAACTCTGATTCAGTTATTATTAGTGACTTTTCCGATCAAGAGAGCGAAAGAAGGTATTGGAGAGTGGATGGGTTTGCGCAAGTACCTTGCGGTGGCACTCATTTAAAGCGCACATCAGAAGTCGGCCAAATTCAATTAAAACGCAAGAACATCGGTAAAGGCAAAGAAAGGGTAGAGATAACCTTATGCTCGTAAGTCGATAGGGCATTAGAAATAGATTCCTAACACGTGGCATTTTAATTCATGTGAGATTCACATTTGCGATATGATGGTTGAGATTGAGGGCGTGTTGGCTACTTCTTAACGAAAGGTTACAGGGGCGAGAGGATGATATGTCGAAAGTAACATTGAAAGGCTTTATTTTAGTTCCGGAAAAGGATTTAGAATTAGTAAAACATGCGTTAATAACTCACAAAAGGCTCACGTTAGAAGAGCCGGGCTGCCTTACTTTTCTTGTGACTCAAAGCTCGACTAATCCTTTTCGTTTTGATGTCTATGAGGAGTTCGTCGACAAAGCCTCTTTTAAGCAACATCAGGAAAGAGTTCAAGCCTCACATTGGGGAAAAGTAACTGCCAATGTTAAACGTCAATACGAAATCTTTGAATGTGTGCATGACTAATCGAATCGGAGTGATTTAGAGCGTTTACGCTTTGTTTTTTAGATTGCTCTACGCTCTACTATGTTGCTTTATTCATCTATTAACCTGGCTTAGTGTTCCTGATACTTTGCCGTATTAAATCTAGAAATTTTAATGGAAGTGTTATGTTTAGAGTTGTGTATGAATGGCGTGTGCCAAGTGAAAAAATGGATGAGTTTCAAAATATATGGCGTTCGACGACAGATTCAATTCATGAGTCAGTAGATGGGGCGCTTGGTAGTTTTATGCTTCGTTCTTACGATGTACCGGAAAAGGTTTTAACTATTGCCAAGTGGCGAACACGTGAAGACTGGGAGCGGTTTTGGGGAACTAGTAACCCAGAAAAAATGAAGAAGATGAGTGAAATTGCAGAGCGTATTTCAGTTGAACCATTCGATGAAATTGAAGATAGAACTAAGTAGGGCAATAGAAACGTTAAAGTGATGCCTAATGAACAGTTTGACGGACAATATGAAAGACAACCTTAATCAAGGAATAGGGTTATGCAGATTTTAATCGTTGGAGGTAGTAAAGGGCTAGGAAGGTTCTTGGCTACGAACTTACAGGGTACAGAAATTTATGCGATTTCTAGATCAAAGCTAGTTGAGGGGGGAGTCGCCTCTGTTTGTATTGACGTTGATCCCGGTAAAAAACCAGATTATACGTGCTTCAAAGGTGTAGAGTTTGACATCATAGTTTATTTGGCGTCGATGTGGGGAGAGTCTTCAGAATTGACAACAAACGAACTGATTGAGTTTATGAATGTTGGTCCGATTGGGTATCTTAATTTAGTCAATGAGCTTAACGCTTTAGGTTCACTTAACGATAAATGCAATATTGTATCTATTGGCTCTACAGCAGAGCTTTCAGAAAGTAGTGAATACCCTGCATTCGCCCTCAGTAAAAGATTACTCAAAGATATTTCTAGCCAGCTGCAAAACGTTTATCGTGATTACCGCTTTACTCACTTTACAATAGGTGGGATCGGGCATGCTGAAGAGGAACGTATTGAGTATTCGAGTGTTTTGGAGATTATAAATATGCTAACCAAGCTTGATCCAAACACATACCTTTCAAATATGCATATAAAGTCCAAGCTAGGAATGTAGCTCTCAAGCTGTATTACGTACCTGCTTCTATGGTTTGGCATCATGTGCATTCTTTTTATTGAGCTATGGTTATAACTCCAATGAAAGGAGTTTACTTATGTCATACATTGATGGGTTTGTCGCTGCAGTGCCGACAGCGAATAAAGAAAAGTATATCGCACACGCAAAAATAGCAGCAGAAATGTTCAGGGAGTTTGGGGCCTTAAAGGTTGTTGAGACGTGGGGGAGTGAAGTACCAGATGGTGAGATCACATCATTTCCCATGGCAGTTAACGCTGAAAGCAACGAAACCGTTGTGTTTTCGTGGGTAGTCTGGCCTTCAAAAGAAGTTCGAGACTCAGGGTGGCTGCGGATCATGGGTGATCCTCGAATGAGTCCAGACAATAACCCAATGCCCTTTGATGGAAAGCGTCTCATTTATGGCGGATTTGATGTTATTTTGGAGCAGTAAAATACCAAATAATCTCAACTCGATTCGTGATACTTGGTGTTTTAATCAGTATTACGCTTCTGATGTACGTTCAATAGACTATTCTGCGATAAGTGTTGATAAAACTCCATTTGGAGGCTTAGAGTAAAAATGGAAGAGATAAATTATTCACTGATTGTCGTATCAGCTATCGCTGCCATCGCTAGCCCCGGACCTGCAACTCTTGCGATAGCAGGCACGTCAATGAACCACGGTCGGCGCTTTGGTGGGTATTTGGCTGCAGGTGTTTTAACGGGGTCTTTATTTTGGTCAACCTCAGCCGCTTTTGGTCTCGCAACCATACTCTATAGCAATGTTTGGCTTTTTGAAATTCTTAGATATTGTGGGGCATTTTATCTTTTATATTTGGCTTTAAAGTCTGTACATTCTGCCTGCAACATCGAGCAGCTAAAGTTACCCAAAACATACGTAACGACAAAGAAGGGTAACTACTTAACCGGAGTGTTAATTCACTTAACTAACCCAAAGGCTATTCTGTTTTTCGGTGCGCTTTATTCGATAGGGGTTCCTCCTAAGGCCAGTCCGTTGGAATTGTTGTCGGTCATTTTTGTTGTGGGGCTGGTTAGTGCTTTGGTTTTCTTTGGCTATGCTTTTCTTTTCGCGCATAAAAAGGTCAGACAAACCTATCTCAGATCCAAAGCAGTTTTTGAAGGCGTGTTCGCGTTATTTTTTGGTGTAGCAAGTATTAAGTTGCTGCTTAGTGAGGCAGGAAAATGAAGCACAAAAGGCTTGAAGAAATAAGAATAGATAATCTATCTGATTTGACGGTCTATTAAGTATACTAAGTAGCCGATTTGTTAACTTCCATAAGAGCTGCTGGCTAGAAAAAGCATACAACCAAACGATGCTAAATATTATCATTCAAAGGGCTAACAAAGGCCCATAATTTAATTCGTATCACTGTTCATGATTGTGCTCTTCGCGCAGTGCTGTAGTATTAGTAACGTGTTGTTAATACTAAATATAACCAATTGAAACCTGGACGTTGCATTACTTGTAGTTCGATGAAATGTTATCCCGCAAGACGTTAATTTGGAGAAAAGAATGGATTCAAACTCACTATTATTATTTGTTGTCGCTTGTCTCGCTATCAACATGATTCCTGGACCTGATGTAATTTATATTGTTTCCAATACAATGAAAGGTAAATTATCTGCTGGGCTGAAAGCGGCTCTGGGGCTTGGTGTTGGTTACTTTTTTCATACACTAGCGGCATGTTTAGGTTTGTCAGCAATAATTCTGAGTTCATCTTTGGCTTTTAGCGTTGTTAAATGGTTAGGGGCCGCTTACCTAGTTTATTTAGGTGTTCAGTCATTACTGTCCATGTGGCGTGGAGAAAATAAAATCGTTGAAAACAAAAATGTTGGTAATAATAAAAATGTGTTTGTTCAGGGGGTTATCGTCAGCGTCTTGAATCCAAAAGTAGCGCTATTCTTTCTCTCGTTTCTGCCTCAATTTATTGATACGTCTGCAAGCTCAACATCAATGCAATTATTAGTACTTGGCTTGCTGTTCAGCGTACTTGCGACGACATGTAACGTTTTGTACGCCTCTGTGGGTAATTGGGTATTTAGTCGTCCACACTCTCAGCGTTATTCAAGAACTCTTGAAGGTGTTTCAGGTATTCTACTTATCAGTCTAGCGAGTAAAGTGGCATTTAGTGATCGTTAGATACAGGGCATTTTATTCTCGTGATTATTATATGGCTAATGTTTGCTCAATCCATACGTTAAATGAGTGCTATTGCATAGGTTGAATCACAAATTAAAAAAATACCAATAAGTGAACGTATTTATTTATAGTATGGTTGGCGCGATTTTATCGTAGCTAGGTTAATAACATGAAAAATAAAGTAATTCTGTGTTCCGCATTCCTTTTGGGTTTGTCAGGTTGTGCTTCTGTTCCTACTGTTGATTCGACAGTATCAAATCAAATGAAATCATTTGAAGCACCTCAAAAGGGGAACGCAGGGATTTACATTTACCGAGAAGATGCTTTTGTCGGAGCAGCGCTTAAAAAGTATGTTTACGTCGATGGGGAATGTATTGGTGAAACCGCTCCTGGTGTATTCTTCTACCATGAGGTCGAAGGCAATAAAGAACATCAAGTAAGTACAGAGTCTGAGTTTTCTGAAAATCACTTAACTATCTTAACGGAAGAGGGCCGTAATTATTTCGTTAATCAATACATTAAAATGGGTGTATTTGTTGGTGGTGCGGGCTTAGAACTCGTGGACGAAAGCAAAGGTAAAGCAGAAGTACTAAAAGTCGACATGGCAGAAAAAGGAAACTGTTCTTCGATCTAGTTTTACTAACAGACGCTTTTTAGATTAAAAAACACATTATCAATGTAACCCAACGCTTGATGAGATCCATTCAGCGTTGGGTTTTGTATTTTTGGCAAACAGTATACCTATTTCAGACCGCATGATTTGCCACCTCCTAGCTTGAGCCAATTTATCGTTCAAAGTATCTACTTGTGAAACGTGAATTTTCGAGAGGATTTCGTAGGGAGCAATCCTACAAACGCGATTAACTGATATGCCATTCCATCATTAACCTTGTCGAGTGTATTGCTAAACTAGGTAGCGGTGTGTCTCCTCTCATTAAACAAATAATAGGTATATCGGTTTTAGCTTCTATGCCTTTACATCATGCACTCGGAGCGCAATTTAAAATCAAAGGGCTAACACCAATATTAGAGAAAAATCTTGAAAGTCACCTTACACCACTAACGAAACTCTCTGTTTCAAACATTACCTCAAATCGACTAACGCAGATGGTTAATAATGCGTTAAACCCTTATGGCTACTATCATTCCGAGCTCAATGTTCAGAGATCAGAGAATGATCTCATCACGCTTGAGGTTGACGCGGGGGAGGTGATGTTGGTCAAAAAATCTAATCTTGCTGTGTCGGGGGAGGCCAGTAATGATCAGGATTTCATCGAACTAATTAATCAAGCTCAACTTAAACAAGGTGAGCCGTTGCTTCATTCTGAGTACGATACGTTAAAGCGAAACTTGATTTCATTGGCTCAGCAAAAAGGTTATTTAGATGGGCGTTTTATTGAATCGTCGTTGGAAGTCATTCCCAGTTTAAATCAAGCCTATGTGAATCTGCATTTCTCTAGTGGTTCTCGTTACCAATTTGGAGAGCTGTCTGTTCTTACGTCGGGTATCGAAACAGCACGAATAGAAGCGATGAGAACGTTTGAGCGGGGCGACGATTTTGACACTTTGAAATTGAGTCAATATCAGGCCGACCTCTCGAGTACTGATTGGTTTCGCAGTGTGATTGTGAAAGCGGATTTCGAGGAGATATCCGATGGTCATAAGGTGCCGATAGAAGTGCTCGCAGAGCCGAATTCACGTAATATTGTGCAGGTCGGTGGAGGGTATTCGACAGACTTGGGATTGCGCGCTTCGCTGAAATGGACCAAGCCTTGGTACAACGCACGTGGACACAGTTTTGAGGCACAAGCGTACGCTTCCAAACCGGAACAATCGCTATTACTTGGTTACAAAATTCCCACCCAAAATGTTCTAACGGATTACTACGGGATTCAGTTTGAATCTAAGCATGTTGACTATCGAGACACATCGAGTTTTTCTAATGATTTATCGTTTGAAAAACACTGGCAGTTAGACAGTGATTGGCAAAGCACCATGCACGTTCGTTATTTGCAAGAAAGTTATCGACAAGCGTCGGAGAATAACGAATCACAGTTGTTATTACCGGGGGTGACATTTTCACTGCTTGATCGCAAGAACGATCAATTAGAAGTAAAGCACCGTCACGTCTACTCATTGGAATACTCAGACCCTAATTTTTTCTCCGATTCTCGTTTGCTGCGTATTGAGGGCAAGAGCGTGCTGTCTTGGGATATTAGTGAAAAACACAAGTTTCACTTTCGTTCTAATGTCGGTATTAATGTCGCTGACACTTTGAGCGATATCCCATCATCATTACGTTTCTTTGCGGGAGGTGATGGCAATCTTCGTGGTTATGGTTATGAGTCTATCTCTCCGAGAGATGAAAATGGCGATTTAACGGGTGCCCGTTACATGTTTACTGCTGGGCTGGAATATCAATATCAGGTCTACCGCCAATTGTGGCTTGGGGCATTTTATGATGTTGGTGATGCCTTCAACGATAGGGTGGATTGGAAAAGCGGTACAGGGCTGAGTTTGATATGGAATTCAAAATATGTGCCCGTCAAAGTGGACTTTGCTTATGGTTTAGATGCTCCTCAAGGAGACCAATTCCGCGTTCACTTTTCGCTAGGCACGCAGTTTTAGCGGGCATTAAAAAGGCTCTCATCCTTGCAGATAGAGAGCCTTTTTAAGTCTTGATTGTTTAGAGTTCGAACTCACCATTCAGTTTCTTGAATATCCAGTTAGGCGCCTTATGCCATCCACCATAGTTTGGATTCTTAGTATGGATCTCATGCATTGATTGCCACTGAGTTTGGCCTTGTCCATCTCGAGATACTCGCCAAAACAGTTCATCTTGTTGTCGAGTTAAGTAGTGCATGACATGTTCTGCAAAGGCTTCGCTCTGGACCAACACACCAAATTCCACATTGAGGAAATCCGATCTTGGGTCGAAGTTTGATGAGCCGATATAAGTCAGCCGATCATCGAGTATCACCGTCTTGTTGTGATAATAAGTATCCGCATGGAAGTAATGGTCATCATTTTTTGCTTGGTTTTTGTACTCAAGTATATGAACGCCCTTACCCAACAAGGTTTGGCGATGCTCCTCGTAATAAGCCGGAATAAAGCCAGAATCATTAGATGCAGACGAGTTCGTCATTAACGTGATGTCCGCTTTTTGCTCCATCAAGGTATCAATAAAGGCAAATTCACCATCACTTGGTACCACATAAGGCGTTGATATCACTGCTTTAGATGCAGAGGTTATTTGTTGCCAAACTTGGTGTTCTGCACGTTTTCTAAAGTAGGGTTTGTTGTTTTCTAACTTGTTTAATGAGTCGAAAACGGGGGTGACTTGCGCAGCAATGAAGTTGGGACTGGTCAGGTGTTTAACCTGTTTTTCAACTTCCGCCAGAATGATGCTTTTGTCTTTCTCACCTTTATTAAGCGCTTTAGTGAACGCGGAATAGTTTGGGGTAACGTTAACGATGTTTTCTATTGGCGTGACATGCTTGCTGTCCCAAAGTTGTTGGTAGTTCTGGTCGAACGCTCGAATAATGCTGCCTTTGAACAAGACATCCATATCAAAGAAGTTGGCTTTGCGGCTGTAACCAAAATAGTCGTCGCCAATGTTACGTCCACCTAGAATCATCCATTGATGGTCAACGTTGAAGTACTTCTCGTGCAGACGATTGTCCAAACGTTGTTGATGAGTAGAGAAGTTGACGGCGCGACCAATCCAACCTGACTTACGTGAATCAAACGGATTGAATAAACGGATTTGAATGTTGTCGTGAGCGCTGAGATCAGCAAGCCATTTCTCGTTAAACACCAATAAATCATCGAGAGTGAGTCGAACTTGCACGCCTCGATCTGCTGCTTGCTTGAGTTCATTGAGTAGCATCAAACCAAGCGTGTCACTCTCCCAAGAAAAGTAAGTCATATCGATGCTTTGCTGAGCGTTTCTTACCAGCTCAACGCGACGCGCAAAGGCTTCTGGAGCGGTAGGAATTAAGTAAACTTCGGCTTGATGCTGAGTAGTTTGCCAATTGGCTTCAAAATCCGGTTCAACTTGAGGGTAGGGCTGAGCACAGCCAACCAACAGCGCGCCGAAGATAAAGAGTAGCAGAGCACGAAGGGCGTTAGGAAACATGAGTAAACCTTCCTAATTATGTTCAAGGAATGAGGATGAAAAAAGCCAGCGAACTGGCTTTTAGGTATTCGGGAACGAGTTTTGAGTAGCTGAGGATGAAGTTACATGTGGCTAAGAATCAGCCCAAGTTCCTCGAGACCGTTGAGGCGACCTTGGCGCAGTTTTGGATCGATGCCTGAGTGATGAGCATTGTCCCAGTCTTGTGTGGATTGAATACCGCCATCGTTATCGATCAGCAATACTCGATCAGTCGCACTGTTGTATTGGAAGTCTTCAAATAAACGTTCGCTAAACCACATACGAGAGAGCTTGTTCATCATTGCTTTGTCTTTGCTACCTGGACGAACACTTGAACCATCAAGCTTTAATGTCTTGTTAAACACAAATGGTAATTCTGATGCATTACAAGCGCCCACAATACAACTGATGCTTTTGAGTAAATCACCAACATCGAGATCGCCATTTTCACCTTTGGTATTGTAAGTCCATACGTTGAATCCAGGTGTGTAGTCAAAGTAGTAGAAGCTTGGCGTTGCTCCTGTTGTTTCTTCAGTTGAAACCTTATGACGGTTTGGACCCGTGAAGAGCAAATCATGCAACGTGGTTTTGAATTGCTGCATGTTTTTGACCGCGCCATTCAGTTCGCTTTCATCGTTAGGGAAGAAGTCAGCCAGAGCAAGTAACTCAGTGGTTGAATCGGAGTTCCCCAAACCGAAAAACAACTTAGTCATCGCCTCATAAGCGGTGCTAGGCAGCAGTTCCAATAAGTTAGAAAGATCGAGTTCAATCGAAGCTGAATCGCTGAGTAATGAACGATATTCGGTGCGTAAACGGTTTAAGTTCGTTTCCGATTCTAGCCACTCCACCATGTATTCGACGATTAAGTTTTCGTCACCACTTTCAATAATTTCTGGCGCTTCTTGGCTCAAGATTTCAATAATAGTTGGGATCAAAAATGTCAGGCTCGGCAGCATGCCCAGAGTATTGCTTTCTGCACTGTTTGAGCCAATTACCGTCGGTACGATCCATTCACTCTCAATCGCTTGTTCAGTAAAGTGATAGCCTGGTACTTCTTTCACTAGAAACGCTGGTGGGCGATGCTCGATGTAAGGCGCAAATGGCATCAACGTAGATAATGGGCTGTTGTCGCGTGTTGGACTGATAACCGGAATATTCGCGGCGGTCAGTACCCAGTTCTTAAGACGTTGAATCGGATCAAGCATCTCGCTCTGTACCTTCATGATCTCTTCAAGTGGTAGTAACGCAAGATCTTCAACGCTTTGCTCTAGTCTTTGGCTCTTGGCAACATCGTAACTTTTATATTCAAAGCCGTAAGCGTTGCTTTGCATGATGGCACGTTGAAAGTGCTCACCTGCGATTGCCGCATCGCCTTTTGATTGCTGTAAAATTCCCACCGACATGGCACCCGCACCTTGACCCATGAGTGTCACGTTTTGCGGATTGCCGCCGAATGCCTCTATGTTTTGTTGAACCCATTCAAGCGCGTGTTTTTGATCGCCTAGGCCAAAGTTACCGCCCTCTGGGTTGTCCAAACCATCGACCCAAACACTGCCCAACAAGCCCAAGCGATAGTTAAAAGTAACTGCAATAAACGGGTTACCATCGTCAGCACCTTGTGCAACCACCATATCACCATGAATCAGCGGTTCTGAGCCCGAGCCGTATTCAAAGTCTCCACCGTGAATAAAGACATACACTGGCAAATCTGCGTACGTTTCTGTCCCTGCTGGTCGCCAAATGTTTAGGTTCAAACAATCTTCTGATTGCGTTTGTGCCGTGGTTTTTAACTGCGGGCACGCATCACCGAACTGAGTCGCATCAATATCGCCTTCAAGTGGGACCGCAATGCTGTGCTGAAAGCGGTCTGCTTGCGCAAATTGGATACCTTTGAACGCCTCTACCGCTGCCAGCTTTTCATCCGCATCAAGAGGCGTGATGACAAGGGACTCTTTGGTCGCTTGAATGGTTGCATCGCCAATTTCCAAAGCGATTTGCTCTGGTGGTAAGGGTTGTAGTGGCTTCGGGCCGTTAGGAACGCTAGGTTTACCAGAGTCATCACTGCAAGCTGCTAAGGCAAGAGTGATGGTAATGGCTAAAGTTGAGCGATTGAGTAAAGTCATTGTTATGTCCAAAAAGTCATTTGGTGCGTACACCGAAAATGTTAAACGGCATCTAACAAGCGACGTCCTGACGCTTTGGCATTAATCCGTGAATGGTTGGATGGCTTGTTGTATTGATGGCTCAAATGGTAGGACATCGGCGACAGTTTCAGTAATCGCCTTTGTAGGATGCAGTCCTACCATCGTCTAGGGGCCGGCTCTTTATGAGAGCTAGAAACGGTAACCAAGATTTAAGGTTACTGACTCTCGAGTTTCCCCTTTGTTATAGAGAAAGGTCAGGTTGTAGTTTTTGCCGATTTGCTTATTGAAACCAGTCAAAAACGCCCATTGATTAAGATCTACACCAATGTCGTAATCGAATTCGATATCACCACTTTTTACATGCCCGTCCATTCGAGCGTCCAGTCCTTGATATTCTGCTCCGACAAAGAACTGCGTGCGATAATCGACAAGTTGATAACCCAACATCGGCTGTACAGTAACAATACCATCGCCCCAATCATCTAAGCCCTTTAAGCGAGTTTGCGAATAGGTACCAGTGACAGAAGCAAAGAATTCTTTATAGCCAACCGAAAGGGTTGTACCTATACCACGAAGGTCATATTCCAAATGCAGCGGCACGTCTAGGCGTCCGCGACTACAAAGTGCAGATAAACCATCGCAAAACTTATCACCTAATCCTGGCAGTTTATCGTTCAGCTTATCTTTTATGTACTGGCCACCTTCACCCGTGTAGGCGGCATCAACATTGGCATCGACATTAACTTTTCCGATGTAACCAAATACATTCCAAAATGGCAGGATGTTTACATCGCCACGAAGCGTCATGCTCTCAGCACTCACGATGCCGACACTGTCTTCTGGATCAAACAGTTCATTAAGGCCGATGCCTTCAATCGTGAAATCATTAAATGGAATATTCATATCTTGATTTCGATACGCTAGCGACACACCAAACGGCAGAGGCAAATCGATACCTTGACGACGCACCATATCACCCATTAAAGGAAAAACTCGGTCTAGCTTAACACTGGCTTCTTGCATGCGTGGATCAGATACCTCATTCAAGCGTTTTTCGTCTAGTACTTGCACGCCAAGCTTATCTTCATAAATCGCTACCGGTTTTACGCTGCTCATCATTTCGAGGGGTTTATTTTTCTTTGAACCAACTATCTTGGTGTTTTTACTGGCAATCGCAATTTTGCCTGATGTTAACTTCTGGAAGAGGATCTCTTGATCGTAAGAATCCACTTGGTAGTTGTGATGTGTGAACGGTTTATCGTTGGTAATGACCATACGTTTCGGTTCACCATTAACCAACTCAATATCAACGCTTAAAAAGCGGAAGTAGGCGATATCTTGAGGAAGACCGTATTTTGAGTAATTAAAACTGATGATCACATTACCATTCTGATCCTCTTTGGCTCTTACTGATGACGGATCAAAACTCTCCGCGTAGTTTCGAAGGCGGTATTCTGTTCGTGTGAAAGCTTCGATCTCATCAAGTACTTTTTCATTTTCATCGAGTTGTTCAGGGTTGTACTTGATACGCAGATCAATGTTGCCTTTGTTATCGGTGTTCTTAACCAAGTAGACGGACGAATCGCGAACGCTATCACCGATTTTAACACTTCGGTGGGCATGCTCTACCAAATGCTCGCCTTGAACTAGAGAGCTGATGGCCAGTTTTGGTAAATCATGACTGATACCGTATTTGTCGAACAGCGCTCGGCCTTGCTCGATTACTTCGTTGTAGGTCGTCGTCTCTTCAGCGGCGAAGCCAAAAGTGGGGGTAGTAAGCATTAGTGCGCTCGCGAGCACACTAAGAGAAGACGTCTTACCGGCGCGTAATTCAAAAAAACTCATGACAGTTTCCACTCTGAATAGTCTCAAACCTTCGAGACTCAGACAGTTAATGTGTCACTGAACTTCTTGTTCAGTTAGATAGATATGTTTGCTGTGATTGACGTTGTGAATGCATGGTTTTCGATTGCATTTCGTAAATCAATGAGAGGATTTTATGGTGGGTAGAGAAATCCCGTTAATCGCTTTTGATGGATACTATCCTCGCTTTATGGGTTACGAAGGAATAATGGCTAGCTCACAAACAAACAGCCCCGCATAGCAGAAGCAATGCAGGGCTTTAGTTTCAAGAACGGAGGTGACGCTTAGACCGTAACGCGAACACGAAACAGATCAGTAAACAACTTGGCAATCATCAAAATAATCATAATGTTTACCAGCATCAGCAAGGGCGTTTCAATTCGATACGCTGGGGTTAAATTGAGCGCTCCTGATGTCAAGACAACCAATAAGTTAATACCTAGAATTCTGTGTACCATCAGCTTTGGTGTGGAAAAGACTTTCCAAATTACGATGATGTTGATGAAGTAGAATAGCCCAAGCTGCCAAAGCTCGGTCATCATTGGCATTAGGAAAATGTATTGCAATAGAATCACCGTGCCAGTGCCTATCACACCAAAAAATGCATCTTTAATAATGCTTGGTGGCATAGTAGGAACGATTGAAGAGAACACGCCTGCTAGCATCGGAAAAATGAAACCTCCGGGTACGGGCAGATAAATCCAGATCAACAAAGAAGTGACGAACATGGATACACCTTGCAATACCTTTCTGCCGTCTTCATTCAAATGCTGGATAAACGTTCGATGCTCGTGATGCCAAACCGTGTTTTTCTCTCTTTGCATGACATAAGCAACGTGACCAATGAGCGACGTACTTGGATTTTTAATATCAAAGCTTTGCAGTTGCTGCGTTAGTGTTGGCCAATCGATCTCACGACTTTGCGATTTATCTGCTTGTTCTAGCAATCGGTCTTGGATTTGTGCCATCTCATTTAAACGCGCACGCCATAGCTGACGATGTTCTTTCAAGTGGTAGCTGCCAGTAAGTGGTAAGCCGACCAGTTGGAATAACTTTTCTATGTTGGCGCTGTTGGTCTCAAGAGCTTCAATATCTGTATCATTGGGCGATTTCATAGCGTTAAGCATCGCCTCTCTGCTGGTCTCAAAACGTTGAATGAAGTTTTGTTCTGTACTGACTGGCCAGACTAATCGGTACACAACAGAAAACGTGATCACACCAAGAATCGTCTCCTGCATACGAAGGACGGCGAAGTGGAACGTTGCTTGGCTATCAAATCCTCCCATACATGCGATGATGGAGCACACAGCAAAACCGATAGAGAACACATAACCATACTTTTCGTCGCTCGACATAAAAATGCACGCACCTAAAAACAAGGTGAAGAAGGTGAGAAACAAAAAGCGATCTTGAGAAAACGTCGTGATGAGGAAAAAGGCATAACCGATGCCAAGGAGGGTTCCTAATAAGCGATTATGACCTTTGTTTATTGAGTGAGCGAAGCTTTCATTTAATGCCATTACCGCGACTGCGATCGCTGCCCAATACGGTTTCTCCCATTGAAACCATAAGGCAAGGCAGATCGCGATAACGATAGACAGCGCAGCTTTGATTGCTTCTTTGGTTGAGGCATTAAACATACATTCCACCGCATTATTGTTTGATGATTTTGATAGAGGCCGTCATACCAACACGTAGTTGAAAATCTTTCGGTAAGTGATCTAATTTAACTTTAATTGGAATGCGTTGAGCTAAGCGTATCCACTGAAAGTTAGGGTTCACATTGGGCAAAAGATCGTTACCAGTACTACCATCTTGCTTCGCAATGCCGTAGCCAATGCTTTTGATTTTTCCTTCCAGCACAGCTTCATTGTGCATCATTAAGGTCACGTAGGCTTTATCTTGTGGATCAACGCCAACTAAATCCGTTTCTTTGAAATATCCTTCGATCCAAAAGCTGTCTTCATCAATCAAAGCCACGACTGGGGAGTTAGCGACGACTTGAGAGCCGACGCGTAAGTTCAAATTAGTTATATAACCATTCGTTGGCGCATAAACTTTTGTGTAATCAAGGTTTAGCTTGGCTTCTTCAACATTGGCTTTCGCGAGCTCTACGTTGGCAACGGCTGTCTCCACCGCATTGTCTAGGTTATTCAATGTCAGTACAGGTACAGCGCCAGGTGTGCGCTTTTCTAACTTAAGTGCTCGCTGCTCTTCATTTTTGGCCTTTGCTAGTAATGCAATGGCTTGCTTTTGAGCTGCTAGCGCTTTGTGGTACGCCGCTTTATAGATGCTTGGGTCAATCTCAAACAGCAAATCGCCTTGTTTCACTTGCGAATTGTCTTCAACGTAGACTTGGATGATTTGTCCTGTTACGCGGGGGGTTATAGAAACGATGTGCGCGCTAACTTGGCCATCTCTAGTCCAAGGGTTGTCGGAGTATGATTGGTAGTAGCTGAAAATCACGGTGCCAGCGGAACACAGTAGTAGCAGTGTGATGAGATAACGTTTTATCACGGAATTTGCCTCAAAATATGGTAATGAATCGACCAATAACGCCAGTAAAAATCACAATTAGGCTTAGCTCTGCGAGTGCAGGAAATGCAACGTATTTGTGGAGTCCCAGTTTTGTAGCAACGGTTCCGACCAAAATGGTGAGCATGTAAGCCAATGCAATAACCAGCAATAAGGGTGGGAAGTAAACTTCGCCCCACACAAGTTCATGTGGCATTGAGTTCATGGTGTTTTTCTCTATTAACTTGATGAATGGAAAGATAAGGCAAATGATGGCATCCGTGATAATCGCTTTTGGAGGATCTAATCCATCAAACGAAAGGTGTTATGCGCTATATAGAGGGAATGATGCAACCAAACCGCTTTTTTAAGCGCGAAAACAAAAATAAAATTATTTTGCGATTTATCTGGTGTTCATTGCAGAACGCTAAGTTATTAAATTTTCGACAATTATTGATCGATTTTTGCTTTTGAATATGCGAAGTGATGGTTTCATCCTTCAAATGGGATTACGATTTGTGAGGTTTTGTTCCTAATATTCGCTTCGAAGCAAACGAGATGCTTTTTAAATTAAATAATCCAACAAATATGAGTGACAGATTATTCGTTAGATTATTTGAGTTTTATATTTATTAGTAAGAGTAAAATTGTCATGGAAATTATTTCTAATCTTTTTGACATGGCACCATTTGTTGCTCTCTTTATTACGCTCTCTCTCGGTTATATGGTTGGTAAAATTACCATTGGTCGATTTGTTCTTGGCGGTGTTGCCGGAACATTATTAATGGGTGTAATTATTGGGCAATTTGGTGTTCATATTGATCCCGGCGTAAAAAGCATTTTCTTTGCGCTCTTTATTTACGCAGTAGGGTATCAAGGTGGTGCGCAGTTCTTCAGAGCATTGAACTTTAGAACCATCAACATTCTACTTTCTGCTGTAGTGATGACGGTGTCTGGCCTGCTTTGTGTACTAGCAGCAGCTTGGATGTTTGATCTAGACAGAGGTACGGCAGCAGGCCTTGCAGCTGGTGGTTTGACTCAATCGGCAATCATCGGTACAGCGGGTGATGCGATCGCACGTCTTGGTGGTGTGACAGAAGAAGCGAAGCACCTAATGCAGACCAACGTCGCAGTAGGCTACGCAGTTACGTACATCTTTGGTTCGCTTGGTCCAATTCTGATGGTGACATGGGTATTCCCAACACTGATGAAGTGGGATATCCGAGCAGAAGCGATTGCGCTAGAAGAGAAAAATTCAAATGGTAAGCGTGATTTAGCGCCGGGTGAGTTCAACGCTGTCACAGCGCTGGTTACACGAGCATTTAAAGTGAGCAAAGATGGTGGGCTAGCAGGCAAAACCTTAGCCCAGTTAAACCAACACGCTCTGGCTGCTTGTATTGAATTGATTCAACGCGATGGCAAAGTGCTAGACGTGGACAAATTCACAGCACTGAAAGAAGGGGATGTCATTGTTGTAACAGGTCGCCGTAATGCAGTACATCAGCTGCAAGATGGTTTGGCTGACAACGAGATTGCACTTCCAGAAGGCTATGAAGTTATTGAAGAAAACCGTCAACTGATCGCAGACAACCGCAAACTGATTGGTAAGTCGCTGCAAGAGATTAAAGAGGCTTCGAACCAAGGCTCTATGCGCGGTATTTATGTGACGGATTACATTCGTGAAGGCAGCTCTATCGAAATGACGCCGGATCTTGTGGTGAAGAAAAACGACGTCATCCAGCTTACAGGTACAGCAAAAGACATCAATCGCGTTGAGAAAAACATTGGTCAGCGAATGGGCTCAGCAAACGTGACTGACTTAGTCGTGCTTGGTATGGGCATGGTGGTGGGTCTATTAATTGGTCTAATCAGTTTTAAGATTGCTGGTATTCCCGTCACTATCGGTTCTGGTGCAGGTTGTTTGATCTCAGGTTTGATCGTCGGTTGGTTGCGTAGCCGCAATCCGCATGTTGCTCAGTTTCCTGTGGGTGCCGCGAACTTTATTCGAGATTTCGGTTTGGCAGCATTTGTGGGCATTGTTGGCCTTGAGGCTGGCCCTCAAGCGGTCGACACCATCAAAGAACACGGTATGTCTCTGTTGTTCCTTGGCATGGGTGTAACGATTATCCCTCAGATTATTTCGTTCTTCTTCTCATACTTTGTATTGAAGATTAAGAACCCAGTTGAAGCACTTGGCTGTGTTACAGGTGGACGAAGTGCGAACCCAGCATTCGCGGCTTTAATGGAAAAAACAGGTAACGCAACGCCAGTATTCTCATTCACTGTGACTTATGCAGTCGCCAATGTACTGCTTACCCTATGGGGTCCAATTATTGTCGGCATTATTACTTTAAACGCAGGCATGTAATTTAAATAAATTCGAACACGCTTATCGCCTAATTAAATAGGCGGTAGGGGAAGTATTATCCAAATTTTACTAAATAATAGATTCAGGTAAATATTATGACTACGCAAAACACAACAATTGATTTTTCAAAATTTGCAGATTTAAGCCCATTTGAATTAAAAGATAAACTAATTGAAGTGGCACAAACTGTTCCTGACCGCGCGTTATTAGATGCAGGTCGTGGTAATCCTAATTTTCTTGCGACACTACCACGTAAAGCGTTCATTCGTTTGGGTGAGTTCGCAATATTGGAAGCCGAGCGCACTTATTCATACCTAGATGGTGGTTTCGGTGGCATTCCAGATGGTGTGGGCATTGTTGAACGCTTCGATACGTTTGCAAGCAAGAATAAACAAGACCAAGGCGTACAGTTCTTGGAAAAGTCGCTGAGCTACGCAAAAGACCGTTTGGGTCTAGAGAAACAAGCATTCTTGAATGAACTGGTTAACGCATACCTTGCATGTAACTACCCAGTGCCACCACGTATGTTGACGAACATCGAAACCGTTGTGAAGCAATACATTGCAGAAGAGATGTACGGCCCAATGCCAATGACAACAGACTTCGATCTGTTTGCAACGGAAGGCGGTACAGCGTCTATGACGTACACCTTCCAAACTATGTTCAACAACGGTCTATTAAAGAAAGGTGACAAGGTTGCGCTAATCACTCCAATCTTTACGCCGTACCTAGAGATCCCAGAACTGAGTGAATACGAACTGGAAATCGTTGAGCTACGTCTGGATGAGACAACATGGCAACTGCCGATGGCTGAAATCGAAAAGCTTGCAGATACAGACATCAAACTGCTTTGTGTCGTGAACCCAGCAAACCCAGCGTCTGTGAAGTTCTCGGATGAAACTCTGGATAACCTATCAAACTTCGTGAACAACGAACGTAGCGACCTGTTCATTGTGACTGACGATGTATACGGCACATTTGCGGACGACTTTGTCTCACTGTTCGCGAAACTGCCATACAACACGCTTTGTGTGTACTCGTTCTCGAAGTACTTCGGTGCAACAGGCTGGCGTTTAGGCTCGATTGCGATTCAACACAACAACGTGTTTGACGATGCAATGCGCAGCCTTCCTGAAGCGCGTCAACTTGAGTTGGACGATCGTTACAAAACACTGACTCCGGAACCTCGTGAGATCAAATTTATTGACCGTATCGTAGCAGACAGCCGCAGCGTAGCGCTTAACCACACAGCAGGTTTGTCTCTTCCTCAACAAGTTCAAATGGCGCTGTTCTCTTTGAACTGCTTGATGGACTCGGAACAAAACTACAAAGAAGCATGTAAACGCATCATCCGCGAGCGTTACAAAACTCTGTACAAAAACATGGGTGTAGAAATTGAAGAAAACAAAGATCGTGTGGACTACTACACACTGCTTGAGCTCGACACTTTGGGCGGCAAATTGTACGGACCAGCCTTCGTTGAATGGTTCAAAGCGAGCGAGAAGGGCAAAGACTTCCTGTTCCGCCTTGCACATGAAACCGGCGTTATCCTGCTTCCAGGCCAAGGCTTCGATGTAGTGCACGCATCAGTTCGAGTTTCGTTAGCAAACCTTACTCACCACGAATACGAGCTTATCGGTCGTGCAACACGCAAAGTGTTGGATGAGTACTTTGCTGAGTTCCACGGCTAATTAATCCAGCCTGATTAAGAATAAGCCTCGGCGTTGTCGAGGCTATTCCGACCAAATAAGCACAGTGCGCGATATTGTGTTTATTTAGTCGCCAAGCTAACAAACTTCTCAATTAAGAGTGACTTATGAAAAGCATTATTTCTATTCAATCTCATGTGGTTTATGGCCACGCCGGAAACAGTTCTGCAGTCTTCCCAATGCAGAGAATGGGCCTCGAAGTATGGCCAATTCACACGGTTCAGTTTTCAAATCACACTCAGTACCAGCAAGGTTGGACTGGACAGAAGTTTGGGGCAGATGAAATTCATTCTCTAATGAGAGGCTTAGATAACATTGAGAAGTTAGGCGAATGTGGCGCGATACTGTCCGGTTATCAAGGCAGCGCAGAGCAATGTCGAGCGGTGGCCGAAGCGGTAAGTTTAGTCAAATCGCGTAACCACAGCGCGCTTTATGTGTGTGACCCAGTTATGGGTGATCCAGACAAAGGTTGCATTGTGGCAGACGGTGTCAAAGAAGCGATAAGCCATAGCTTGTTGCCCATCGCTGATGTGATTGTTCCTAACCAGTTTGAACTGAGCGAGTTAACAGGTGTGAAAATTGACTCTCTTTATGATGCGGTCACTGCATGTAAAAAAGCCCTAGAGCTGGGACCGAAAATGGTATTGGTGAAACACCTGCATGCACTAACAGATGACGCCTTCAGTATGATTTTAGCCACGCCGAAAGCAAGCTATTTGGCCCAACGCCCTAGTGTTGAATTTGCTATGCAGCCAGTCGGTGTCGGTGATTTGATTTCTGCGATTTTTACTTCTTGTTTGGTGAAGAAGATGTCTCCTGTCGCAGCCTTTCGTCATACACATAACGCCGTTTACGGTGTATTGGAGATCACCAAAGGCTATGGCACATGGGAGCTACAGACGATCAATGCCCAATACGAATTTGTCGAACCGACGCATGAGTTCAACGTCGTGAAAATTGCTTAGCGCAGTACCTAATTAACGGAGAAGCGTAAAGTTAGCATATAGAAACTTGGCATAATTGCTTTGATGGATCGCATCCTACAATCGCGATTATGGGGTTTAGCCGTGCCTAGCTATAGTAACTCCACACAACGAAACGGACTTCATTTTGACCCAATTAACTTCAAACTGAGTCTCTGGTCATACGCCAGAGAACATTAAATGAGACTGATTATGAATCGTTTAATTTCCTCTGGTGTGACGGTTGCACTTTCGCTGCTGATAGTAGCTTGTAGTTCACCTCATACGCTGGATGTTCGTGTTTCTCAAAGCAACTATAAAGATGTCGAGATCGCGAGTTCGACACCAAATGAGCCACTTCGAATGTGGGCCAATGAAGCGCCGGATTTTCTCTACTCAGCGCACAATCAAACCACACCGATCAAAGTAGAGGGTGAACAGCTCAATATTTTGGCCTTATCGGGTGGTGGCGTAAACGGCGCATACGGGGCCGGCGTTTTGATGGGGCTACAGGAAAAGGGGGAGCTAAAAGATTATGCCATCATTACTGGAGTCAGTGCTGGTGCCCTAATCGCTCCTTTTGTTTTCATTGGCGGTGATGCGATGCCAAAGATGAAAGAAGTCATGCTCAACATCAATGATAAGAATATTTTGGGTAAGAAGAACTTCTTAAATACCCTGTTTAAGGACGCGTTTACCGATGGTGAGAACCTCTATGATTTCATCGCAGACGCTTACCCTGAGCCCATGATTGAGGCGATGGCGCAGCAACACCGCAATGGTAAACGCCTCTTTATTGGCAGTACCCATTTTGATTCAGGCGAACTGGTGGTTTGGAATATTGGTGCGATTGCGAACAGTGATTTAACGGACAAATCTGAACTGATTTACAAGGTGCTTGCTGCGAGCGCATCGATCCCTGGTGTTTTCCCTCCACAATTTATCGATGTTGAACATGATGGAGAAACACTTGAGGAGTTACACGTAGATGGCGGTCTCGCAGCGCAGGTGTTCTTTAATCCGTCTAACTTCAACTATCAACAAATCTCAGATGCTTTGGGGTTAGAAAAAGCGCCTCAGCTGGATGTGATTCGCAATGGTGCGTTAAAAGCGCCGTATCGTCCACTAAAAGACAAAGGTTTGGACTTGGTATCGAAAAGTGTCTCAAGCCTTACGCTAGCGCAAACTCGTGGTGATCTCTATCGAATGAAATACATCAGTGAAATCAACGATATCGAGATGCAGTTTACCTACATTGATCAAGATTTCAGATACGCCAAAGTAACGAAAGATATGTTTGATCACCGCTACTTGCTGACGATTTACGAATATGGATTCAAAAAAGCCACCCAAGGGCAACTTTGGGTAACTGAACTCCCTTAATACAGGAAAACGATACAATGAAAAAAGCCGTTCTTACACTCATGATGCTTACCGCTTCCGCGACTGCATTCGCCCAAAGTGGTGCCCATCTTGACCAGCAAAAAGTGGATAGTGATATGCAGCAACTGTCTGCAATCAAAGAAGAAGGTGCAGCCTTTATTATGATTGACGAGAACTCGAGTTACGTGGCGGTCGAGTTCGTGGGAAAGTGGGAAGAGATCAACAACTATGTGTCACACAAAGAAGCGAAACAACGTAAATTGGAAAAAGTGAACAAGCAGTTCGTGTACTCTCAGGTCGGTGAAACGTTGGAGTCACTTGAGCAAAAAGTCGTTGACCACATTTACGCTGATCAACCTAAATATTTCAGTGTCGATGTCTACCGCGATTACCATGGTGACTCAGGAGAATTCAACTATTTAGCTCGTGTCGTTGAGTACAACTAAGTTAGAGAAAACCTACTGAAGCTAGTAGGTTTTTTTGTGTCGTCGAGAAGGAATTCAAACGCAGATTGTTTCCGTTACCAAGTAGCAATTCTACGATCTTGTGGTAATTTAATTAGATAACTCTAAAAAGTAAGCACAACCTATGAATTTTAGTTTTGAACAACTTCTCGCGTTCGTAACCGTTTATGAACAGCTTTCGTTTAGTAAGGCGGCGGTCAAACTCAATAAGCACCGAACCACAATAGGGCAGGTGATTACCAATCTTGAAGACCAACTGGCGGTCAACCTGTTTGAGCGAGTGGGGCGCTCGGTAGAACCGACAGAAGATGGTCATCTTCTTTTCCACTATGCTAAGCAAACCATCGAACAAGCACGTACTTTCGATAAAGTCGCATTAAGTCTAGCTTACGGTGGGTTAGAGAATGTTAGTATCGCCTATTCAAGCGCTATACCACACCGTTTTCTTGTATTGCTTCGTATTCAATTAGCAGCAGATTTTCCGATGATGCGAGTTAACTTTCTTGTTCGTAATCGCAACGAAATTAAAGAGGGTTTACAGAATGGTGAGTATCAATTCGGTATTGTCAATGTACATGATAGTCGAGCAATACATAGTCTGGATGCGACGTTTTTAGGTCATTTTGAATTTGTTCCTTTCGTCCAGAAAGGTGGTGAACTCGCTTCTGTGGCACCAGATCGAGTATTGACAGCCTTGAGGAATAGTAAACAATTTGTACTGCGGTCTCTTATTGAAGAGGGAATGGGCGAAAAAGTCATCGTAAGTTCGAACCATGAAGAGGTCGACCAATTGGCCCTTGTAGTGAAAATGGTTGAAGCAGGTTTAGGATGGGCGATTCTCCCCAGAACGTTTGCCCATTCGGAGTTTTCTAATAATCATATAGAGCCAGTGGAAGCTTCTGAATTATTGGAAGGTTTTAAGTTTGGTTTTGGCCTATGGTGCCAACCCTCTAAGCAAGTCGGTGATGTAAAAAATTCAATCATGAAGGTCGTTACAGAATACCGAGAGAAAATAATCCGCGATATGACTTAGCGGCGACATGTATCTTGCTCATCCCTATCAACAACAAGACTCAATGTGAGTCTTGTTTTTTTGTGTCTGAAAAACGTTATCTTTCTAGCGAAGACTAATGTCTATTGGAAGGATATGACCCTCTATATGAGAGTATGGAATCCATACTTTTTGGCTTAATCTAATCTCGCTCAATGGGTAAGCCCAGAGCAAAAAGTGTTTTTACCATATGTCCGCTGCAAGGACGCAGATTTTCAGCCGGGTTTAGTTACCCGGCTTTTTTTATAGTAATAGAAAATGTCAGCTGTCACCCCAAGCTCTCTGTTACAACTGGCTTGTTACTTCGCTTAGCAATCCAGTACGCAACGCTACCCCAAAGCACGGTGAGTGCCCAAAGCGCCGTCCAATGTGGAGCGACTTGTTGCCAGGTTGCCCCCATTTGGTTTAGCGCTAAGAAAGCTTTTATCGCCCAAGTGCTTGGGCTTAAATCAGCAATCCATAATAAGGGAGTAGGTATGGCTTCAATCGGCCAAATAAAACCAGCCAAGAAAATGAGCGGCATAGAGCTCACTAGGACGACTAAGGTGACAAGTTCACGCCGAGGTAATAAGTAACCTAGCCAGAAGCCTAGTCCGCAACAACCTAAAAAGAACGGTAACAACATAGCCAGCAATTCGCCCGCGTTGGCGATATGGTTTACGTTTAAGCGTTCGAAGCTAAAACCAAAATAATAGGCGCCGAGTAAATAATAAATTGCCACAAATACTAACGTTCTCACAAGCAGCAGCGATCCCGTTGATACTTGTGACCAATAGCCACGACCATGACGCTGTGTTCCCGTTTGCAATCCAACCGCCATGATCAACGTTTGTTGTAAAATCAGAACAAATACTGCCGGCACTACGTATTCGATGTAACCCATGGTTGGGTTGAACGTCGGTTTCATATTAAGCTTAATAGCAGAGTAATTATGGCTAGCCATACTCATGGGCACACCATCTATCACCATTTTACTGACTTTCACTTGGGCCCCTAATGTGCCTCCCGCTTGGGCCAATCCTTCTACCACGGTTCCGTACACGAGAAAATACGAGGCGTCCGCAGCGTAGGCCAGAGTCGGGCTTTTACCTAGCATTAGGTCTTTGTAAAAGTGTTCTGGTATGACTAAAAAACCGGTGATCTCTCGTTGTAAAAATGCTTGCTTTGCATCGGCAATCGTATGAAGTCGAGTGACTACGTTGACTTGCGGAGTGGCATCAACCATACGTTCTAGCTTTAAACTCGTCTGACTACCATCTAGATTAACAATCGCGATTGGTTGTTCACGAGGCGTTTGTTGTGCATAAGGCAAAGGGTATAAAAACGAGTAAAATACGACACCACCAAACACGGTCAACGTAACGACTGGATTGGTTAGAACGGCCTTAAGTTCCGCTTTAATCAGTTGCCACAATGTCATACCGCCTCCTTCGCTTGGCGTGTTGATGAAGCTGTTCGATGTTTACCCATCAAGGCTGCGGTAATGAGCAGAGGCATAACGTAACCAATCATAGGCCATAGCGAGCTTAAAGATTGCGCGGCCGATGCTCCATAGCTTGCTTGACTCACTTGTACTTCAATGTAATGGGTAATCGGCAATAATGAACGCCATGCATAAGCGAGCGTGTTCATGTCAGAAACTGGGAATGTAATTCCCATGAACGCGAAGCTTGGAGCCGTAAATGCGCCAGCAAAACTCATCGCACGTGCAGGATCCATCGACAAGAAGAAGAACAACGCTCCCATAATGATACAGGCGATAACCGTCGCCAATTGTGCTAATAGCATAACCACAAAACTGCCTTCCATTGGCCAATCAAGCACGGAATAAAACCAGTACAAGAACAACGCACCTTGCGCCATAAAGACCGGAATGTACTGACTTAATAGGGTAGTGAGCCTGGCGTATGGCTTTTCGCCCAAAAATGCAAAGCTATTCTTTCCACCATAAATGCGAAAGTGCGCGGCAAGAATCAAAATAGTGCTTACTACAATACATATTTGCCAAATGGCTGGCACGATAGCCGTTACCAAAAATTGTGCGTAGTTATTGTTACGGTTAAATAATGCGGTTATTTGTGTCGACACGGGTACAGCCTGTCCAGCCGCTGCTAACGTTGTGGTGTTACCCTTAGCCAAGTTGCCCATTACTTCAACCTGAGCGTCGAAATAGCCTTGTGCTTGCGCAATGGCAGAGTTGATCAGTTTCGCTACCAAAATGTACTGACTGTTGTAAAAGACAGAAAGTTGAGGTTGGCGGTGCTGGAGAATATCTTGGTCGAACTTAGATGGGATGACCGCGTAAGCGTAGATATCGCCTTCAATCATCGCATTTTTTGCTTCGCTTGCACTGGTGTAGTGATAGTTAACAGCCAGACTCGACGACGCATCCAAAGATTGAATGAGCTTTCGAGAAAGTTGGGAATGTTGTAGATCAACCACACCGATTGGCAGATTCCGGGCAATGCCCGCAGAGAACACTCCCCAAATCATCATCGCGAGCAAAATCGGTATCCAAGTAAGGCACGAAAGCAACCACTTGTCTCGTCGTAAGATATGCCGCTGTGAAATCTTAATCGTCATAGCATTAACCTAGTGGTTGTGATTAAAGTTCAACGACAACACTCATTCCCATACGCAGTTCAGGTTCGGGTTGAGCTGGACGAGCTTCTACTTCAAAGGTACGAAGATCAAAACCTTGAGAAGCATCGGTTGCTCTCCACGTTGCAAAGTCACCCATAACGGCAACATGCGTTACTTTGAACTCAACATTTTTGTTTAAGGCAGGCAAATAGGCATCAAAGGTTGCTCCTTTTCTAAAGTGTTGAAGGTAATCTTCACGCACATTAAGTGTCGCCCAGGCATCTTCTGTATCTATCACAGTAACTACTGGGAAGCCCTGAGGTGCTAATTCACCACTTTGAAGTAGAACTTGAGAGACTTCGCCGTCGAACCAGCTGTAGATCTGAGTATCTTTCGCGTACGCTTCTACTTCGGCTACGGCACCTGATGCCATGCGCGCTTTTTCCGCCGCAGCCACTTTGGTTTCACTTCTAGCGCCTTCTTTTGCCATTTCATACATTTGAAACGCAGCACTTTCTGTGTATTTCGCTGCTTGCCATTGAGTTAAAGCTTCATCGCGTTTTTGTTCTGCAACCACGCCATCGTTATAAAGGTTATTCACACGATTGTAGGTTTTTTCCATTAAATTCGCAGCGGCTTTGGCTTTCATCCACTGATCTTTTGCTGCTTGGATTTGTTGCTCACGTGCGCCTTTCTCAGCTTCTTGAGCTAAGGCGTCCGCCGCTTTTTCACCTGCTTTTGCTTGTTCTAACTTCGCTTCAATTTCAGGACTATGAAGGGTAAAAATAAGCTGACCTTTCTCTACATCGTCGCCTTTACGTACCATGACCTCATCAATACGCCCTGGAACTTTTGAGGAAATACTGTATTGCTGGGCTTCAATTAATCCCTGTAAGCGGATCGGTTCCGGTTGATAGGCTTGGTAAAATTGATACCCAACCCAAGAGGCAACACCCAAAGCACAAAGTGAGAGTAAAACGGGTTTTAGTGATTTAGCTGCCATGATTTATTTCACCTCTTTGGATGTTGAAGCAGGGATATAAGCGGTATTTTGATATTGTTCGAAGCTGTTCATTTCACTGCTCAATGCGAGCAGCTTGGTTAAAGATATTAAATAGCGGAAACGCGCCACTGAACGTTGTGTTTCTATACTCGCGACATAAAGTTGTGCATCCACAACATCCAGAGAAGACGACAGACCCTGAGTAAATGCTTTTTCACGCAAGCGCAGGTTTTCGTTAGCGAGTTCAATGCTAGATGCGAGCCCTTGTACTTCATCAATGGCTTGCTGAGCCTCCAAGTATGTCTTTTGGACTAACAGCGATAAGTCTTGTTTGGCTTGGGACTTTAATGAGTCGACCTGCGAGACGACGCTTTGAGCGGCTTTGACTTTTTCGCTTCGCCCTGATGATTCAATCAGTGGAATGCTGACACCAACACCAACTAACCAGTCAGGCTTCATTTGGCTTGCGAGAGAATCGTCTTCATACAAGCTGTAGTCGCCGTAAAGATAAACTTCAGGGTAGTATTTCCCTTTTTCTGCTTTGATTAAGCTAGAGGCTTGTTTGTGTTTAGCGCTCAGAAGCTCCAACCCCGGATAGGTAAGCAACGTTTGATCGACAAAAGCAGTAAGAGGGGGAAGACTGTCGTTGATAAACAAAGATTCAGCGGGCTCTACGGCATCATCTTGCGCGAGTAATTTACCTAATGCAGCCTGAGCGATACTCAAATCACTGGCTGCTTTACGTGTTTCTACGGATGCTTTATCTAAAGAAGCCTCGGCTTGCAGGCGCTCAACGTGCGCGATTTGTCCTTGCTCTTCAAGCTTAATGGCAAAATCTCGATGCTTTTTTAGCCCTGCTTCAACCGCTTGCCGCGTTGCGAGTACTTCCTTTGCCAGTACGACAGAAAAGTAGTACTTCGATAAATCTTCAAAACGCGCTTGTTGTTCCATTAGAAGCTGGCTTTTCGCCTCATCCGTTTTGCCTTCTGCAGCTGATTGAGCCGCAGAAATTCGACCACCAGTAAAAATCGGCCAAATCGCACGAATAGACGAAGAGAAAATATCGCGCTCGGTTATGGTCGAAGTGGTATTAGCTAAGGCACCAAAAATAGGCTGAAAAGCAGGAGGTACGTTAATGTGTGCTCCTGTGCTGTCTAGGATCTGTTTTCCCGACAGCGTGATATCGGTATCTAAACGCGTGTAATTCGCGCCAATAGTAACCTGAGGTAAGTTGAGATTGCTGGTGGCACTCTCTTGGTATTGGTAGTTCTCGACGTTTGAGCGTTGAGCTTTGAGAGAATAGTTGTTTTCTAGCAATAGCTGCCATGCGGTATCAAAAGTGATCGGTGCCGCATGACAGGCAAGGGAAATCGAGCTGCTAAGTAAGCCCAGTATCCAAAACTTTCCTGTTTTTTTCATAATGGCTGCTTTGTCGTAGAGTATTAGCTCTAATATAAAGGATTCGTAACTGCGTGTTAAGTAGGAGGGAAAATTGGGCAGTAGTATGCGCCCAGTTATATTTGTGCTGGGCGCGGGAGATGTTACAAATTTATTTCGTATATGGACAGTGAAACTCCGCTCTCCACTCGAGCTGACGAGAACCTCGCATCGTATTCAATAGATCTTTTCCACTCATTTGAGGGAACGATAACAGGACTTTGAGATCAGAAGTACCGCCTCCGTTTTTTTCATAAGCCCTGACGTGTGTAAATGTTGAATACATATTCTCTGACAGCATCGCCTTATTCAGGCATATTCCAAAGGTATCGCGTTCCATGTTTGGTGTTCCTTCTAACTATAAATGCACCTCTGTTTATAGTTTTCCAGTTTTCAGATGGTGTCTAAGTGTTTGTCATATAGTCAGTATTTGTGTTTTGTTTTATTTGTGTCCAAATCACTGACATCAATGTTGAGCTTTTAATAGACTTCCAGCTTCACTGCTTTCAAACCGAAACTCTCATTGGTTTCGTTGATTAAAAATTATACGTTGTAAAGTCTAAAAACGCCTCAAAAACCGCTAAAATCGATGTGATCGCGATCATGATTTTAAGGGCAATTTATGTATGGAATTGAGTATCAGAGAGGAATGCTAAATTTGGTGAATGGTTGTAATTTTATGTTTCAGCTCGTCGATTAATTAACCGTAAACTCTGCGGTTTGCTTGCCTTCCTCACAGATTTATCACCGCGACAACGTCATGCTGTTAACTGAGTGTTAACGTTACGCTCAAGAGTGAATCACAAGGATGTATCAATGAGTTGGAAAACCATCAGCTTTCGTAAGCGGATGCTCATTATCATGACGCTATCGGGGTTGATAGAGCTGTTATTGCTCGTCGCCGCGGGTTTCACTTATCTCAAAATCAATCAAGAGCAAGAAATGGGAGAAAAAGCACTGGGTGTTGCCCGTTTTTTAGCGGACTCAGCGGTTGTTCGTGAAATGATCGAAACCCAAAACCCCCAGCCATACCAACTTCGCTTTAGAGAATTAACCGAAGCCATAGGTGCTGCATTCATCGTTATTGGCGACCATAAGGGAGTACGCTTAATCCACCCTGTTGATGAGCGGTTGGGCAAGCCAATGAGAGGTGGCGACAATCGTCGAGCGCTAGAACAGGGGTTGTCTTATGTTTCGACGGCACAGGGCTCGTTAGGTTATTCAGTTCGTGGTAAAGCTGCGATTTTTGACGAGCAAGGGAACATCATTGGTGTGGTTTCGGTTGGCTATTTGCTCGACCGACTGCAAGACCGCATCGAACCATTTTTGGCCTTTTTGATTTTAATGGTCATCGTAGTTGTCGTCGCTAATGCCATTGTATCCAATTATGCGTCGAGAAAGTTTCAGCGCGCCATTTTAGGCTTTGAGCCTGAAGAGATAGGGCGGTTGTACGGCGAATTAGAAGTGACGATGAGCACCATCAAAGAGGGCGTGTTAAGCATTGATGCCCAAGGGATACTTCGCTCGATAAATCGTAGTGCCTGCCAGATTCTCGGTATTGATAGAGAATCAGCGCTCAATAAACCTTTGACTGACACGCTGCGTGATAGCGATCTATATACAGTGTTAGAAAGCGGGCAGGAAGATCATGATATTGAGATATTCCTTAATCATAAGCGCCTGATTGCAAATCGCTCTCCAATTTATGTTGATGGAAAAATCGTGGGGGCGGTATCGAGTTTCCGTTTAAGGGATGAAATCAATGATCTAACCGAGCAGCTATCACAAACCAAGGAATATGCAGATTTGTTACGTTCGCAGACCCATGAGCATCGCAATAAGCTCAACACCATTAGTGGGCTAGTACAAATGGGTGAACTTGATGCGGTGCAAAAGTTAATTGGACAAGAAACCGCACACTATCAGGCAATGATTGAGTTTTTAAGAGATACCGTTAAAGACCCGCTAATTGCAGGTATGTTGCTTGGAAAAACTGAACGTGCTCGCGAGTTAGGCTTACAACTGGTGGTTGAGAAAGGCAGTCGTCTGGAGCCCCTGCCTGAGTGGCTAAATTCGGAAGACCTAGTCACAATTTTGGGTAATTTGATTGATAACGCTTTCGATGCCACGTTAACTTCAATTCGCGATGAATCAAATGTTGCGTCAGAACGCAGAAACATTGATGTGTCCGTTAGCGATTACGGAAATGAAGTGATACTTGAGGTGATAGATCATGGCTGTGGCCTCCCAAAAACAATGGATCCACAAACATTATTTACAAAAGGCGTTTCGACGAAATCTCGCCAAAATCGAGGTGTTGGGTTACACCTTGTCAATCAGCTTGCTACTCGATATCACGGCCATGTTGAGATGATACCCAATACAAATTATGGGACAAGAATAACGGTGTACTTACCCAAGGAAGAACAATTATGAGTATGGCGACTCGCGTAATGATCATTGAAGATGATCTGGCTATTGCTGAGCTGCACCACAAATACTTAAGCCAACTGACAGGTTTGGAAGTGGTTGGAATTGCGACCACGAGAATGGAAGCAGAAATGCAACTCGACATTCTTAAGCCAGATTTACTATTGATGGATGTCTATCTTCCCGATGGCACAGGGCTTGAGATACTAAATACACTGCGTGCAAGTAACCAAACGTGTGATGTCATTTTGATTACAGCCGCAAGGGATGTCGATACATTACAACAGGCGATGAGGGGTGGCGTTGTCGATTACCTGTTAAAACCCGTGATGTTTCCACGCTTAGATGCCGCACTGAAAAAGTATGTGTCCCAACGCCAACAACTAGACATCGTGGAGAGTTTGGATCAGAACCTCGTTGATAAAATGCTGCAGTCTCATGCCAATCAAGACAACTTGCCGAACCGATTACCAAAAGGGATTGATGGTGTAACCCTAGACAAGATCAGAGAGTTGTTCCCAAATGGCAGTGCGCTGACCGCTGATGAGGCAGGCGAAAAGATCGGCGCGAGCCGAACAACGGCGAGGCGCTATTTGGAGTATCTGATCAGCACTGGTGAACTAGAGGCTGATTTAAACTATGGGTCGGTAGGTAGGCCGGAAAGGTGCTATAAAAAAGTGACACGGTAGCGTTTATATTGATGCTCTATGCAAAATAAAAAGCGATGGCTTATTGTAGAAACCATCGCTTTACAAATTACGGCTGTTCCGCTCTAAGAGGTTAGAAGTTGTATTCTAACTTCGCTTCGATAGAGCGCTCAGCGCCAAACCAACAGTTATTTTTGTCGTAACAAGAATAGTATTCTTTATCGAATAGATTGCTTGCAGAAAGCGTGACGCTAGCCCCTTTCATTGATTCAGATACCGTTGAGAAATCGTAACTTGCTGCCAAATCAAACAAGGTGTAGTCCGGTACTTTTTGACTATTCTGTGCATCAATTTGTGCTTCTCCGACATAGCGAACGCCAGCACTGGTACGAAGGCCTGAAAGATTTCCTTCAAAGAAGTAATTTGCCCATAGAGAGGCCGTTTGCTCAGGTACCCAAACCGGCGTTTTACCTTCTTGGTTGTAATAACTGTCCTCGGTAATCTCCATATCGGTATATGTATAGCCTAGAGTGAAATCAGCTTGTGCTGTGGCTTGCCATTTTGCCTCAAGTTCAATACCTTGTGATACCACTTCGCCCGCTTGATAGTTCGGTGCATAAGGATTATTCGGATCGGTCAAGATCGCGTTTTTCTTCGTAATATGGAAGAGTGCTAAGTTACCTGAGATATCACCAGATAATGGGGCGTATTTAAAGCCTAACTCCCATTGATGACCGGTTGATGGCTCAAATGCTTTACCAGAAGAGTCGGCACCCGCAATTGGCTCAAAACTTTCCGAGTAAGTAAGATATGGCGAGAGACCAAAGTCTAGCTCATACAAACCACCGACTCGGAAAGATACGTTGGTATCGTCTAACTCTTCCTTGCTGTTGGATACTGCTCCTAGATAATCGCTAACGGCGTCTGTATTTGAATCGTATTTATCCCAACGAAGACCTGCAATCATTACAAGTTGGTCGTAACGAACTTGATCTTGGAAATAAACGCCAATCTGCTTCGTTTTGATATCCAAGTTTTGTTTGTATTGGAAATTCAGTGCATTACGATCAATGCTGTTGTGGTCAGGATTAAAAATGTCCTGAGTTAGCGAATACCCAAGCGTGTCTTTGTATTTTACATCTGAATCTAGATACTGATAATCAAGCCCGAACAATAAGTTATGTTCAAAATTTCCTGTTTTAACGTAGCCAGATAGTTGGTTGTCAATCACAAAGGATTTGGACTTTTCATCGGTTAAATAGGCATTTCGACCAACGGTACGGTTATCCGCTTCAAGTGCACCGTTATATGTGTTTTCCTGATAGGCATCGGCGGTCATGTAGCGGGCATTCTGTAGAAATTGCCAATTGTTGTTAAAGTCGTGTTGGACTTTGTAACCCATCATCAGAACTTCGCGTTCGTAAGTGTTCCAGTCCTCATCCCCCAAATAAGTGCTTGGTGACATCGAGCCAAGTGGGTTTTTAATCACTGAGCCAGATGCAGGCACAGTCGTGTAGATACCTGCTGATGGATCATTTTGATAGTAAACATTCACGTTCACTAATGTGCTTTCTGTCGCTTGCCAATTGAAAGATGGGGCGAGTACATAACGTTCGTCTTCAGACGTATCGGCTTGACCATCTCGCTGTTTTGCCAGGCCGACGATACGGTAATCAACATTAGAATCACCAATTTGTCCTGTGGTGTCGAACGTCAGTTCTTTTAGGCTGTTAGTCCCAGTACTAATCGAGACAGAGTGCGAGGGTGTTGACTGAGGCGCCTTGGCGATAATGTTGACCATACCTCCTGGTGGAATATTGCCGTAAAGAACAGACGTTGGCCCTTTAAAAACCTCGATTTGCTCAAGAGCAACGGAATCGACCTGAGGTTGAAGGTTCCAACCGTTGTACAGCAAAGGAAGACCATCATAAAAGTTGGTGTAGTTAATAAAACCACGAATATTGAATAGGTCAAGTCGGGAAACGGCACCGCCACGCAATTCTGTATTTACGCCAGGCGCGTAACGCAATGCTTCGCTCACCGAGTTTACGCCGCGCAGGTCCATGTCATCTTTAGTGATTACCGTGATCGCTTGCGGTGTTTCCTCCGGTTCTAAAACGGTTTTAGTTGCGGTGTTTCGGTATGTTTCTCCTAGCACCGTAATCGTTTCGTGTTGGGATACGCTCTCAGTCGCATTGGCGTGGCCAGCGAGCAATGCGGATACGACGATAGCAACCGCTGAACGATGAAATCGAATCGGACTTTCCATATTTATAAATTCCACTACTTTTTCTATTTATTGATAATGATTGTTATTTGTATTCTATATTCAAAGAAATAGGAAAAGTTAACAATTTGGTGCAAAACACTAATCTTTGGAACTTATTCTTCTGTTCTTAGGTTTTAAAGATAGCGAGTCGTTTGGCTCGACAGGAATCCAATACTGCATTTGTGCTTGTTCGCTATCAACATCATAACCTTCTGGATAAAGCTCTAACTCATAACCATCGATAGCATGATAATTAGAGTAGGGTAGCCAATGTAAAATAAACCATTCCAGCGTTGAGGCGAGCTCTGATGCTTTGCCTATGTGTGTAATGACGGCGTAGGTTTGCTCAGGAACAGCCAAGAGGTCTAACCCCGAGTTGGAAGAGTTCGTTGATCTTGATGCGTTTGCTGTTGGACCACACTCATAACCTGCCCAGTACTCAAGTTGTTGGTTGTTTGAATACGCTTGCGTCACATCAATCACGCCAAAGTAAGTACTTTCCGAATTATTAAGGTTTTCAGATGAATAAAGACGTGACCAAAGTGACGGTACTTTGGATTGGAAATCGGGCGTAGCGGAAAACAATCCGTGAATAGGTTCATGATAACCAGCAAGTTCAAAAGCCGGTTTTGTTTCTATTCGAACTTCAATAAAGCGCTGATGTTTTTTCTCTTCTTCTGGTGTCTTACGCAGCGTCAAAGGTTGCCTCAACCCGGAGAGTTGTTGCGTTTTTCGATATTCGCGGGGGCTTTTTGAAAACATATTCCTGAACGCTCGGCTAAATGCGTGCTCAGATGTAAATCCCATTTCTATCGCTATATCTAACGAGCGGTCAGAAGTATGGATTAAGCGCTCAGCCGCAAGGCTAAGTTTAAGCTCTCTGATATAGTGAGCGACGGATACGCCAGTGTGTTGTTGAAATACGCGTTGCAGTTGCCAGCGCGACCAACAACTTGCTTTTGATATTTCATCTACGCTCAGAGTGCTGTCTAAGTTAGTGTGAATGTAGTCAAGCACCGATTGTATTCGGTTTATGGGATGTGGGTTAATGGCGCTTGATTTCATGGCGTTCTACTTTCACATTAATAGTGATTTCATTATCTTTAATTGAGTATCATTATCAATAGGATGATGAAATAAAAAGTAAGTAACACAGATCACGATAAAACTGTAATGGATTGCAAGGATGAGTAATTATTGCCCATATTAGAGTTTTTGCTTAAATTTTGGAGCGTTCAGATGAAACTTTTTTTATCAATAAAATACAATCGCTTATGACGTTTTGTGCAACTTATTTAAACGTTTGCACTGGCAAGTGTTGATGTAAATCAAATAGTCGTAGACAATATTGCCCCGTGTCGGACTCTCCTCCAGCGAGTACAGTGTGTACTTTTGAGACATAAGTGACTTAAATGACCTCAATACGTCGTGTTTTCAAGAATCGGAAATGCAACTTCTTGAGGTTCTTTGGGCCCATAGACTTTACCTATCAACGTAATAGGTAAGACCAATTTTCTATTTTGAGGTGCCATTGATAGGGTTGGCTCATTCTCTAGCCGTATCCGGGCACACAATAAGTACCTCGTTTTTAAGGGAAAGATGATGGTAATACCAGAAAACAGCAGCATCGTTATTTTTGGTGCTTCAGGTGACCTTACGTACCGTAAGCTCATTCCTGCTTTATACCACCTCTACGCGAACAAGCAGCTTCCAGAGAATTTTGCCATTCTGGGTGTAAGTCGCACTGAATACAGTGATGAGTCTTACCGCGCGAAGCTGAAAAAATCGCTTCAGGAAATGGAAAAGACTGAGCCAGAAACGCTTGATGCATTTATTAACCATCTGCACTACCAAGCAATTAATACTTCTGACACACAAGATTACGGTAAGCTATCTTCTCGCTTAGACCAACTTGCGGACGAATATCAATTCGAGCAACGCAATACGCTTTTTTACTTAGCAACCCCACCAAGTTTATACAGTGTGATCCCTGCAAGTCTTGCAGCACATGGTCTTAACAGTGAAGAGGATGGCTGGAAACGCCTGATCATTGAGAAACCATTCGGCTATGATCTTGAATCGGCGCGTATTCTGGACAAAGAAATTCACGAGCACTTCCAAGAGCATCAAATCTACCGAATTGACCATTACTTAGGTAAAGAAACGGTACAAAACCTGCTTGTGCTTCGTTTCTCTAATGCGATGTTTGAGCCGCTTTGGAACCGTAACTTCATTGATTACGTTGAAATCACAGGCGCAGAATTCCTTGGCGTAGAGGAGCGTGGTGGTTACTACGACAACTCTGGCGCTGTGCGCGACATGTTCCAAAACCACTTGCTACAAGTATTAGCAATGGTAGGTATGGAACCACCAGCGCAAATCAATGCAGACTCGATGCGCGATGAAGTGGTAAAAGTGCTTCAATGCTTAAAGCCATTAGACGAAAACGCTCTGCGCAATGACCTAGTATTAGGCCAATACACGGCGTCTGAAGTTCGTGGGCAAAGCCTACGCGGCTACCGTGAAGAGCCGGGAGTTGCAGACGATTCTCGTACAGAGACTTACATCGGTTTGAAAGCGTACATCAACAACTGGCGTTGGAATGGCGTGCCATTTTACGTGCGTACTGGTAAGCGTCTTCCAACACGCGTTACTGAGGTGGTTATCCACTTTAAACAAACACCGCATCCTGTGTTTGGTCAAAACGCACCAGAAAACAAGCTGATCATTCGTATTCAACCAGACGAAGGCATTCAAATGAGCTTTGGCTTGAAAGAGCCAGGCGCAGGCTTTGAAGCGAAGGAAGTGAAAATGAACTTCCATTACGCTGACCTGCAAGAAACGCAAATGCTAACGGCATACGAGCGTCTTCTACTTGATGCTTTGAATGGTGATGCTACGCTATTTGCACGTAGTGATGCGGTGGAAGCGTGCTGGCAATACGTACAGCCAATCTTAGATTTTAAGCAAGATCCACAATCCCTCTTCGGGTACGCATGCGGCACTTGGGGACCTAAAGAGTCAGATGACTTGTTACAGCGTGATGGCCGTGCTTGGCGTTTCCCATGTAAAAACTTAACAGATACGGATTACTGTGAACTATGATCAACCATAAGATCTACCAAACAGCAGAACAGGTAGTTGAAAGCCTAGCTAACGATATGAAAGCGTTTAGCGAAATGGGCAGACCTGTTCACATCTCTCTTTCTGGCGGCAGCACTCCTAAAATGCTGTTTAAACTACTGGCTTCAGAGGCTTACGCAACCTCCATTCAATGGGAAAACCTCCACTTTTGGTGGGGTGACGAACGTTGTGTTGCCCCTGACGACGCAGAAAGCAACTACGGTGAAGCGAACACGTTGTTGTTTAGCCAAGTAAATATTCCTGCAGAAAACATTCACCGCATCCGTGGCGAAGATGAGCCTAAAGCAGAAGCCGAGCGCTTTGCAAAAGAGATGGCAGAGGTAATCCCGAATGAAAACGGCACACCTGTGTTTGACTGGATCTTATTAGGCGTTGGTGCAGATGGTCATACAGCTTCTCTGTTCCCTGGCCAAACGAATTATGATGATGCGAACCTATCTCTTGTGGCGTCGCATCCTGAATCGGGCCAACTTCGTGTGTCGAAAACCGCACGCGTATTAGAAGCAGCGAAACGCATTAGTTACTTAGTGCTTGGTGCAGGAAAAGCGGACATTGTTGAAGAAATTAACAGTTCACCAGCACACGCACTGCCATACCCAGCGGCTAAGATTCAAGCGAAATCGGGCCTAACGGAATGGTATTTAGATTTAGACGCGGCAGCAAAAATTGCTTAAGACGCTGCTCGTCGATGAAATAAAATTGGAGAGAAACAATGAAAGGTGATATCGGTGTAATTGGCCTAGCAGTAATGGGTCAAAACCTTATCCTAAACATGAATGATCACGGCTTTAAAGTGGTTGCTCACAACCGTACTGCTGCTAAAGTAGACGAGTTCCTGGAAGGTCCAGCAAAAGGCACGAACATCATCGGTGCATACTCTCTAGAAGAACTAGTAGAGAAGCTAGAAACGCCGCGTAAAGTAATGTTGATGGTTCGCGCTGGTGACGTTGTAGACAAGTTCATCGAAGCGCTAGTACCTCTGCTAGACAAAGGCGACATCATTATTGACGGTGGTAACACTAACTACCCAGATACAAACCGTCGTGTTGCTGCACTACGTGAAAAAGGTATCCACTTCATCGGTACTGGTGTATCTGGTGGTGAAGAAGGTGCGCGCTTCGGTCCATCTATCATGCCTGGCGGTGCTGCTGAAGCATGGGAAGCGGTTAAGCCTATCTTCCAAGGTATCGCTGCGAAAACTGACGCTGGTGAGCCATGTTGTGACTGGGTTGGTAACGACGGTGCTGGTCACTTCGTTAAGATGGTACACAACGGTATCGAATACGGTGACATGCAGCTTATCACAGAAGCTTACCAGTTCATGAAAGACGGTCTTGGTATGTCTGCAGACGAGATGCAAGCAGTATTCGCTGATTGGAACAAGACTGAACTAGACAGCTACCTTGTTGAAATCACGGCTGACATCCTTGGCTACAAAGATGAAGACGGTGAGCCTCTCGTTGAGAAGATCCTAGACACAGCAGGCCAAAAAGGTACTGGTAAATGGACTGGTATTAACGCACTAGACCTAGGTATTCCACTAACACTTATCTCTGAGTCTGTATTCTCTCGTTGTCTATCTGCACTGAAAGACCAACGTGTTGAAGCTGAATCTCTATTCGGTAAGACAATCACTCCTGTTGAAGGCGACAAGCAAGAGTGGGTTGATGCACTACGTCAAGCGCTACTAGCTTCTAAGATCATCTCTTACGCTCAAGGCTTCATGCTAATGCGCGAAGCATCGAACGAGAACGGTTGGGACCTAAACTACGGTAACGTAGCCCTAATGTGGCGTGGTGGTTGTATCATCCGCTCTGCGTTCCTAGGCAACATCCGTGATGCGTACGAAGCGAACCCAGACATCGCATTCCTAGGTTCTGATGAGTACTTCAAAAATATCCTACAAGGCAGCCTAGCAGCATGGCGTAAAGTAGCAGCGAAGTCTCTAGAGTCTGGTATCCCAATGCCATGTACGATTTCTGCGCTATCTTTCCTAGACGGTTACACAACAGCTCGTCTACCAGCGAACCTGCTTCAAGCTCAACGTGACTACTTCGGTGCTCACACTTATGAGCGTATTGACCGTCCACGTGGTGAATTCTTCCACACTAACTGGACTGGTACAGGCGGCGACACAGCGTCTACAACTTACGACGTGTAATCGTTTTAAGTAAACCGACTAAATATAAAGATATAAAGGGATGCCCAAGTGGCATCCTTTTTTGTGTCTGTAAGATATTGGTAGATTTAAAAGTTACATTAAACGTTGATTCGTCACGCACTTCTCAGAAATGGGAGAGCATGCATTTGCTAGCAGTTTAATATTTCTCTTCGAAGAGTGAAGCTAAGCCGCTCTCTGCCGTCTCCTCAACTATAAGGTAATAGAAATGACACAACAGAAGCATCCATTTCACACAGCTTTCGTGTTGCTTATGTTCATATTACTGATTACTTACTCCATCTATCGCCTTTATCATCATTTCGTTTTCGAATCTCTACCGCTTCAGCTCAGTAGTGGTTTTCAAGTGGTCTACATTGATGCGTCATATGTTTTAAGTATCGCAAGCTTACTCTTGTGCCCTACATTATTGGTCTATATTTTATTTGATCGAATGACTCAGTTAGTCAAAGTGCCGATTAAAGTGATAACTATAACAGTTGTCTTGTCCCTTATCGTTGCTATTCCAGGTCAAGTTTTTGAATTTGGGCGATTGAAATATATTGCAGAAAATAATGGTTACTCAGCGTGTCCACCTTTCACAATTGCATCAAGCGGAATGTTTGTAGAAGCTATGGTAAAAGAAGAAAAATACTGTATAGAACCAGAAATTAATCGTATTGGTATGTATGGTTATTTTCACGAACTCGAACGGATTGATAACTATATCAAGTCACACGGAAATGACATCCAATAGAAAAGAGCGCCTAGGCGCTCTTTTCAGTGGTCGTTTTCTTGTTTTGATAAAACCTGTCTTTTAGGTAGAGAATTGCACTGACCACAAGAGCCACTAAAGAAACAGTAAATAGGGCGTACATGCTGAGAATCCATGCGAATGTGGCCGTCAAGAATGCAATGAAGGAAAACATCCTGCTGAAAGACATCACATGGCCAAGTTTGTTACTTTTCATAAACGCCTCCCGAAGCTAAGTGGGGATAGACAATTGTGGTCATATGCCACACTTTTAATTGTCTGCTCTTTTGGGGCGTTTCACACAAAAAAGTGGCTAAAGATTTCTCAAAAAAGGTGAAATATTGAACCGGTAGACAAATCGTTAAACTGAGTTGCACAGATATGACTTCGGTTGTCTATCACTTCAAAGTTTTTAACTACGCAGATTAAGGGCATGTAGCGTTATTATTATCGTATTCGAACTCTACGATACACAATTGCAAGTGAACCTACACTCGTAAGCTCATCCCTGTCGTCAGTTACAGTAAAAGCTTTTTTCTCTTTTTAACAATACCTTAGTAATTACGGGCAATTAAATCCGTTTTTCGATCGAAACTCAGATTGCACAAAAGGTGAAAAAGAGTGCTAGGTAAGCCTTTAAACTACGCCTATAATTAGCGCCCACATGGAGGATGTTTATTATATGAACATCCTTTATTTTTTGAAACTAGCAACAAGGATCCAGTAAAACATGTTTTTCTGGTTTTGTTTACGTCGACCAAGAAGGTAATTAACACAGCAAATTGAGGTTCTAAGATGACTCTTAACAAGTACTTTGTTTTCATTCCAGCAGAATTGGAACAGGAAATGCACAAGGACAATCAAGTGATCTCTGAGAAGGAAACTCAACGTCAGGCATTAGTAAAACAGGCACAACAACAAGGCGGCCTGTAAGCTAGGTTTCAAAGAGAAAGAGCACCGCAACGGTGCTCTTTTTGTATCTGAGGTCGTAGAATTAACTTAATATGCCAAGGCTTTTCAATTTTCTGTAAATGGTATTTCGGCTCACACCAAGCATACGAGACGTTTTGCTAATGTTCCCCCGGTTGGCTTGATATGTTTTGAGCAACTTATCTTCGACGGTTGCACGCAGTTCTGAAGTTGGTTCAGCGGATACTACTCCTTCTTGAGCTTGGCTGAGTTTCTTACTTAGGTGGGCTGGGACGTGTGTGAGTTCCAATATTTCTTCACCTTGCGCCATTAAGGCGGATACTTTGATTAAACTATCGAGTTCACGCAAATTTCCTGGCCATGAGTAAGACAGCATCAGAGAAAGTAGGTGAGGGCAAAGCTGTTGTTCAGATTCGGCGTGACGCCGATGAATGTTCTCAATCAGTTGTCGTTTATCTTCACGCTCCTCAAAGCGAGGTAGCTCAATGATCAAGCCATTAAGGCGATAATACAAATCTTGGCGGAACAATCCTTCGCTGACCAAATGTTCCAGATCTTTATGCGTGGCTGCAATGATTTGCGTATCGACTTGAATGCTTTGGTTGGAACCCACGGGAAGCACGGTTTTATCTTGCAATACATGGAGCAATCGGCTTTGAGCTTCCAAGGGTAAATCCGCGATTTCATCCAGAAACAAAATCCCTTTGTGCGCTTGGCGAATTTTTCCCTGATAGCCTTTGCTGTTTGCGCCAGTAAAGGCACCGGCTACGTAGCCAAACAATTCAGATTCAACCAGATCTTTTGGTAGCGCTCCGCAGTTGACGGAAACCAACGGTCCCGTTTTTCTCTGGCTGTTTTTATGGAGCGCTTTCACAAACTCGTTTTTGCCAACACCAGTCTCTCCGAGAATCAACAAACTGATGTCTTTATCGATGACGCGATTGGCTTGCTGCCAACAGTGCTCAACAGCGGAGTCGCCATAATGAAGATCATTGGACGCCGCTACAGCACGAGACTTGACCTTGCTATCTTTATCGGTAAGCGGTTTTGTTTTGAAAACGAAAGGGTGCTCATTTCCCCGAGTGGATAGAATGTCGTCTAAGGATTGCCCAATGATACTTTTTTGCGCAAAAAGTTGAGAGGCTACTTGATTGTGAGCCAAAACTTGTCCGTCTTCATTTGCAATGATAATTCCTTGCCAACCACTATTCAGTAAACCTTTTTCGCACGCTAAATCCACACGAATATGCCCTTGTGGAATCAAGTTAAGTAGTTGATTCTCCACTTGCTGGACCATGTTTTGTACTAGTACTTGCGTTGAGAAGTCATGTCTCTTTTGCTCGCTCGTAATATCTAATACGCCAATGAGGTTACCAAGATGATCGAAAATAGGATTAGCCGAACAGCTAATAAAACGATGGTGTTGGATAAAGTGCTGATCACCAATAACAGAAACGGGCTTTGCTTCAACCAAGGCTGTACCAATAGCGTTGGTGCCTTTGACCTTTTCTTGCCAGCATGCTCCAGAGCTTAGCGAGATTTCCGTCAACTTCTCACGAAATCTAGGCTGTCCCCAACTGCCGATGATGACACCATCTGAATCCGTCAAAATTAAGCGACTGTCGCTATGAGCAAATAGCTGATTAAACAAAGGGAGTGCAAATTGAGTAACTGCCTCTAGCAAAAAATTGAGTTGGTGACGCCTATCTTGGAGCGTTGCTGGCGTTACTCGAATATCTTCAGGGCGTCGACGCTGTTTTAAACCCGCTTGTTCACTTCTGACCCATGAAGTTGAAAGCCAATTGTTATCGCTAATATGTTGAAGTTCCATGACTGTACCATTTTGTCACAGTGAGGGTGTGCCATTTTGGAACACTTGAACATTGGTGTTCACACCATACATCCGCTCAAACATCGCTCACTTGGTTTGTTATCGCTTGGTAATCATAGTTTTACATTTAATTAACAACAAGTGTGGCGTAGTTGGCGTGTGACTTGCGTAATGCTCTTTGTGAACAGTGCGATACGACACTGCAATAACACATTGAACGAGAAACAAAAGGAAGAGTTATGATCTATGCACAGCCAGGTAGTGAAAATGCCATTGTTAACTTTAAATCGCATTACGATAACTTTATCGGTGGGGAATGGGTAAAACCAACGGGTGGTGAGTACTTTGACAATATCTCACCAATCAACGGACAAGCGTATTGTAAAGTTGCTCGCTCTGGCGAGGAAGATATTAATTTAGCACTGGATGCCGCGCACAACATCAGAGCAAAATGGGCCAAAACCAGCGTGACAGAACGTTCGAACATCTTGCTGAAAATTGCTGACCGTATTGAGCAGCATCTAGAAGAGCTTGCTGTTGCAGAAACTTGGGAAAACGGCAAACCAGTTCGCGAAACCTTGGCGGCAGATTTACCTTTAGTAGTGGATCACTTCCGTTACTTCGCTGGCTGTATTCGCGCACAAGAAGGCAGTGCGGCAGAACTGGATGAGCACACCGCAAGCTACCACTTCCCAGAACCGATTGGTGTGGTTGGTCAAATTATTCCGTGGAACTTCCCAATGTTGATGGCGGCTTGGAAACTAGCACCGGCACTAGCGGCGGGTTGCTGTGTGGTATTGAAGCCAGCAGAGCAAACCCCAACATCCATTCTGGTTCTGATGGAAAAAATCGGTGACCTTCTTCCTCCTGGTGTCATCAACGTTGTAAACGGATATGGTTCTGAAGCGGGTCAAGCATTAGCAACCAGCAACCGCATTGCGAAACTCGCGTTTACCGGGTCTACGCAAGTTGGCAACCACATTCTGAAATGTGCAGCAGACAACTTGATCCCATCGACAGTTGAGTTAGGTGGTAAATCTCCAAACATCTACTTCTCAGATATCTTCGATTACGAAGATGAGTATCTTGATAAGTGTATCGAAGGTACGTTACTTGGTTTCTTCAACCAAGGTGAAGTTTGTACTTGTCCATCTCGCGTACTGGTTCATGAAGCGATTTATGACAAGTTTGTAGAGAAACTGACGGAACGTGCACAGCTGATTAAACAAGGTAATCCGCTCGATACCGATACTCAAGTTGGTGCTCAGGCTTCTCAAGAACAGTTTGATAAGATTTTAAGTTACCTGGAAATCGGCCGTGAAGAAGGCGCAAAAGTGGTCTTTGGTGGTGGAGTGTCAGAACAGCCAGAGTCTATCAACCAGGGGTACTACATTCAGCCAACCATGTTGGAAGGCCACAACAAGATGCGAATCTTCCAAGAAGAAATTTTTGGCCCAGTGATCGCTATCACCAAATTCAAAGATGAGGCTGAAGCGTTGGAAATCGCAAACGACACTGAATATGGCTTAGGCGCAGGTGTTTGGACACGTGATGCGAACGTTGCATATCGTATGGGCCGTAATATTGAAGCTGGCCGGATCTGGATTAACTGTTACCACGCTTACCCTGCACACGCAGCGTTCGGTGGTTACAAAAAATCGGGTATCGGGCGCGAAACGCACAAGATGATGCTGGATCACTACCAGAATACTAAGAACTTGCTGATTAGCTACAGCATCGACCCGTTAGGCTTCTTCTAGTGAAACTAAGTAATTAATAAAGAAAAAGCAGTATGAATCAAAACCCCGAATCTTCGGGGTTTTTTATTAGCGTGAGCTTGTCGGCTGAAGGTTAACTTAGATGTTTAACCTACTTATATTGTGATATCAGGAACGTTGAATTATCGCCACTTTTCGTTCCATAAGCTTTTCTACGGCGGCGTTTTGCTTGTCAATATTGAGTTGCGGATCAAAGTCCAAAACGCGATTGCAAGATTCGAGACTGGCAAATTGATTTAAACATTCACCAAGCTCTCTTTTAGAGCTTGTTCGCGTCATACTGCTTTCTGATGAGGAGAGTAGGGTGACTTTACGGCCATGAAACGTTCCTTGCGGCACTGCATCACTTTGCTGCGCTTGTTGAACGTCATGAACCGATGAATTGGTGTATGTGGATTGGATGTCATTGGACATAAAGACACCTAAACTCTCAAGTCTAAAGTTTGTGGCATCGGTGGTGCCTCATCAATGGTTACATGAGAAGACAATAACGCTTCCCACGACTCGCTGTGCGTCAGCAATTCTGCTAAAGCTGTTTCAAAATATTCGTAATCCAGTCGCCTAATGTTAATGAGTCGGTTTAAACATAGGACATGTCGGTGGTTATCCAAACTAAAAAATAACTGGTGCTCAGGCCAGTGATAATTAAAGGCCAAGAAAGAGCGATAGAGATCGGAATTTACAATTTGAAGGCCAACAATCTCAGCTTCGAGCTGCAGAGTTGTCGATTCAGGATGAAAGATGATATGCACCCTTAGATTATCATCAAAGGCTAAGCTTACTTCATTTTCCGTTAGATGCAGTGCAGGCAAGCCTATTTGATGAGCAAACTTTAGCAAAATCTCATCGATAGTTTGGCGTGCTGACATAGGAATAGTCCCTTTTGAAATTTTATCAAGGAAAATATTAGATGTATCTCTTCATGTTTATCAATATTAGTCGGTTGTTATTATATTTTGGCTTTTAAATGTGTTGAGAGAAATAGAAAGGCAAAATTAAATGTGTTCAGATGCATATCTCGATGGCAGTGAGATATATGAATATCATTTTTCTCTAATAAACTTCAATTAAGGAAGGAATGAAAGTGAGCAGAAACTGCTTTTGAAATTACAGTCCATGTTAACTACGTGTTGTTGAAAAGTGCGATTTATTGTCCGCTTGTAGTATAAATATAAGTTGATCTTTTATATTTTTACATAAAGAATTGTGTGAATTTCAAATGAGCTAGATTATATAAAATAAGTTTATGGGGTCATAATGAACAATTCTATATGGGCTGGGTTTATTGGGTTATTCATACTGAGTGGGTGCAGTCAGACTGTGTCCGTTAATGGGGTGGATGGCTTTGATACACAGAGTCAGGCATCAGTCTATGGTTGGGTTTCTGTCGACGGCTACTTTCCACCTTCGATTACTTCTCTTGAAGTGGAAATATGTAAAATTATTGATAATCAATGCTTTAAATCGGCATCTCAGAGCTACCAAGGTGTTCAGTTGCCTGTGCAGTATTCGTTTTTAATTGCACCAATTCAAGCTGGTGAAGGAAAAATGAAGATTATTGGAAAGCTTTATTCAAACGGTGATCTCGTTGCGGAAAAAGAAAAGAACTATTTATTTTTTGAGGGAAATAAACAAGAAAACTTGATTCTTGTTCCAAAAATAAACAGATAAAATTTTAAGTACTACATTTTTATTAGAATTTTCTAATTTATAAAAATAAAGACTATATCTTTCCTGTTGTGAAAGATTTGTTGTCTTTTATAAACATTAATTACATGACTTTGAAGTCATCGGGTCAGTTGTTTTTTAGACTCATACTTGTTGCAAAAACAGTATTTTTTATGATTATATCTCGCTCCTTGAACACGTTGGCTTGGCGTTTTAGGCTATAAAACATACATTTTTATGATTTTGGAAATTTAATTTTGTTCTAGAAACGATGCCGAAATCTATTTAATTGTATTCTAATGTATAACAAAACAACCAAACTTAAATAACGAAATGATATTTAAGTTTTGGCTAATGATAAACGCTATCTGATAAAAATAATAAAGACGGACAGCAGAAATTTACTAAGTCAAACTTTTACCTTTAGGTAAAGGTAATGCTTGGGTTATTCGCTAATTATTCGGGGGGTATGGTAAGTGATAGAACTTCTATGCTCTTTTCTTTGCTTCTTTAATTCATACAGCAGTACTTAGAAATAACAACAATCAAAGTAGTGCTTTGAAAGTTTCTCAACATTTGCACTGAGAAACTCAAAATAATGAAGGGTAGAAAATGGATGTGTCAGGCCAACTAAACTCAGAAAGGGTCGACTCGAGTTCACGAAAAATTCGTAGTTTTTCCTGCTATGAAAAATCTGACGAAGTATTTCACTCAGACCAGTCTCACATTGTTGTCGTTCACAATGGTCAGCTTCGAGTTCAAACAGGTGATTGCACAATCGATGTTGCTGCAGAAAATGGGGTATTTCTATCCCAAGGAGATTACTTGTTAGAGTACTCTCCGCTAGATGGGGCATACAAAGCGTCGATTATTGCCTACGACAATGAACTCGTTAGTCAGTTGCTGCAAAAACACAGTGATCTCTTGATGATGCTGCCTAAGGTAGACAAAGTTTGTTCTGGTTTGTTTACTTTTGGTTTGAACATACTCGTTGAACAAGTGCTTTCCAGCATGCAGACGCTTGAGCAACAAGCGTACCCTGATGCCATTATGTGCCTAAAATACGAAGAACTACTCATTCTCTTGCTACACAGCAAAGGAGGAGAATCACTGTATGCGTTGCTGTTACAACAAACAAACCGTACGTCGGAACGGTTACGTCGATTTATGGAACAGCATTACTTAAAAGAATGGAAGTTGACAGACTACGCGCAGGAGTTTGGTGCCAGCTTAACCACTTTTAAAGAGCTTTTTAATGAGCACTATGGCATTTCTCCAAGAGCCTGGATCAGTGAGCGTCGACTACTGCATGCTCATAAACTGCTGTTGACGAGCAAGATGAGCATCGTAGATGTGGCGATGGAGGCAGGGTTTTCCAGCCAGTCTTACTTTACGCAGAGTTACCGTCGTCGTTTTGGAACGACCCCAAGCCGCGTACGTTCGGGAGACGATCAAGTGGCTATCGCGAAATGAAATGACTTGGGACTAAAATTTTCTGACTAATTTTGAAAGTCACTCACCAGTGTAAATTCTATTATGTATCGTGTAACAACGAACGATTAAAAATTATTACATCTCTTTCTTTCTGGATTGTTCGAAAGGGGTGCGGAGACGAACATAAATGAAAAAGCAGCATTGGCGACGCCGTTCGCTTTTTCCAGACAGCATAGTGACACAGCGGAAAGTGACTGTTTTACAAAGAGGAGCTCGTTATGAAAGCGCCTCGAAACCTACGCAGGATCTCAATGTTGTGCACGTCAATCACCGACAATTGTTGAGTGAAGGCGTCATAAATTATGAGCAGTTATCTTTACTTCAACGCTTGTTGGATAGAAATGTCGTCGATAGCCTATGCGCTAGCCAGTTAGTTAAAACGTATCAAAAACTTGGTGCTTCGATAGACCGGTTTGCCATGCGTTTATTTTTGGAAATTGGATCGCAGCTCAGTGATAGCAGCACAATCACAACGTTCGAACAAAGGCTGGACTACATCAACTCTCGTCTGGGCTTTCGCTTTAATTTGGCTGTCCCAAAAACGTTGATGCTTTGTTTCCATTTATCACTCAACGAGTGGATTAACCGACAAGTCGATCAAAGTGCTCTTCATGCTTCGATTAAAGTTGAACAACTTATCAATCAACTCGATATTCAGAAGGAATATTGGTCGAAGCTATCAGGGGAAGACACCAGTGCCGTCTTTGTTCAACAGCAACTCGATCTTATTAAGAGCCAGCAGCATCAACTTAAAAAGCAACTTGGGACGTTAAGCGAACAACAGTTGCAAGTGATTGAATGTCATCGTTTGTTAATTGAGAAGTGGCAACCGTCTTTAGACGAGCTGAAAGGGTTCGCGGAGTACACCTCTACAACCGAACAATTTATTTCTGAGTGGAAAAATTGGTGTTCGGAAGTGCGACTTGAAGCCCCTGAGCTGAACGAAGTTTGGGATGCATGCGATGTGGTTTACAACGACCAAAATGCGGTTGCGAAAGTATGGCAATGGTTCAAGAACATGCAAACTGTTGGTGATATCGATCACTACTATTTTGATACTCAAAGTGGTCAGTGCGGCCAGGCTTGCAATCACCTCAGCCAGATCTAAATAGGGCGTTAAATGTTAGATAAGATGATGAAATCTTTAGCGGAAGCGCTAAAGGTAAGGGATTTTATTGCCTCAGAAAATGGTTCTTACAACATCGAGGTTGACCAGTTATCACTGACCATCAAGCAACGTGCGTCATGGATTTTATGGGAAGCGACGTTACCCTTCCAGTTTAAAGAGCATCTAGATTATCAACAAGAACAAGCGTTACAACGTTGCATGCAGCTCTCATTAAAAACCATTCGTGAGGATGGCGGCGTACTGACAACCAATGATGATCAGCAATTGATTTTGCAAAGTAAAGTACGGGTTGAGGACTGTTCGGTGGAACGGTTCTCTGCTTTGCTTTCTAAGCACGTCAATCTATGTGAGCGTTACATTGCATTATTGGAACAAGAACGCGTGAATCACACAATCAACCATACAGTGTGGTTACCATGATGCTAAAAATCTTTCCCAACATTAGGCGTGCTGCAACAAAGGCATTGTTATGCGCAGTGAGTGTTGTTCCTTTGGGATACGCGCAAGCAACAGACTTACACTGGCCCGAACAATCGTTCCGCTACTATGCAGATAATGACTCATTAAAAGAGTTGTTGAATAACTTCGGTGCAAATTATCGTGTCTCGGTTTCTGTTAGTGACAAAGTCAACGATCGAGTGAATGGGCGTTTTACCCCTGAAGATCCGGCGGAATTCCTCGATTACTTATCGCAAGTGTACAACTTGATGTGGTATTTCGATGGAGCCGTCTTACATGTCTATAAGGCGACAGAAACTCGCTCACGTTTACTTCAATTGGAATTACTTACGGCTAGAGAGCTACGCAGTACGTTAATTTCCACCGGCGTTTGGGATTCTCGTTATGGTTGGAGAGCTGCTGAGAGCAAAGGGTTAGTCTATCTTGCTGGTCCTCCACGTTATGTCGACTTAGTGGTACAAACGGCGGAGGCATTGGAAACGCGCTTGCTGCAGAAATCGAATTCAACCGACGAATTATTCGTTGAGATAATTCCTTTGAAGTACGCTTCTGCAACGGATAGAGAAATTGCATATCGAGATCAGACAATTACGGTCCCGGGCATCGCATCGGTGTTAAAACGGGTCGTGTCTGGTGTTCAAACGCAAGTGGCGAGTGCGTCTAGCAAAGAAGTTACCAGTCCAGATAAGCCTGTAAAAAGTAATAAAACCGCCTCAGTTCATGGTGGCGCAACAGTTGAAGCAGAGCCGGGCCTTAATGCGATTATCGTTCGTGATACTCAAGCACGATTACCGCTCTATCGTAAACTGGTCGCGCAATTAGACCAGCCGCAATCAAGAATTGAAGTCGCGCTATCGATTGTCGATATCAGTGCCAACGATTTAAGTCAGTTAGGAGTGGATTGGCGAGCGGGAGTGTCTGTCGGAAACAACCGCATTGTCGATATCAAAACAACAGGTGATGTGAATTCGGGGGATGTGACGCTCGGCAGTGGACAGAACTTTAAGTCCTTGCTTGATTCAACCAACCTAAATTACTTGCTGGCTCAAATTCGTTTATTGGAATCCAAAGGCAGTGCTCAAGTGGTTTCAAGGCCAACATTGTTAACTCAGGAAAATGTCGAAGCGGTACTGAACAACAGCAGCACGTTTTACGTCAAGCTGGTTGGTAAAGAAACCGCAGCGCTGGAAGAGGTCACGTATGGCACGTTACTGAGAATTGTCCCACGTATCGTTGGTGATAGATTTGCTGCACGACCTGAAATTAACCTGAGCCTTCATCTCGAAGACGGTGCAAAGATCGCTGATGGTGGTGTCGATGATCTTCCTTCCGTTCGTAAAACTGAAATCAGCACCTTAGCGACGGTTAAACAAGGGCAAAGCTTACTTATCGGTGGTGTGTACCGAGATGAAGTGAGCCATCAGTTACGTAAAGTGCCATTGCTAGGAGACATCCCATATTTAGGCGCGCTGTTTAGAAGTAATACCAATACTAAGCGCCGCACAGTACGAATGTTTATTTTAGAACCTCGAATTGTTGTGGATGGTATTGGCGATAGTGTGTTGATTGGCAACGAATATGACTTGCGACCAAGTATAGGCAGGCTTAACAACATCTCCAACAATAGCGCTGAATTTAAATCGGTAGTGGAAGTATATAGCTGCACATCGAGGGTTCAGGCCGAGCGCTATCAACAAGACTTATTGTCACAGAAAAAGTCGTCTCAATTAACGCAGTGCCAATTACCAACAGGGCAAAAGGGTTGGCGGGTGAAAGTATTGGAATGTGATGACTCACAAAGTGAGTGTGTGCGCCCTTCAGAGGAGTCTTAACCGCGATGCAGCAATGGAAAATTCGTATTTTATCAGGCGTGCATACCGGAGTAGAAGTCACCTTACCTGAAGGTGTTCTCGTGCTTGGCAGTGACGACTTTATTGCTGATCTTGTACTGTCTGATGCTGGGGTCGAAGCGAACCATTTCACCCTCGTTTGCCATCAAGACTCGGTCATTTTACGAGGCTGCGAAGAGGCAAATATTAACAGTGAAGACATCGCTGTTGCAGGTGATGGTATCGAGTTGTCACGCCATGCTGTTGTCTCGGTCGGCGTTGTGAAGTTCGCTCTGGGATACGCGGAAGATGCGTTAATTGTGAGTAACGTCAGCGACGAATCTAGCCAACAGAATACACCTGTGGTTGCTGTGCAACGCTCTAGCTGGAAAAAAACAACGCTCATCGCTTTGCTCTGTAGTTTTGTCCCGAGTGTCATTTTTGCCGGTATGTGGTACAGCCAAGCTAACGGAAACAACAATGAAATTGTTACAGAAGCAGAACCCATTGTTTTGGTACGTAACATCTTAGGCGAGCTCAAACTTAGCGACGTTCGTGTGGAATGGAATGCCGCCGCACGCCAAGCAGTCTTAGAGGGCTATGTTGAAGACCGAACACAGAAACTCGATCTGCTTGGTCGAATTGATGTATTGGGCATCAATTACAAAAGTGACTTAAGAACGATGGAAGAAATCCGTCGCGGGGTTCGATTTATTTTGCGCAACCTCGGCTATCACCAAGTGAAAGTCGAAAATGGCGATGAGACCGGAACACTGCTGCTGACGGGCTATATCGATGATGCAAGCCGCTGGAACCAAGTTGAACAAATCTTGGAGCGAGACGTGCCGGGTCTTATTGCGTGGAAGGTTGAACTGCAGCGAGCGGGTGCCTACATGGATACGCTAAAAGCGTTATTGACGGATGCGGAGTTACTGAAAAAAGTCCAGTTGGTCACCAGCGGTGATCGCATCGAAGTTCGTGGTGAGCTTGATGATATCGAAACGACTCGATTTTACGGTGTGACCCGAGACTTCCGGGAACAATATGGTGAGAAACCGTACTTAGTTTTGAAATCCATACCTAAGGTGAGTAAAGGCACCAATATCGATTTCCCGTTTCGTAGCGTTAACTTTGGCCAGGTTCCATATGTGATTCTGACCGATAACGTTCGCTATATGGTCGGTGCAAGAACGCCTCAGGGCTACCGAATATCCAGTGTTACACCTGCTGGTATTGAGTTGGTTAAAGGCGGGCGGGTGATAACAATAGAACTCGGATATGAAGGCGAGACGAACAATGACAAATCTTGAACAAATTTTAAATAACGACACAAACGGTGCGGAAGTGCACAAGATTAAGAGCAAGCTCTTAGAAGCACAAGCGGTGGTGAAACGTCAGTTGGATTTAGGGTGCTCACCACAGCAGTACCAATTGCTACTCAAACAGTATGAAGCTTACACAGCCGCCCATGCGGTCGTTGAATCATACGAAGCTAACTAAAAAATACGAGGAAGTCTTATGTCATTTTACGATGCTAGTAACAGTGTAAACCTTGATGATGTTAAAGCTAAGTTAGAACAACAAGCGAAAGATGCCAACACAGAAGTGACGGCAGCCATCAAGAACCTAGAAACCAATGCCGATGATCCATCAAAGCTTGCCGAGCTTCAGCACGCGATCAACAAATGGTCTGTTGTTTACAATATCAATGCGACCACCACTCGTGCGATTAAAGATGTGATGCAGTCGATTCTCCAGAAGGTGTAAAGCATGGAACGAGAAACGCGCCAACTGCTGGCTGAAATCGCGCTGATGGCAACAGGTATGCATCGTCATCAAGAAGCCAACACGATTGCAGATGGCCTTGAAGCAAGCTCAGGTTCTGAAGAGACCGTTGCGATGATTCGTGCAATGAGCCTCATGAATAAAGGCTTGTATGAAGAGGCTCATCAATTACTCGAACCACTTTGTAATGCCTATCCAGATCTGATCAGCTTAGCGGCTCTTGCTTCTGCCAAAGCCGGTTTACTGAGCAAAGCGGAAAGCTGGGTAAAACTTGCGTCACAAGGAAGCGAAGAAAGCCAAGCATTTGCTGCGAGCTTTTCTCAGGACATTAGGAATCTTGGATGATCATTGATTCAAGTAACCTAAGTCTTCAACACCAATCTTTGCGTCAGTTGGAGTCGCGCCATTATGAGCGGAGCGATGAAGACAAGATGAAAGCACTCATGGAGCGAAGTGACAAGCAAGAGCAAGTTTCACATGTTTCTCCAAAAGAGACGCTAGAGAAAACAGAAGCCAAACTGGCGGAGATTAAAGCGTGGTACGAATCATTAAAAGACGCAGAGGTTGTCAGTAAACAAAGTGTCTTATCATCGTTAAATGAAGCGTTTTCCGACCCTCAAGTTAAACGAGAGGCAATGTGGTACGCCTTTCATGAGGCGAAGAGTGCAAAAGGCAACGAGCAGCCACAATCTGATTTGTTAAAGGTGTTGAAGCAGGAGTTACTAGGGAATTTTTCGGGACAGCTTATTGCCGAACCACCTGCTGATAAAACAGCACTAAAAGCAATGCTAGCGCAGCATTTTCCACTGGGTGCCCAGAAAGAACAAGCCTTATGGCATTGCTGGGCAGAGTTGAAGTCGTTACCTGATATGGCCTCAACACTGGACATGGTTCGTGATGAACTTAGCTTCATGATCCAAAAAAATGCGATGGTGAAAAACATCATGACTCACAGTCACAAGTTAGATTTATCTTAGGAGTACATATGATAAACACGCAGTACACCGAGGTGATGCAAACCAACATTGATAAGTTACAGGATGCGCAAGTCGAAGACGGTTTAAGCGAACGTTTTGAGCAAGCCATGTCGGTTCCCGAGGCAAGTAATGGCCTGGAGGGCGGTTTGCTAGAAAACATCAGCGAGTTGAAAAACACTATCGATAACGCGAAAAGTAACCTGCAAGACAACATGAAGATGGTGGGTGATGATCCGGCGCAATTACTGCAAATGCAGTGGGCGCTGACACGCATTACTTTTCAAGAAGAGCTGATCGCGAAAACCGTGGGTAAAACCACACAAAACGTAGAAACCTTATTGAAGGCACAATAGTGATGATGAATAAAATGAGAGCAGTTTTCATCATGCTCACGTTGTTTCTGGTAGGTTGTCAGACCGAGTTATACACCAACGTTACTCAGAAAGAGGGTAATGAGATGTTGTCGATCTTACTATCCGAAGGTGTCGTTGCAACAAAAGAGCCTGACAAAGACAACACCGTCAAGTTAATGGTAGACAGTTCTCAAATCGCCTTCGCGGTAGACGCGCTAAAGCGAAAAGGTTATCCAAGAGAGCAGTTTTCCACACTGAAAGAGGTGTTTCCCAAAGACGATTTGATCTCGTCACCATTAGCAGAACGAGCACGTTTGGTATACGCGAAATCTCAAGAGCTCTCCTCAACCTTATCTCAGATTGATGGCGTGCTAGTGGCACGTGTTCATGTTGTTTTGGAAGATCAAGATCTGCGTCCAGGAGAGCGCCCAACTCCAGCTTCTGCCTCCGTATTTATTAAACACGCGGCAGATATTGCGCTTGATTCATATGTTCCGCAGATCAAATTATTAGTGAACAACAGTATTGAGGGGTTGAACTACGATCGAATCAGCGTAGTGATGGTACCCTCATCAGAGGTTCGAGTTGCTACTCAAAACAACCAATTTAAAAGCATTTTGTCGGTTCAGGTCACCAAAGAGACGGCGAATAATCTTATCGCCATTTTGGTGTTCTTGGTAGCGGCACTCATCGGCTCGAATATCGCTACTTTTATATGGTGTCGTAGGAACACGAAGCGTGGTTAAACCAGAAACACCACTCGCGCAGGTACAACACCAGTTTAACTATGCGCCTTGCCAGTACATCCATAGAAGTTGGATAGAGCAAAAGCAGCCTTGGTTACTAAATATCGAAGGCTGGAGAGATAACCCCATGTTCAACCAATGGTGTATCAATGAGTGGGCGTTATCTCCCGTTCCTGAGACGGCTTTTAACAGACCTTGTCATAGTTTGGCATTGCTCCCGACAGACGCGTTGAATCAACTCGTATTGATGGTGGGTGGAGCTTTGCATTGTGTTGCGATGCGAAGCGTTGTCTTAAAACATCCTAAACAGGTTTTGAACAACGTTTTTGGTTTGGAAGGCGCTCGGTTCTTAATTCAAAACGGGCCGATGCTGTTATCCTGCTGGCCGCAAGGCTGGCAGCGTTCGTTACCAGAACTACTGGATGAAAGGTCTGTTGAAGCAAGCATGAGGGCGCTGGGATATTTTTGGATGAGGTTTATTTTGATTAACTCACCGGAAGATGTTGTTCTTCGTTGGCAATTCAAATTGGAAAAGCAACTTAGCGAAAACGCGGAAACAGCTAACTGGTTGGAAGCGGATCAACGAGATCTGGCGTATCGACTCACAAAAAAAATCGCAAAACAGGTTATTCCTCAATGGTTTCATTTGTTGAAATAAAAACAGACAATTTGCAGCTGGCACCTGGCTTAAAGGTGCTGAAAGCGAAAGATTATGCCAGTTATCTGGATTCGCAACACTTAGTTGAAGCCGCGAACTCCAAAGCTGAAAGCATCATTGCTAATGCCCAACAAGCCTACGAAACCGAAAAACAACGTGGTTATCAAGATGGCCTTGCACAAGCCAAGATTGAAAATGCGCAAACGATGGTTGAAACCTTAGCACGTTGTAATGACTACTATCAGCAAGTCGAAGAAAAAATGACAGGTGTGGTGTTAGAAGCAGTACGTAAGATCATCGATACCTTCGATGATGTCGATACCACGGTGAGTGTAGTTCGAGAAGCGTTGCAACTGGTGAGCAACCAAAAGCAGGTCATTTTACATGTCCACCCAGAGCAGGTTGTTGAGGTGAGGGAAAAGGTGGCTGGTGTATTAAGTGATTTCCCTGAAGTCGGTTACGTTGACGTGGTAGCAGATGCGCGCTTGAAAAATGGAGGCTGCATTTTGGAAACAGAAGTTGGGATCATCGACGCCAGTATTGATGGACAGCTGCATGCATTAAAGCAAGCCATGGTGAAGCAGCTCAGCGAGCGTAAAATTACGATTCATGAATAAACCTCAAAAACTCAGCACTTGCTGAGTTTTTTCATTTTAATGCCTTTAAACAAAAAAAATCCGACCATTTCTAAAATATTCACTGCCATAAATCCTTAAGAATACACCTAAGAAAGCTGCTTAGTTGATAAGTGTTGCAACCAAGCAGCGCCTCTAAAACAACAAAAATAGGATTATTTAGTCGAATGGCTAATGGATTTATAACTTCTTTACTGACAGATTTTGCCAGCCGCTGCCAATTGGAGCCGTTGGTTTTTGATGAGGATGATTGTTGCCATCTACTCGTTGAGCAAAACACAGCAATCACAATTCGTGCACAAGAAGATCGTGTGACGCTTATCGGGCTGATTTCAGGTAATAAACCGAGTGCTGATATTTTGCATCAACATATGAAAGATGCCTTAACGCAAGGCTCTCCAGCGGTATGCTGGGAGGAAGAGACCGGATATATCGGTTTCATACACCTGCCTCAGCAACTGCTAACTGCATCTTTTTTCGATGAGTCATTTGCGAATTTCATCGAGTGGTTAAAAAGTGCGAATACACAAGAAGTAACCAATAAAACAACCGAAGTACCGGAAACGAATACCACTCATTTTTCCACATTAAGGGTTTAAAACATGATCAGTTTTGGAAGTGTTAGCGCGTTGCAGGCTGCCATGCCGCAAGCTCGTAACGAGATACTTAACGAAGGTAAGCTGAGTATTGGTGGCAAAGAATACCAAATTAACGCAGCGACCCAAGAATTTACTCGCGCCAATCCTACGAATGGTGCAGTAGCGCGATTTTTTGAAGCGACAGGAAAACTGTTTCGCGAAGGTAGCCCACAATCGGTAGCGAAAGCCCTTACAAAAGCCGTATTTGATAATGAGCAAGGACAAGCTCAGCGTTTACAAGCTGCTTCTTCTGTTGAGCATGGACAAATGTTCTTCAAAGATGGAAGCATAAAAACCGCATCAGATGTCTTAAATGCCTTTGCGAAGTTAGACAGTAAATCAGTTCAGTCGAACTCTGCTGAGCTAAACCAGTTAGCAGAGCGAGCGATGACAGAGGCAATGTTAGAAACCGATTCTGGTAAAAACCTCACATCACTGATTGGCGAAAGTGCAGCGAAGTCGCTTGCTGGACGTGTAGTAAAAGACTACGGCGGTGGTGTATCTGCAGCGCAGAAAAACCCGGCAGGTAGCATTAATCAAATGCAAGCGGTGTTTGATATGGAGGTGATGCATCTTAAATCGGCGCAACGTCATATCGAAGGTCTAGCAAGCACCGATCTAAGCCAAGGTGTATACGCTGAAGGACTGGCAGAGGACGCGTTTAACAAAAGTGGCGTAACCAATAATGTTGAAAGAGCTACGGCGTGGATCATTAATGCTTCTAACTCTAAAGGAAACGATGCCGAAAATATTACGTCTTTACTGAAAGAATACGCGTCTAATGGTAAAGATTTATTGAATATGGAAAACCTAAAAGAGCTGCACACTCGATTGGTGCCTAATGTTGAGCGTGATTACCGAGGGCCAAATATTTCGGGTGGCACTTTGCCTTCAAGTATTGGCGGTGAGGGCATGTTAAAGCAGCACATTGAAGGCTTTTTGAAAGAGAACCCTGTAGAAGATAAAGACTTAGGTAAACATTTGTTCGCCGGAGTTATCGGGTACCATGGCTTTACCGATGGAAATGGTCGCATGGGTCGCATGCTATACGCGATAGCAGAACTTCGTAACGACTCGTTCAATCCTTTAGCTATGGATGCAGAAAATAGCCTTCACGGTATTAAGTGATTTTCTACTTCTATTTAATTTTCGGAGCGGCGATTGCCGCTCTTTTATTTTCCAGCTTAACCTTAATTTTTCTTCTCAATAAAACGGCTAATAGCAATAAAAATGAGACGTTGAAATAAAGTGTCGGTTTCTATCTCGCCATAAAATCTCTTTTATCCTTATTCGCTTATTTAAATGAGCCGTTATACCCAAGTGGCTTCGCTGCAATAAATATATCGATGTCACTTAGTTATAATAAATTAGACAGGACACAACATGGATACAGGAAAGATTAATATGCTTCTCTCTGAGCTAGGAGAAGTGCTGAACCTTGAGCGCGTGACAGCGTATGACGATCAAATGTGGTCACTGCATTTTGCTGAAAACAACAGTGTCGATGTTCTGCTCGTAGAGGAAAAAGGCGAGTTATTGATTTCCAAAAAACTGCTTATAGAACAAGATGATATTACGCTAGATAAACTTCAAGTTTTACTTGAATACAACTTCTTGTATCGAGAAACAGGTGGTGTGCAGTTTTGTGTGAATCCAACACGCAAAGACGTTGTTCTTCAAGTTGCTATCGCGGCTGGAAGTGAACTCACCAACATTGCTAACTTAATCATTCAGTTGAATGAATTAGTTGATACTTGGGTACAGTTATTTCAAAACAACACGGTTGTAGATTTTAGCCAAACAGACGTACACGCATTTATTCAAGTTTAAGGCATCACACATGGTCAATATTAATACATCGCACATGCACTCGTTGAGTCAGTTAACGTCACATTTGGCGACACAAAATCAAGCTGACGACAAAGAGGTTCGAGCACACAACGGCAAAGATATTTTTGTTAAAGAGGGTGCACCAAAAAATAAAAGTATCAGCGCGCGTATTAGCCACCAGAATAAAGCGAAAGATATTGTAGTGAACCTGGTTACTAAGCAGGGTATTCCTAAAGATGTTGCGAAGCTCATGCTGAAAAATGTGTTGAACGGTGAAAACAAGTTAACGCTTGGGAGCCTGAAAAATCTTGAGAGATTGTCGTCTGGTCCTAGCTCAAATTGGCCCACTGCACAAACGGCAGCCTCTTCTTCCAAAACCAATAAAGCCTCATCGAGTGTCGCGCTTATCAACGAACATAAAGCCAACCTTCAAAAGCTTGGTGATTTTGCCTGTACGGACTTAAATACGTTCGGTGTTAAGGGGTCACAGTTTTATGAAACAAAAGGAAAGCCACGACTAAAAGAGCTTCACGCGGATCAAGCGCGAATCATGCAAGATCACAGAGCGACGATGTCCGCAAACGGAGTTCAAGCTGCAGCACAAAGAGGAACCGCACCGCAATTAAGCACTCTACAGAACATTGCTAAGGCAGTACAAACCGCGAAAGCCGGCTGCTGTACTACATTTGCCTTTGCTGCCGCCGCTGAGATGATTCAAGGCATGTCAGGAACACCTGAAAGTGAACCCAAAGTAGAAGTGGTTGCGTTTAAAAAGGGTCATTCAGGTACACACCTTTATGTACTGGTTGGTCGACAAGAGGGGAGCGACATAAAAGATCCATCAACGTGGAGTAAGGATGTGAAAATTGTTGACCCGTGGGCGACATCTGCATTCGGTGCACCAATGTTTGGAGATGCACAACGACCACCTGTTTCGAATATGTTCCCGCCAACAGAAGTCATTTTTGATAGCCATAAACTGGGTTAGTCAATCTGCAAAAGAAGTGAGCAAATACACCATGCTAAGCATCTAACCTTTATTGAAAGAGCAGCTCTGAGCTGCTCTTTTTTATTACTCTGGCAACTCGATTTTAGAGCGAGATTTCTGCGGAAAACCTCACAATGAAGGCGAAAAAGTGACAAAAATAAAGCCATTACCGACATCGTTCAATCTGCAATCGTTGTTCAATAGAGTTATTGAAACAAAAGGAAAAAGTTATGAACACGATTCAACAACTGCTCTTGGAGTTTTGCCAACTCAATGAGTTGCCCGAACTGAATTTTGAAGAAAATGAACGTTGTCAGCTACTGGTCGATGATCGCTACATGTTGTATTTCATCGCGACAGATACGGATGATTTGATGTTGTCTGTAACGTTCGGAGGGTTAGAAAAATCCGGTGAACAACGACTAAAAGGCTTAGAGCTTCTTGCTCATGCTAACTATCAAGGAATTGGTAGTGGCAGCCTCGCACTTGCTTTAGCTCCAAATGGTCGACAGCTTGTCTTAGCAGGACGTAAACCCGTTGAGCATCTAAATACGACGAACCTTACCGCTTGGTTTCACGAAGTTATTGAACAGGCCGAGCTGTGGCAAGCGCGTTTCGCAATGTTGGATCAAGCGATTCCAACCACCTCTAATCATGAACAAGCTCATGTTCAATCACTTCGTGTGTAGGAGAGAAAAATGGTTAATACAACACAAAAAATCAGCCAAAGCCCAGTACCTGATCTAGAACAGTTTCGTGCAGTTGCTGCGCAAAAAGATGACCGAGTGATCAGTAAAAGAGGTGAAGTAAAAGAACCTTTCACATTCCACAAAGGTCATAAGTTTGCTTCTATTCACGAAGGCGTATTGAGAAGCAAATACACTAAGTTTTTCCAAGAAAACATCAAAACTCACCTTGATTTAAAGCAGGCGCTACTTAAGCAAGAAAAACCTGAGGTTGCGCTGTTGGCTTACTCCCTAGTGAGTCCTTCAGGCTATCGCGGTGAGCCACTTACTGAGCGTAAAATCTTAGAAGTTGTCAGCCTATTGGATGAAATAAAAGTGAGCAGCGATGCGTACCAGCAGCTTAAAAATACGTTTGATGCGATCAGCAAAGATCCGCGTATGCAGGTGAGTTTAGAAGCCCAGTATCCAGGAAAAATGGATGGCTTCGCTGCTGAACTGTTACAGATGGGCAAAGAAAAGCTAAAAGGTTCTGGTGTGAACGCCGTTATTAACTTGGCATTACCTGGCGTTGGCTTATTGATTTCTACAGGTCGAGAGCTGCACAAAGCGGCCGTAAATGGTGATGCTGAGGCTTACCATCATCAGTTAGAACAAATTTCACAGCTGCCAGGGCGAGATCAACGTCTTTCTATGCCGATGCAGCAAACCTTGGCTCAAGGTCATGCGATACTGTCGGCTGAAGGTGGCATTGGAGCTACGTTGGGTATGGCGACGGGGAGCCTGGGCACGTTCGGTGTTAGCTCTGTAGCAACGGTGGGCGTCACACCGATAGCAAAAGAGGCAATCGGTTCTGCGGCAACGACTGTTATCATGAGCGGCGGTGGTTTTGTGGCGAACCAAGCTGGGGCATACGGGTTAAATACGGAAGTAAAAGAGCAACTTATGCAAGGTGAAATGTCTGGTGTTTTACCTAGACTTGAAGTTTCCAATGCAAAAGGAGACTTTACCTTCAGTATGCAAGATCCGGCTTCTGTCCGCGCATTAATGGCGTACCTTGGTCCTAAGGAGAATACTGAAATGACTTCTCCTCAAGCGCCTAAAGAGGCACAAGAGATGGAAGCCGCTCGATTAACACTGAAAAAGATGTTGGGTTCAGAGCCAAGTGAGCACTTGGTTCCTGACGTAGATTCTATCTTGAAGCTAAGCCCAGAGGATGCACCAAGTAAAACCGAGTCTATTGCTAACGGGGCGTTTAAAAAACTGTTAGGAGAAGATTGGGATTGGCTCATGCCAGCTGTTCGAGCGATTGATAAAGGGGAAGCAAGTAAAATAAACGAAAAGTTAACCTACAAGCTCCCCCTAGATGCAGCAAACGGACGAGTTTATCTTGATAAATGCCCAAACCTGAGTGACGTCCAGTTAGATGCGCTAGAAAAATTAGGCTCACCAAGTCAATTGCGATTGATGTACTTGGCAGAAGGCTGGGTGTAATTTCAAATGGTAAAGTAGGGGGTAGGTGCTGCTCCTTACTTTATCTACCGTCAGCGTTCCTTTTTGGGGCTGGCTCATGTCCATTGAATTTAACTTTTCGACTGAAGAAACAAACACACAAGTGTCAACGTTATACCAACCCAACCAATGAAAGAAATTTCTTCCCCAACAATCGCAACTGCTAGTGCTGCTGCGATAACAGGTTCAAATAGCGTGAGTATGCTAGCTCCACTGGCTGTAACAAACCGTAGCCCAAACCCAAAAGCGACGTAACCTAATCCCATTGGAATCAAGGCCATGTAGAGCATGACCGTCGTATTAGTTGATGATGCAAATAGATTATCGCCCGTGATGAAAAGTGTTGGTAGAAGCAAAACTCCACCAATACCAAAAACACTTCCCATGGCCGTTTGCGATTCAATGCCGTGGTCAATCATAGTCTTTACTCCCCATGAGTAAATGGCGTACGTCAAACCTGCCAATAGGCCAAGTAATACACCCCAATGCTTCATATCATGATCAAATAAGCTATTTGCGGATGACTCAGAAGCCAACAACAAGGTAATGCCAATGACCCCGATTGCGAAACTCATCATCCAGCGCTTGGTTATGGTCTGATTTCGGCTAAAGAGACACTCTAACAAAGCAGAAAAGAAAGGTGCAGTGGAGATAGAAACAACCGTACCAATAGCCACACCGGCGAATCGCATTGATGAATAAAAAGCCAGTGGGTAGGTGGCTAAGGCGATAATACTAACCAGTAACGTTTTCTTCTTATGTACGACTTTTCGAAAATCTCTCTTCAGTGACTTCGCAGACAGACATGCTTGCATAAATCCACCAATACCCATAGAAAATGCGCCAATGGCGAGAGCACTGACATCCGGTGCCAAGCTGGCAGCGGTGCCCGTCGTTCCCCACAGGGTTGAAGCAAAAAGTATGGATAAAGTTCCTAATTGATAGTCGGTGAAATGTTTTTTTAACACTGTAATTTCTACCTAGTGAATGGCTGTTTTAGGGTAGAAAGAATAAAAGAAAGCGATAGAGATTTTTGTGCTGAAAAGACGGAATACTTGTTCCAGAGGACTATTTTAGTGACTACCGGGAAAACTCTCTAGGAGACATGCCAAAATGCATTGAAAACCGTCGACTAAACGCGGAAAGGTCACTATAGCCAACTCGTTCAGCTATCAACTGAACTGGAAGGTCTGTATGAGTCAGTAGTGCTTTGGCTTTTTCCATACGTTGTAATGTAATGTATTTATGAACGCTCACTTTTAGCTGCTCTTTAAAAAGCTTTTTAAACTGCGTCGGACTCAAGCAAGCGGCATTCGCTAATGAGGCAATGGTGAGTGGCTGATCAAGCTGCTCGGCGATCACAACCTGTACATCTCGAATACGCGAATCTACGGAGCGAGACCGCTTTTGTTGCTCCAGCAACAGATAGAAGGTTGCAACCATTGAGTTTTCAATTTCATCATTAACCTGATACTCAAGCTGTTTTTCGACAAACTGGATAAAGCTCAGTAGAGGCGGGCTAATCGAAAACACAGCCACACTACTATCCATCAAATGAGTGGGCAAAGTGGTCATATCCGCAACAATAAAGCGTGATGACTCTTCGGCATTAAAACCGTGAGCACAACTTTTGGGGATGACTATGCAGTCGCCAACCGCCACCTTTCCGACATAACTATCCATATCAATATGTATGTTGCCCTGGAGAGGAAGCACCAGTTGATGATAATCACTATGAGTATGTCGGCTCATACGTTTCGTGTAGGAGCGAATGCTTAAGCTAGATTTCATAAAAACAACATACAGTTAAAGGATACCGCATTATAGCGTTGAAAGTATCGAGGTTGAAAGCTGGGCAGTTGTAAGCCCAGATCTTGAATGGGATGTGGTTTGTCAGTCCGCCTCGGACTCTAACGAGGCCAACCAACGAAGCACTTCCGCAGTTGCTTCAATAAGATCGCTTGGGATGTACTGGTCGACGTTGCCGTCGGCGTATAGTGCACGAGCAAGAGGGACTTTTTGCATCACAGGAACGCCTTCTTCTTTAGCGATTGCGACCATACGTTTGGCTACCGCCTCGGTTTCCATCAAAGTGATGACGGGCAGGGGCGTTTCGCCTTTCTTGTAATAAAGGCCAACCGCGATATGTGTTGGGTTTGTAACTAATACATTAGAACGTTTAACGTTTTCGCGCTGATTGGAGGCTTGTAGCTCTTGGTGCAACTGACGACGTTTGCTTTTTATTTCTGGACTGCCTTCCATCTCTTTGTATTCGCGCTTCACTTCGTCCTTGCTCATTTTGAGCTTTTTCGTGTGATCAAATTTCTGGTACGCAAAATCTGCGGCAGCGATGACGATGAAGCCTACCGAAGAGATAATCATTAATTGTTTAATCATGACGCCAGTAATGGTCGGGACACATTCTAGCCCACAAGTTGGAATTTGCATTAAAGCGTTGATGTTACCGCGTAATGTCACCCAGATAATGCAGGAAAGAAGAGAGACTTTAAGGATCGACTTGATAAACTCAATCACACTCTTAAGGGAAAAAATGCGTTTGGCCCCTTCGACGGGATTGATCTTTTTGATGTCGGGTTTAACGGATTCACCACTAAATAGGAACCCGAACTGCCCCATATTGGAAAAGATGGCGACGAGTGCAGCAACCAGAATAATCGGAGCGAGTAGATAGGCAATTTCTTTTGCGATGGCGATAGCGACATCGACTAGCGCATCTTGGAAACCCTGATAAGCAAGCTTACTTGGTAGGAGAATAAGCGCTGAGATGTGCGACATGTAATAATCGGCGAACGCAAACAGTACAATTATGAGCGCCAAAATTAATGCAGACGATACGATTTCTTGGCTTTTGGCAACCTGACCTTTCTGTCGAGCATCGCGTAACTTTTTTGCGGTGGGTTGCTCTGTTTTTTCTGCACTCATAAAGAATCCTAAGCGTTATTGCCAAATGGTATTGAGTTGTTCTGCGAATCGGGTAATGCCGTAAAACTGTACTTCAAAGTGATCCATCATTATTCCGAGATACACGATCAGTAAAACACTCGCGATGGCACTTTTTATTGGCATGGCAAGGAAAAAAACATTCAATTGCGGTGCAAAACGACTGATAAGCGCCAGACCAAACTCAGCAAGAAACATTGCCAACACTAGTGGAGCGGACATCAACACACCAAGCCACATAAGCTGTTCAAATTGCGCGTAGAAGAAGCTAACCCATGCGTCGCTAACGGTTGGGAAAAAGTCCACGATCGGCCAAGATGTATAGCTTTTGAATAACGCATAGATAAAAGTGACAAAGCCCCCGCCAGAGAAGAACAGGGTAATCAGCGTTTGGGTCAGTAATACCGCTGTTGGTGTGGATTGTGAGCCTAGCGTTGGGTTAAACATACTTGCCATGGCAGCCCCACGTTGGTTGTCGACCAGAAAACCGGCCGCTTCTATCGCCCAAAAGGGGATAGCAGCAACAAATCCTATCAATAGCCCAATTAATACCTCCTTACCCAAAATCATTATCAGCCAAATGCCGTCGGTTTCTGCAGGCAAGGTTTGCTGATTAATCATCGGAAATATAAACAGTGCGAGTGAGCAAAGCACACCATTTCTCACCATGGTGCCGCCTAACATTTGCTTGCTCAAAATAGGCAAAAAGATGAAGCATGCCATTAACCGAGGTAACGTCAGGCTGTACAAAAATAAAGCCTGGTGTAAGTCGTGATAACTCATCGTATTTGAGGAATTTTATCCATAGCAAGCGAGGCGAAGGCGTGGAGCTCTGCCCCTAGCCATTGCGTTGTGACGAACAGCGTAATAATGACCGCGATAAGCTTGACCACAAAGCCTAACGTTTGTTCTTGGACCTGAGTTAACGCCTGAATAAGCGACACCAATGTACCAACCAATGCTGCGACTAAAATCGGCGGTAATGACAAGTACAACACTAGGGTTAATGCTTGAGTCGTGAAATGAATGATTTCAGCAGAATGCATACTTTCTCCGTGATTAACCGTAACTCAACACTAAGCCGTGGGTGAGCTTTGTCCAGCCGTCAAGCAAGACAAAAAGCAACAATTTGAAGGGGAGGGAAATCGTCATTGGCGATACCATCATCATCCCCATCGCGAGTAGGATATTCGACACAATTAGGTCAATAGCGATGAACGGTAAGTACAACAGAAAGCCAATTTCAAAAGCGCGAGTAAGCTCGCTGACGGTAAATGCGGGCAGTAAGAGCAATAAGCTGTCCGACTCTAAACGGTCTACGTACTTCTGCGGCCACAATGTGCGTGCAGCATCAGTGAAGAATATGGCTTCGGTTTCCCGAATATGCTTTTTCAAAAATTCTCGATAAGGCTGTAAACCGCTTTCAATGAGGCCTTCTACACTTGCAGAATCTTCAAGGGAGATATCATGCTGCTTTACGTAGTCGTAGGTTTCAAACCCGACGGGAGCCATGATGAAAATTGACAGAATGATAGCCAATCCGTAAAGCGCCATATTCGGCGGAATTTGCTGTACACCGAGAGCGTTACGCAGCAGTGAGAATACAACGGCGAGTTTCACAAACGACGTCGCCATCATAGCGATAAATGGGATCAGTGCCAGCAGTGCTAAGCTGACAATGAGATTGAGCTCGTCGGGTAACTGGATCATGCTGGCTCCTGCGTGCCACCGAACAGCTCCAGTACGCGCACACCTAAATGTTCGTTAACATTAACCAGTTCACACTCACCAATGATTTTGCCGTTGGCACGCAATGTTACCGGCTTAGATACAGGCTGGTTTAGCTCGAATACGTACCCTGGCTGAAGCTGGTTAAGCTGCTCTAGCGTGATGGTTTGATGGCCGATATCAAACGTGAGTTCCACAGGCAGTTGCTGGTGGTCGGTTAACATTTCTGAAGTGTTTACGTCATTCATATTGGTTTCTTTTTCAATAATGTGAAGAGTTTGGTCATCTAGCTGGCAGCGCCAGAGATTCTGGTTAGATACTTGAAAAATGGCTTGTTGCTTGGCGATGTAACCATCGTCAAAAAAGATGACATCTCCCAGCTCGAGCGAATTAAATTCGCTTAACGTCAAATGGGTCCTTCCAAGACTTAACCACACAGGTAAAGCGAGGTGTCGAGCTTGTAGAGCAGCGCTGTTTGGTAGCGCATCCAACAACACGTCTGATCCTTCGCTAACCCACAAACAAAGAGAGCCGTTAGGCTTATTGAGGGTTAACATTAAAGTATGCTCTTGGGCCTGGCTCGCCTCTAACGGCTGTAGTTGACTAAGAATGGGTAACTGACCAAATAGCGCTTTGATTGCCTCACTATGCGGTTCTATCTGTGAGCTCAAAAGTGCTAACTGGAGGGAGTTAGGCAGGGACTCAAACGCAGTAGCATTTAAGGTCGATTTCAGCCAATGTTGGAGCTGCGCACGAGAAAAGTCTACTTGTAGGGTTTGCCCTCCAATCAACGTGGTTAAACGGAACCCTTCAAATGAAGGGATTTGAGCAACAGTAATCGATAAGCTCTGACCATCAGTCCCTTGGAAGTGGCACTGTTTTGCACAAAGTTGATTGCTGAGCGCGATACTTTCTGCATCCACTTTGGGGATTATTAACGGCGTCATAGGTCATTCTCCGCTTGCCATTCTTCATACACGCTGCGTTGTTGGCGTGAGTGTTGTTGTTCATGTTGTTGTTGATCGAGCTGTTGAGTTTGTTCGCTGATCGCTAAGCGAAGTGGCTGCTCACCGCCGAATCGGTTTAGCCGTTCAGCAAGATCTTGTCTAGCTTGCTGGCTAATAATGGAAAGGGCATGCTCTTGTCGAATCGTCACGCTATACCCTTGAGCGTCCAACTTTATGTGGATTTCACCACCTTTTAATTGCCCTTCACTTAGAAACAGCCGAACCTCTTTGTTGTCCGATGCGGTTGGCAGAGCAACATAGATTTTGTCCACCAATTGCTGGAGTAATTGGTTTACGTCTCGCGTTGGGCTTGGTTGAGCCTGCGAAGCAACACTTTTTAGGATGACATCGCCTTGTGTTACCGCACTTGCAAAGGGTTGAGAAGGTACTTTTTCTTCATCCTTTTTCACGGCGACTAGTGCGCTTTTCGTCTCGATTTTTTCAAGGGGCTTGGTTTCAGGCAGGCCATCAGTTTGGTCTGATCGTTTGCCTGTATTCTGTAGCGGCGGAGTTGCACGCTTATTGTGCGCTGTTTCAGTTTGCTTTTTCGTTAAGCCAACAATGTTAATCCCATCTTGAGCGAGCTCTGTCGCTGTCGCACTTTGGGGGAGCAAGCCAGATTCAAGCGTAGAGAGACAATCCGGTGAGGTATGTTTATCCATCGGCGTCGGTTTATCATCTTTCAAATGAGCTTGAGCTTGAAAGTGAGAATCAACACGCTCGGTAGAAGGGGAGCTTAGAACTGTGTCGCCATCGCTTTTTCCATCATGTTTAAGCAATTTATTGTTTTCACTAATTATTTCTTCGCTATTTGCTGCGTCGTCTTTCGATTTCTCTACGTCTCTCTTAGTGACGACGTCACTTTTACCTTTTAAAGTGGAGATGTTTTTGTCAGCGTTGGCTTCTTGGTTCGATAGGTTATGTTTCTTATCTAGACCTTGAGATGTCTTATGCCTTAGCGGTATGTCTTCTTCGCCAGTATGATTCTTTTGGGGATTCGCAACGATAGACTCCTTTCCCTTGCTAGGCTTCTTCGTCATTGCATGCTCGAATTGTGATTGAAGCTCGGCCTCCTTCTCGAGAGGCGCTTGTTCTGGCGTTGATTTGTGCAGCGTATTCGATGTTTCAGTTGTTGTGGTAATGCGCATAGTGAACCTTTAGATAATGTCGACAGTGCGAAACTCTTCCTGTTCGAGTTCTTCTTGGTATTGCCTTTCTCGCGATTTTTCCGCGACTTCTTGTTGCTGCAACTGAACGAATTTTTCTTTGGTTTTATGGGCTTGTCGCGCCTCTTTTTGCTTTTCTTTAAGTGCCGAGCGTTCGATTTCAAGCGCTTTTTTTGACTCGGCCACACGTTGTTTAAGTTCGGCTTCTCTCTCTCTTAACAACGCGACTTCTTGTCTTAATGTTTCTAGCTCTTTGAGAACGAGCGTTTGTTGTTTTGCTTTAGCAAAACGTCGCTCTTCTTCTTCCTGGCGCCAAACGTGATAGTCCGCGACAGAACGTTCGGCCTTTTGAACCTGTGCTGCGGCGTTTGACACTCGGTATTCTTGACGCTTGACGGCTTTATCCGCACGTTCAGCGCGAATTTTTTTGATTTCTAATAAGCGTTCTATCATTGTTTCGCCATCCCTTTAAGTTGAGCGATAGCGCCATCAAGATCGCTTGGTTCATGAGTGCCTTGGCGTAAAAAGGCGCGTATATCATCACTTTGTGCAATGGCCAAATCCGCTCGACTATCTGCGCCATGTTGGTATTCGCCAATTTTGATTAGCAGTTCAACTTCTTCATACTTAGCTAACATTTCGCGAATATGAGCAGCAGACGCCTGATGATCGGATTCAACGATTTGATTCATCACTCGGCTTGCTGACCGAAGTACATCAATCGCAGGGTAATGGTTCATTGCGGCAAGTTTACGCGAGAGAATGATGTGCCCATCTAAAATGGAGCGAGTTTCATCCGCGACAGGCTCTGTCATGTCGTCACCTTCCACCAACACGGTGTACAGTGCTGTAATTGATCCTTTGTCTGATTGTCCAGCTCGTTCCATCAGCTTTGGCAAAGCGGCAAAAACAGAAGGCGGATAGCCACGTCGTGTTGGTGGCTCGCCTGCGGCTAGTCCAATCTCCCTCTGTGCGCGGGCGAAACGCGTTACAGAATCCATCAGCAGTAGCACGCGTTTACCTTGGTCACGAAAATATTCTGCGATAGAAGTGGCAACAAAAGCGGCTTTGGCGCGCTCCATTGCTGGGCGATCAGAGGTAGCGACCACTAAAACCGATTTGGCCATTCCTTCTTCGCCTAGGTCATGCTCAATAAACTCGCGTACTTCGCGTCCGCGTTCACCAATTAAGGCGAGAACGGTCACGTCAACTTCTGCGGAGCGAATCAGTTTTGCCAGTAGGGTACTTTTACCCCCACCAGCCGCTGCAAAAATACCCATGCGCTGACCTTCACCACAGGTCAGTAGCCCATCAATGGATCGAACGCCAAGAGAGATTGGCTTTTCAATTAGTTTACGTTGCATTGGTGGTGGCGCATCGCGATAAACAGGATACCAAGCACTTGGTTCCTGACTCTGCGTACCATCGAAAGGACGTCCAAGCCCGTCAAGCGTTGTACCTAACAGGTGGTCGCCAACACCCACTTCGTGCATTTTGCCCATTGGGCTTACTTCTGTATTTGAGGAAATCCCAAACATATTTCCTAACGGGGTGAGCAGAGCGTGATGCTGCTGGAAGCCAACCACTTCCGCTAACAAAGACAGAGTTTGATCGGGATTACGCAACTCACACAGTTCACCTACACGAACGCCAGGGACGACAGCTTTGATAATGGTGCCGGTGACTTGTGTAACGCGCCCGCGAATTTGGATCAAACGCGTGTGTTTAATCGCAGATTGTTGGATATCAGTGATGTATGAGAAATCGTTCAAGGTAAAAATATGCGCAATGATTGATGCTGAGAGGATAGAAAGTATAAGAATCAATTTATAGTGAATATCAGTCGGGAGTTTTTAGAAAACTGAAAGCGCACTAAAAAAACACGTCTGATTTTGACAGCTTCAACAAAGCGCACTTCCTATAATTCGCCTGTATTGTGCGGAAGGAGTGCAAGTGAATGAGTATTATCAACAATCATATCGCAACAAATCCAAAGTTTGATGCGTCTATCCAAAACGGGTTGGAATCGTCTCGCCCCGACGTTTCACAAAAAGGCAATTATCGCGGTGAAACCGTCCGTGTTCACAATGCCACACAATCACTTTTTGATGCGATGGAAGAACTCACTTCACTCGGTTCCGAAAAAGCAGAGAAAGATCTGACCAAGCGCAAAGTGAAAGACAGTGGTGTTCGAGTTAATGAAGCACATGAACTCGTTTCGGACTATTTAAGAAAAGTCCCTGATCTTGAAAAGAATCAAAAGATCAAAGATTTGGCTACAAAAATGGCGGGAGGAAATATCTCGACCATCGCGCAATTACAAGCCTACTTGAATGGGTTTTCCGAGGAGAAAAGCCATCAATACCTCGCCCTAAAAGCCGTTAAAAAGTTTTTGAGTGCGAGTCCAGAAAGTAAACACCTACTAGCGCTGATTGACCAAGCACTTCTAAGAATCGAGCAAAACCCAGATACATGGTCTCAAATTGATACGGAAATCCGTGTCTCAAATTTTGCTGATGAATACAGCCAAGAGCAAGAGTTTAGCTCTTTGCATCAGCTGCGCGGCTTCTACCGCGATACCGTTCATAGTTATCAAGGGCTCGGCGCGGCTTATCAAGATGTAGTGGCGCGCTTTGGTGAGCAGGAGGTATCGACTGCTGTTGACTTTATGCTGCAAGGCATGAGTGCAGATCTTAGTGTTCAAGGTAGCAGTATCGATTCGGTTAAGTTGCAGTGGTTGATGTCCGATATGCAAAAACTCAAAACTCTAAATACGTTGCAAGATCGTGTGAATCAGCTGTTCCAAATGTTTAAACCGGAAAGGACGAATTATGGCTTATCAAGTTTCTAATTTGATGGCTGATGTGATTGCGTTGGTAGAGCAGCGATGGGTAAGCAGTGATGAGATATGGAAAGTCGCCAACGCAATGGAATTGACGGCGGTAGAACAAAAAATCGATTTTTTTCGAGAGTTCCATAAGTTAGTTCGCGCAATCCCAATTGACGTATTCGCCGATGAAGAACAACGACAGAATTTAATCCAAGCGGTACAAAAGGCGCTAGACGAAGCCATTGATATAGAAGAAGAGGAAGCGTGGGAAGATGAGTTGGATTGATGCATCCGTCGATGAATTTTGCCGAGGAATGGGGCTCGATGCCGTCGATTTCTCATCAGCTGGACGGGTGCAGCTGGATTTTGAGCAAAGTGGTACGCTGCATATTGAGCGACAGGGTGAGCAGTTATTCTTGATGTTGTCTCGAGCGTTATCTTGGCATCAAACCAGTGACATTATTCAAAGTGCACTGTGTTTGTGTCATGCCGATCAAGGCTGGCCTTTCGAAATTAAAACCGGCTTGTTAGATGAACAAACTCTGGTTTTTTCAGCAAGGCTAAAAGGAGAAGAAGTAACACTTCCGACCTTAGAGCAAGCGTTTACGCTTTTGGCTCGTCTACATAACGATGTGGCAGGCTCATGACTCGAGTCAGCACTTTAAACGTAGGCATCGAAGCCTTTACGCATGTTACTCATAGTGAAGTTAAGGCCGATTTCCCAGAGCGATTTCAATTGCTTCCTGATGGTCAGGCGGTCGCTACACATTTAGAGAAGCTCTATGATCTCAGGCCTTCAGACCAATATCTCATCGCGTTAACTAAGCCCAAGCTGCTGCACTCAGAGTTGTTGCGTCCAGAAAAATACCGTCAACAATTTGATGAAACGTTAGCTCAGCTGCAAGTTCTTGCACAGGATTCAGGCTCCGCTTCTTTTATCAAAGCATCTGAAACGCTACAAAGTACGCAACTAGATCAGCGTTACCTCACTATGGCGCTCAATCTCCTTATTCAGGTCTAACCAACATGTTGAGATCCAAAGACATTGAACTCTTACTTGTTCACGCTGCGCTACAAGTTCAATACCAAAAGCCAGAGCATGCCATTTCTATTCTCGATGCGGTTCTAGAAATAGAACCGCAGCACAAAGAGGCGATGCAAACACTTGCTGTGGCGTGTTTACAAAGTGGTCGATATACCCGGGCGATTGAGGTGTGTGAGCACTTATTAAAATCTGACCTTCATCCTGACTCGGCAGGACTCTGGTTTTGTTTAAGCCAAGCGCGTTGGAAACAAAATGACGTCGATGGGGCACGCCAAGCGCACCGACGCTATCTGCAATCTTTAAATAGTGAATCACATGAATAAGTTGATCGATATTCTAAACAAAGTAGGGCAACGCAAAGACATCATGCTTGCGGTGATGTTACTCGCGATCGTCTTTATGATGATATTGCCACTTCCTACCGCACTGGTGGATGTGCTGATTGGCACCAACATGAGCATTGCGGTGGTGCTGCTTATGTTAGCGATTTACATCACCACGCCACTTGAGTTCTCTGCATTTCCTGCGGTGCTATTGATCACGACATTGTTTCGTCTGTCTTTATCTATCACGACAACCCGCTTGATCTTGCTACAAGGCGATGCTGGTCAAATCGTTTATACATTCGGTAACTTCGTTGTGGGCGGTAACTTAGTGGTCGGTATCGTTGTGTTCCTGATCATTACCATTGTTCAGTTTATGGTGATCACCAAAGGCTCAGAAAGGGTAGCAGAAGTTAGTGCGCGCTTCTCACTCGATGCGATGCCTGGTAAGCAGATGAGTATTGACGGTGACATGCGTGCCGGAGTAATTGACGTACACGAAGCTAGGCACCGACGATCACTGATTGAAAAAGAAAGCCAAATGTATGGCTCGATGGATGGCGCGATGAAGTTCGTTAAAGGCGACTCCATTGCGGGTCTGGTCATCATTGTGGTCAACATCTTAGGTGGCGTCACGATCGGGGTAACGCAAAAAGGCATGAGTGCTTCTGAAGCACTTGAATTGTTTGCGATTTTGACCGTTGGCGATGGTTTGGTATCGCAGATCCCGGCACTCTTTATCGCGATTACCGCCGGTATTATCGTGACGCGTGTTTCTCATGAAGATTCTTCTGATCTTGGGTCGGACATTGGTGGGCAGGTCATTGCTCAGCCACGTGCGCTTCTTATTGGTGGTGTGCTTTTGGTGCTGTTCGCACTCATCCCTGGGTTTCCAAAAATCACTTTTCTGGTCTTGGCCGCCGTGGTTGGTGGTGGTGGTTTCTTCCTTTTCTATCAACAGAAAAAACAAGCTGAATCAGATAGCACCGACTTATCAAGCTTTGTTTCGCAAGGGGCCGGTTCGCCAGCAGCGAAGCCAAACAAACCCACTCCATCTAGAAACAGTAAAGGCAAATTAGGTGAGCAAGAAGAGTTTGCCATGACGGTCCCACTCTTGATCGATCTTGACGCGAGCCTTCAGGAAAGCTTGGAAGCGGTCGCATTAAATGAAGAGCTAGCAAGGGTTAGACGCGCACTATATCTCGACCTAGGCGTGCCTTTCCCAGGCATCCACCTGCGCTTTAACGAGGGGATGCAAAATGGCGAGTACTTAATTCAGTTACAAGAAGTCCCGGTTGCACGAGGACGAATTGTTAAAGATCAACTCTTGGTGACAGAAGGGAATGAACAGATCGATTTATTAGGCGTGCCTTATGAGCAAGATGAAGATTTTCTACCCGGTATTTCTAGCATTTGGGTGGCACAGAGTTATGAGCAAAAACTCGTAGCCAGTCATGTCGGTTTTCTCACACCCGACAGGATTTTAACGTACCACTTGTCTCATGTTCTTAAGGAGTACGCACAAGACTTTATTGGTATTCAGGAGACGCGTTATCTGTTGGAGCAGATGGAAGGCAGTTATTCGGAGCTAGTCAAAGAGGCCCAGCGTATTGTTCCGTTGCAAAAAATGACGGAAATCTTGCAACGCTTGGTTTCTGAAGACATTTCTATCCGAAACCTTCGCGTGATCTTGGAAGCGATGGTTGAGTGGGGCCAAAAAGAGAAAGATGTTGTACAGCTGACGGAGTACATTCGTTCCAGCTTAAAACGTTACATTTGCTACAAATACGCGAGCGGACAAAACATGTTGCCCGCTTACTTATTGGATCAAAATCTCGAAGACACAATACGCAGCGGTATTCGTCAAACCTCAGCAGGGAGTTACTTGGCGTTAGATCCGTCAGTAACGCAACAATTTGTCAGTGATGTGAAACAGACCATTGGTGACTTAAGCCGCATGCCGAATAAACCTGTGCTAGTTGTGTCTATGGATGTACGCCGATATGTGCGAAAGCTTATTGAATCGGAATACTACGATCTGCCCGTTTTGTCATTTCAAGAACTAACCCAGCAAATCAATATTCAGCCACTTGGAAGGGTGGGGATGTAATGAAAACAAAACTAATACTCTCGCTGGCGCAAGCGGGGATCGAAGTGACGCCATACTTTTGGCAACAAAGTGAAATTCAACTTGGTTATCGAATTGAAGTTGAGGGCTTAGAGCTCGTTTTTCGGGTGGAGGACGGTGAAATCATCATCGTTCTTCTGAAACGCGTTCGTCCAAAATTGGGGTTGAGTAACCCCTTTGCCGGCTTATTTCTCTTGGCTGAACATGCCATTCAACTTTATCCCTCCGATTGGGTCATTCGCGGCAACGTCGATGTGTTACGTGGTAGCAACATGAGCAGCCAGCGATTGGCACAGTTCTATCTAAAAGCATGCGGTGCAAGCCATGATGAGCTAGAAGACTGGTACTGTTTACGCCTAGCAGATTATAGACCTTTGAAAAAGTTGAAAAAGTAAAAACTCACGACTGTTACTGACAGCACCGATGAGATGACCCGCTTTAAGATAGGAATCAAGATGAAGCAACCGTTTACCGATGCGATTGAGAACGCTGAGCTTGCCATTAGAAAAGCTGAAGACAGAACCGATATTTTTAACGAGCTATTGGAAGGCTTAGGTGTTGGTCCTGTTGCGGGGGATGTTTTACTTGGCGGCATAAAAGCGCCAGTAGATACCATGAAACGTGCAGAGCAAGAGCTAATAGACGAAGTCCAGCGCCGCCGGCAGCAACAAACTCAGCTACAAGGTACGTCAGGTAAACGCAGAAAGCGTCCCACAGTGATGCGCGGCATGATGATTTAGAGGTTTGGAAATGACGAATATGAAAACGACTGGCTCTACGACAGGAGCAACAGACACAGCTGCGAGTAGTGCACCATTACCCACTTTCCAACAAAACTTGATAGAGGCATTTACCCCTGTACTGGGTGAAGCAGAGACTCAGCAACTTGCCTCGATAATCTCTTCATTGCCAACTATCTCGGGACAAACGGAATCACAAAGCATCGCGCTTTATGTTGATACGCTTGAAAACCTAAAAGCGAAAAATAACACGTTTGCTGGTATATCATTGACCGACACCGCATCTGTTTGGATAAAGTCGCTACAAAGTGCTAACTCAGATGGCGAATTAACCGCAGCCGAGTTTAATGCTCAAACAAACCAAACGCTATCAAATCAGTTTCAGGCTTGGTTTAGTAAGCTACTGACGGAAAACGTAGATAGCTCGTTATCTACTGAGTTTGTTAGTCAATTTAATCTGGGCACCCAGAGTAACCAAGCGGAGCAGATCGCCAACCTCTCCGAGACAGAACTGGCTAATGCCACCAAAGAAATTTCTCTTTTTGTTGCAGAGCTTGCTAATCAAATGGGCTCCCGTGAAGTGAGAGATGCTTCTATTTCTTTTCTTCGCAATGCCTTTAGTAGCTTAGGTTCCGTTAATCTCGCGCAACTGAAGAGCTCGGACTTTCTGTTGACTAAAGAGAGTTTCGCCCTTCAAGTCTCAGCTCAATTAAAAAGTAGTTTTCAAGGCATTGGTATTACTTTAAGCACCGATGACGCAAGTGCGCTAGCTAGCAGAATTACCTGGACTCCTGGTATTTCTAAACAGCAGCTTAAAGAAGCGTTAGATGAAATGGCCGCTCAAGTGAAAGGCCAATATAGCGCAGCTTATGGTGAGGCGAGTGGAACGAACAATCTAAAAGCAACACTTAATACTGTCATTGGTGGAACTGAGCCTTTGACCCTTTCTAGTCTGTTCGCCAACTTCGCGGTGAGTTTAACAAATATAGAAATCGATGACTTTTACCAGGACAGCGCGATAGCCGATGTCCAAAAGACACAAATAACGGCAGCTCAAGTTAATTTGATCAAAGAAAACACCGAACGAGATATCCGATTACAGTTTGAAAAAATAGTAAAAGGTGAATCTACCGGGGCTTCATTTACTGAGCGATACGAGGCATTGCGCAAAAACTTAGGGGCATTGAAAGAGCGTCTACTCAATATCACCGATAAAGAGAAAGCGGATCGCGAGGTGAGAGCAGAGCACTCTCTAACGGCTCGTGATTTGTTGGCCGTTGTTGAGTCCAGCATTGGAGACCGTTTTGATGAGCAAGTGCTGCTTGCACTAAATGAGCGTCGTGTTAACCGTTTAGAGAAACGTAATGACCAGAAAGAGGCATTAGAGGATCTCACAATACAGCTTAAAGTTTTTGGTGTTGTGCAATCAAAAATTCACTCTACGCAAAGTGTTGATGGGGTTTATAAACCGGGATATCCAGAAAGTAACTTCAAAGCGAGTGACTTTAACTACAGCAATCAAACGGATTTTGAAGCTTCACCTGAGTACAAGTATTTGACGGATAATAAGATAACAAACCATCGAGACTTCCTTCAAACACAAGGTATTACTATCGGTGATGGTGCTTCGTACCAAGACGAAGAGAAGTCGAAAAAGCTGTCTAATTTTTCTAGTTCTGTCAGTGCTAAATCCAAGTTGCTTAACGATGAAGTGCAAATCAAAACCACTGAGCTGAACGACACCAGTTCTCAATACAACTCGACCGTTGAAGCGATGAACAAGTTTGTTCAGAAGTACCACAGTATTTTACAAGAAATCCTACGAGCCATTTAAGGATAACCAACCATGACTAAAACAAACGCGACCGATCCATCTCAAATGCAAGCAGAAGAACTGCTGTCTTTTTTGGAAGAGGGAGGCACGCTAAAAATGTTGCACGATGTGTCTCAGGACACCATCGAACACATTTATGCCGTAGGTTACAACTTTTTCCAATCGGGAAAGATTGAGCAAGCAGCGAAAGTATTTCAATTACTCAGCATGCTTGATCATTATCAGGCGCGATTTTTCATTGGCCTTGGCGCGGCTCGTCAGGAGTTGGGTGAGTATCTGCAGGCAATAGACGCCTACAGCTACGCAGCGCTAGTGGACGTAAATGATCCACGCCCACCTTTTCACTCTGCTGAATGTCACCTTAAACTGGAACAACTGACAGAAGCAGAGAGTGGGTTTTACAGCGCGAAGGAGATGTCTGCCGGAAAATCACAATATGCAGATTTGCATGAGCGTGCAGGCATCATGTTAGAAGCGGTGAGAAATAAAAAGGAGTAATTAGACTATGAGTTCTATTGCACTTGACCGCATCCAGACACAGGTTTATAGCCCTGAATCTGGCCAAGCCACGTTAGATAACGTGCAGAAAACGGCGTCTACAGCGACGCCTTCTGTGACGGTAGAAAACGTGAAGAGTAAAGATGCAGATGTACTGAACACCGGAAAAGTAAAAGTTCAGTTAGATGCACCTAACGCAGCTGTTAGTGACAAAGTGAATGATTTGACGCTAAAAGCCATGGCACAGCTGCAAAAGATCGTCGATACCATTGCAAAATCTCTCCATGCAGTTGCAGACCAAACAGGTTCGATTGCCGTCAAAATCATCGCAGGATCTGCTGATGATTTTGAAGTAGAGCTTGCTGCTATCACGGATAAACTGAAAAGTGCTCAAAACGAGCTGAAAATTCAGGAAGTGAAGGTCGCAAAAGCTAAGCACGAAAAAGAGATGGTGGAAAACCAAGACAAAATCAAAGAATCGGAAGCCGCTGCAAAAGAAGCCCAAAAATCAGGCTTAGCAGCGAAGATCTTTGGTTGGATCAGTGCGGTGGTTTCTATTGTTGTTGGTGCCGTAATGGTGGCAACGGGTGTTGGTGCAGCAGCCGGTGCACTTATGATCGCTGGTGGCGTCATGGGAGCAGTGAGCATGGCGTTGCAAGAGCCAGCCGTTCAAGATGCGCTAAAAGAAGCGGGCGTAAATGTCGATGTGCTAAACAAAGTCGTAATGGCATTAGAAATCGCCGTCGCGGTTATCGGAGCTGTTGTGACGTTTGGTGGTGCAGCTGCTGGCGGTATCGCGAAACTTGCAGCAAAAGGTGCTGGTAAGGTAGCTCAAAAGGTCACGGAAATCGCTACGAAAGCCGCTGCAAACATGGCGAAAGTGGCGGATATGGGCACAAAAGCTGCGACAACAACAGCGAAAGCGATTCGTTATGGCGCAGAAACCGTCGATCTTGCCGTCAACGTGGGTAAAGGCGCAACGGACAGTGTCCATGCTGCTAACAATGCTCACGTAACAGAGATTCAGGCTGATATCACAGACCTTCGAGCCAAAATGACGTTAAGCCAGGCTGTCATTGATAAGCTCAAAGAAGAGATTGGTAAGTTGATGGAAGACTTCCAAGAGCTGATGAGCCTCATCATGCAAATGATTCAAGCGAAAAGTGAAACTATGCAAACGGTGTTAAGCCGTCCTGCAACGGTATAAGGAGTTTATTATGCTAGATAAAGTAGGCGGAACGGGTCGTGGTGAACTATACGGTTTAGGCGATACCATTAAAACCAACAAAGCAGAAAAAGCGCCGGAAACAAAGCTTGAAGCGGGTGCCGTTAAAAGCCAAAGTGAGTCAGGTGTTTCTGGTGCAGCACGCTACCAGTTAGAGACACCTAAAGCTCCCACAGTGAGTAACCAAGCTCAAGTTGTTGCAAACTTAATGAGTGCTCTTGCGCCGACGGTGAGCTCATTAATGAGCACAACGATGAAAGCGCTTAACGGTGAGGAGGTGATCAAGTCACCATCAGATGCGGTATCACAATCGTTGACGCTATTAACATTGTTGTATCAAGTATCAAAGCTGAGCCGTGAGCAGCAAGTGCTACAACGTGAAATTGCTGTTGAAGCAAACGTCGCGAGTTTAGAAAGCCAAGCGGCAGAACTAAACAACTCGGCAAGCGCAATGATCGCGATGGCAGTCGTTTCGGGTGTATTAGCGGGTGCTACCGCAATTATTGGTGCCCTTGGTTCTTTCAAAGCAGGGAAAGAAATCAAGAATGAAATGGCGAGCAATAATGTACTGAAAACGCAAAAAGCTGGCTTCGATCAAGCAGAAGAGTTATTAAATAACAATAGCTTGTCTAAAACGCAGCAAGATCAGGTTAAGCGTGCGCACTCACTAGCGAAAGACAATATCGCAGACACGACAGCGCAGCTGACAAGTGGTGGCCGTAAGTTCGATAAGTTGATGAGCTCAAACCAAGCGAAGAACGCGATTCTTCAAGCTTTGGGCCAGATGGCAAACTCAGCATCGAATGTAGAGCAAACCAAAGCGCAAGCGCGCAGCAAAGATGATGAAGTACAAGCGACTCGCGCACAAGCAGCCAAACAGAAAGCCGATGAAAACATTGGTTTCCAAGAAGGTTTATTGAAAGAGCTACGTGACTTGTTCCGATCTATCTCAGATAGCCAGAACCAAGCGTGGCGAGCGTCAGTCCCAACGGTGTAACCATCCGTTTCACTAACTACAAAGCGTTGTTTATACAACGCTTTTTTTATGGGATAAAAGTATAAACGCTATTTATCAGCAGGTTAAGTTGATAAAAAAATATATATCTATAAATCAACCTCCAAGGATGAGAACTCAAACGTTATCAAATTGTTAACGGTTGCTATACTTAAACGGTCATCAACACAGGTAAAAGGGATGTTCAATGTTTAAGTTTAAGCAAATCGCACTTGCGGCTTCTTTGGCTGCACTCACAACAGGCTTTTCTGCGTCTGCGGAGGAAACGTTTGTCACGATTGGTACCGGTGGCGTAACAGGGGTTTATTATCCGACTGGTGGCGCTATTTGTCGCTTGGTTAACAAATCGCGAGAAGAGCACGGTATCCGTTGTTCGGTAGAAAGTACTGGGGGATCGATTTATAACATCAACACTATTCGTGCTGGTGAATTGGACCTCGGTATCGCGCAATCAGACTGGCAGTATCATGCTTACAAAGGAACCAGTAAGTTTGAAGAAAGCGGGCCTTTTAAAGAGCTGCGCGCCGTATTCTCCGTTCATCCAGAACCGTTTACTGTCGTTGCACGTAAAGACGCGAACATCAAAACTTTTGATGACTTGAAAGGTAAGCGCGTCAACATTGGTAATCCTGGTTCTGGTCAGCGAGGTACTATGGAAGTGCTAATGAACCAGTATGGTTGGAGTAACGACGACTTTAAGCTTGTCTCTGAGTTAAAAGCAGCAGAGCAATCAAAAGCACTTTGTGATAACAAAATTGATGCGATGATTTATACCGTTGGTCACCCAAGTGGAGCGATTAAAGAAGCCACTACGTCGTGTGATAGTAATATCGTAACGGTAGCTGGACCTAATGTAGAAAAACTGGTTGCAGACAACAGCTTCTATCGTGTCGCAAATGTCCCAGGTGGTATGTATCGTGGCACAGATAGTGATGTTCAAACCTTTGGTGTGGGCGCGACGTTTGTTTCTTCTACTGCGGTACCAGAAGATGTGGTTTATAACGTGGTTAAAGCGGTATTTGAAAACTTCGATGATTTCCGCCGTCTCCACCCAGCGTTTGCAAACTTGAAGAAAGAGGAAATGGTAAAAGACGGTTTATCTGCGCCTCTTCACCCAGGTGCGCTCAAATACTACAAAGAAGTAGGGCTGATTAAGTAAGCGTTACTTTCTCTTATTATTGATGTAAAACGCCATCTTTCTCGATCAATGCCACTCGTTTAACCGCGAGTGGCATATTTCTATTTCTCGTCACCCTGTACAGCGACGAAGGAGCGTGATACAGGCTCTTCCATCCGAGCACTTTGTGATCAAAATGGTTTCATTAGCCGCTCAGTGTAGTGCTATTAGATTCCTAACCTCGCTGGAGTGACACAAAAAATCGTTAAGCCATCTGCATTAATCTTTCGCGCTGGCGTTTTTGTAGGAGTGTTATCCACTTGTACAAGTTTTGCTTAAACATAAACATCAATGAAAAAGTAGATAGTGATGAGAATAGAAGAAAGAGCAACAAACCCTTTAACATGATTAGGATTCAGTTGACGAGAGACACGAGCTGCAAGATACCCACCTACCAACGTACCGACCAAAACAACACTACCTGTGTGCCAGTCAATGGAGCCATTGGCAACAAAAATCACGATAGCAATGAGTGAAACACACGTAGATACGAGCAATTTCAAACCGTTCATTAAATTAATGTCTTGGTGGCCAGCTACTACCAGATAGCTCAGAACAATAACCCCTAAACCTGCGTTGAAAAAACCACCGTAAGCAGAGACACCAACAAGTAGTGAACCCAACGCGATTGCTCCGAGTATGCCAGCATGTTTGTGCTCTTTCGCGACAGTTTTGATTAGCATTGTTAAACGAGAACCGGTGAGAAAAAGCACGGTGGCAAATAAGAGTAACCAAGGGATAGCTTCCATAAATAGCGATTCTGGCGTGTTGAGCAACAGATATGCTCCGACAGCGCCGCCGACTAAACTGAATGAGACTGTGAACAGCAGTTCATGCTTGTTCTTCATGATCTCTTCTCTGAACCCGACGGCTCCACTAATGTAACCCGCACATGAAGCATATGTGTTTGTTGCGTTAGCCATAATAGGAGGAACACCAACTGCCAATAGAGCCGGAAAAGTAATAAAGCTTCCGCCTCCCGCTATGGAGTTAATGATCCCACCAATTACGCCAGCAATGAATAAAAGTGAGAGTTCTAAAAGCATAAACAATCCTTGTTATGTTCTTTTTTATTGTTAGAGCTTCAGATGATCTAACCTACATGCTCTAATGTTCTGATATGAGGTTTACTTTACCCGCTCTAAAACAAAATTGTTCAGTTCTGTAACGTTTTTGATGACATGAACGGCTTTACTTTGAGAGTACCCTTCGAGGCGATACATAAAGTCATCATTCCAGAATGCGGGGCATTGCTGAAGAACTTTGTAGCTTTGTAACGTTCCTTTCAGTACCGAACTACCATCAGGCCAACCTTCAGGTTTTATGAATAGTCCTTTAAGGAGACGTTTCGTCACAAACCAATAGCTTACGGAGTATGGTAGATCAATATAAATGAGAGTATCGGCTGCATCTAAACGAGCGTTGAAAGAGCTGATCGGTCCAAGGCCATCTATAATCCAACGATCTGAGCTTAGTATATTGCTATGGGCTTCATCAAAAACGTTACGCTCAACGGGAGCACCGTTTGGTTTATAGACTATTGAATCTAATTGATGAAGAGGAAGACCGGTAGCAGACGCGATTGCTTTACTTACCGTCGATTTTCCACTGCCGGGTTTACCAAAAACTGCTATTTTTTGCATTGTGACCGCCTCCAAGAGAGCTTTTCCCATACGGTAGAGACAGAAAACCCACCGCTATGGGTGGGTTCGATAAATACTGAGCGCATCAAAAAATCCCACCATTCCTATGGAATGATGATAATTCGTTGGTTAAGTTGCGCTAAGTGTGTGTTCATACAATCACCTTCATATAACGACAGTGATTTGTCAATACCATCTGCACAATAAGCGAACGATTTGGAGGGTGGAAGATAAAGCCATCACGATGGATGGCTTTATCTAGGTTGAAAGAGACAGCGATTACTGCTCAACGCTGACTGGCTGTGCTTTAAACTTTTGAATCAGCTTTACGATTAGTGGACTTGCCAATACCAATACAGCTAAAACAGTAAAGGTAAGGGTAATAGGACGCTCCCATAGGAAACTCAGTTCTCCATCTGAAATCATTAATGCGCGGCGTAAGTTCTCTTCCATTAATCCTCCAAGGATGAAGCCCAGCAATAAAGGTGCGAGCGGGAAGTTAGCGAGCCGAAGTGCAATGGCAGCCATAGCCACAATCAGCATCACGAACACATCCATAGTGTTAAAAGAGACCAAATAAACCCCGGTGATTGAGAAGAATAAAATCATCGGTAGAAGCACCGTTCTTGGAACCGCCAAAAGCTTTGAAATGTACGGAATCAATGGTAAGTTCAGGATCACAAGTACGATGTTGCCGAAGTACATGGAAATGATCACTGACCAGAACACATCTGGGTGTTCAACAAATAGGCGAGGGCCAGGTTGAATACCATAAGCGATCAGCGCACCGAGCATTATTGCTGTTGTACCAGAGCCCGGAATACCAAGCGTTAATAGCGGTACAAATGAACCACTAGATGCTGCATTGTTCGCAGACTCTGGCGCAACCAAACCACGGATACTGCCTTTACCGAACTCATCCTTTTTCTCTTTAGGTGCGAGGTTGCGCTCCATACCATAGCTTAAAAAAGCAGCAATGGTTGCCCCTGCGCCAGGAAGAACGCCAGTGAAGAAACCTAATATTGAAGAGCGAATTGAAACAGGCGCAACATCTTTGATTTCTTCCTTGGTCACTTTCATTGAGCCAATGTTGCTCAGCTTTTCTTGTTCTTCATTGCTGGTGTCTTTTGATGGTTTAAGGATGCCCATCAGTGTCTCACCCAGTGCGAATGTCGCCATTGCAAGCAACAAGAAGCTAAAGCCATCCATTAAATCCGTTAAACCGAAGGTAAAGCGTTCAACGCCTACGCCTTTATCGATTCCAACTGTAGATAGCATCAAACCAAGAATGGTCATCATCCACGCTTTGATTACCTGACCTTTCCCCGCAAAAGCCGCGACTGCTGATAACCCAAGTAGCATCAACGCAAAATAGTCCGACGATTGGAAGCTAAGGGAGACGCTAGCCAATGCTGGTGCGGCAACAAGCAACATAATGGCAGATAGCGTACCGCCAGTGAAAGACGAATAAGCTGCCAAAGCTAATGCTTTACCTGCCTGGCCTTTTTGAGCCATTGGGTAGCCGTCGAATGCTGTGACCACGGTTGAAGAACAACCCGGCGCGTTAATTAAAATCGACGATGTAGAACCACCAAATACCGCACCGTAATAAACCCCCGCCATTAAAATAAGGCCAGAGGAGGGCTCTAGACCATAAGTAATTGGGATCATCAAAGCAATGGCTGAGATCGGCCCAAGTCCAGGTAACATGCCGATAAATGTACCGACGAAGCAACCAACGATCACCATCATAATGTTCATTGGCATTGCTGCGGTGGATAAACCTTGTAGAATTCCATCTAACATAATTCAGTCCTTTCTTTGGCTACCAGATGGTGAAAATCAAACCCGGTTCGAGATAGATGTCCAAACCTTGAGTGAGTAATAAGTAGAACGCGATCACGAATGGAAACGACGCGCCAAACAGAACGGGTTTACGTCTTTCCCCGAGCAGATAAAAGCCAGCCAATAAAAACAAGCCAGTAGCTATCACAAAACCTAGATAAGTCAGGCCCACGCCGTAGAGCGCCATTAAAATTAAAAAGGCAATCAGTAACTTCCAATTGAAGGTCAGCACTGCGCCACTTTGTTTATCTGGTTGTCCTGTCACCAGCAATAGCAAAGAAAGGCCGACACCAACGTAAGTCAGGATGGTTGGCAGAGTGCGTGCGGTGAATGGTTCATACTCATCACCTGGAAACAATGGAATCTGCGAGGTTTGATAACCGTAGCAAAGACAGAAGAGTAGAAAGATCATTGCGCCGACGCGGTCACGACAGAGCAAGTACTCTTTGGTGAAAAAGTTGGTTGAACGAGGCATATTCAACTCCTAACAAAAGTAAAAAAGACCGCATATGGACGTCAATGAATAAACTAAACCATTAACAATTAAGCATTTCGCTGCTAGTCGAGCCGCTTTGGGTATATAAACAAAGGAGTGTGCATGCCGATTGTCGACAATGTCCATATGCGGTGAAACTTAGAGTGCAAATACAATGGGGAAATACCAACCTACGTTATTCATTGAGGTTGGTATCTGAGGGACCCCAATTCGACTGTTACTTCAGGAAGCCTAACTCGCGCATTAAGTCACCCATCTGTTGCTCTTGATCTTCAAGAAACGCGAAGAATGCTTTATCCGCTTTATAGTTGTCGATCCAACCATTGCGGTCTCGAACGACTTGCCATTCGTCGGTGTTATACATTTTAGTAAATGCGGCATTCCATTCATCTAGCTTTTCTTGGCTTGTGCCTGGTGCTGCAAAGAATCCACGCCAGTTAGCAAAGACAGTTTCATTACCATATTCGGTGAGAGTTGGAATGTTAGGCGCAGCTTCTAAACGTTTTGGTGCTGTAATCGCTAACACTTTCACTTGCCCAGACTTAGACATTTCGAGTACTTCACCTAGCCCTGTAGAGAGCAGTTGTGTTTCGCCTGAAAGTAGGGCAGCCATGGCTTTTCCACCTGCATCATAGGCAATGTAACGAACTTTGCGCGCATCAAAACCTTCACCTTTGAAAGCTGCTGCTATAACCAAATGATCCATAGAACCACGAGCAGAGCCACCAGCAACCTTCACCTTACGTGGGTTTTCTTTAAAAGCTTTAACGACATCTTCCCAAGAGCTATAAGGAGAATCGGCTGATGTAACAATGGCGCCATAATCGGCAACCGTTGCGGCAACAGGTGTCAAGTCGCGGAAAGATTGTGGGAAGATCCCACTGAGCGAGCGAACGACGATCGGTGTTGAGTTCACCATGAGTGTGTCTTCTTGACGATCAGCCGTTTCAATCAAATGTGCGATTGCTTTGCCACCGCCACCACCAGATAGGTTTTGAAATGATACGGTTTCGACGATGTCTGATTTTATTAATACATCACCAGTACCTCGGGCGGTCATGTCCCAACCGCCACCGGCACCTCCAGGGATAAGAAAGTGCATTTTTTCAATATCTGCAGCAAGAGCGTTGAATGAAAATGAAGCTGCGATGATTGAAGCGGCGAGCGTTGGTTTGAGTACCTTTAACATGTTCACGTTCCTTATGTTAGCGACTCTATTTAGTTGAGCCTTATTGTTTTTGCTCAGTTGTCATGCCTTGTAAGCGTTAAAGCTGAACTTGGTGTAAAGGTTAATTAAGTGTTAAATATCTGTCTGTAAAAGAGATATAAAGAGAATATTGAGCATTTCGGTTATTTTGTTCATAAAGTTCACGGCGAGAAGTTGGTGTTAGGTCACGCGGCTTTACGCTTTGGTAGGCCATAATTAAATGACGGAAAATGAACGAGGAAAAGAGAATGAAAGGGACGTGTTTGTGCGGCGCAATTGAAGTCATCGCTGAGGTTAAAAATGAGGTTAGCCTGTGCCATTGCTCTATGTGTCGAAAATGGTCGAGTGGCGCACTTCATGCGGTGCATTGTGGGCCTAACGTGACGTTTAAGGGGGCCGAGCCAAAGCGTTATCAATCGTCTGGCTGGGCGGTGAGAGGTTTTTGTGGCGAATGCGGCACAAACCTTTTCTATCATTTGTTGCCGACAGGTGAGTACATTCTTTCCGCTGGTTTGTTCGATAACCCAGATTTCAAACTCACTTTAGAGATTTTTACCGATGAAAAGCCAGCTTATTATGACCTCAATTCCGCTTCACAAAAGATGACTTCGCAACAAGTCTTTGATCAATTTGTACCTAAAGAATAGTTTTTTATCCGATTATTGTTCGACAGCTGAGCTTTTAGTTTTTAGATCATAAGCTTAAAGGTTTATAAGTTGTCGACAATGTGAACTCACCATTCTTTATTTCTGCTAAAAAAGGCACTTAACGGGCATTTTATGCCCATTTAAATTACGACCTTAGTCTAAATTGTCGACAATTTACTTGATTGTCGACACTTTGATCGACTACTTTATATTCAGGTTAAGAAATTGTAGACATTTCGATGTCGGTAACAAGAGTATCTGAATATGAACTCTGAGTTGAAAGCTCGTTATAAAGTGCTGGGTTCTGAGAAAGAACACACCAAATCCGAAACGCTGACCGAAACACTGATTGAAGTCATTGTTAATGGCGATGTGAAGCCTGGCCATAAGATATCAGAGCCTGAGCTAGCAAAGAAATATCAAGTCAGTCGTGGGCCTTTGCGTGAAGCATTGATGCGCTTAGAGGGGCTAGGGCTCATCGAGCGAATTCCTCATGTTGGGGCTAGAGTGACCACTTTTTCTCCGGAAAAGCTGATAGAACTTTATGCCGTTCGAGAAGCATTGGAAGGCATGGCGGCAAGGTTAGCTGCGCGACACATTACGCAAGAAGAGCTCTTAAGCTTGGAAATGCTATTGTCGACACATTCCAAGCATATAGACCAAATGGAAGGCGCGTCTTACTTCCATCAACATGGTGACTTTGATTTTCACTATCGCATCATCCAAGCGAGCAGAAACAGTAAGTTAATATCTCTGCTGTGTGATGAACTCTATCACTTATTACGGATGTATCGTTACCAGTCGCCACGTGCGCAATCTCGCCCGAATGAGGCGCTCACCGAACACAAATTCATTTTGGAAGCCATTCGCAATCGCGATGAAGAGCTTGCAGAAATGTTGATGAGAAGACACATATCAGGAAGTCGAAAGCTCATCCAATCTCAAATTATACATACAGAAAGTTTAGACAAAGACTAGAAGGAATTCGTCATGAGCTTAACACCGGGAGCGAAATTCAGACTCGCCATTGAACAAAATAATCCACTACAAATTGTCGGCACTATAAACCCGTATTGCGCCATGATGGCAAAAAACTTGGGTCACCAAGCGATTTACTTGTCTGGTGGCGGTATCGCAAATGCGTCATACGGATTGCCGGATCTCGGTATCACAACATTAAACGACGTTTTGGTTGATGTTGACCGCATCACTAACGCATGTGATTTGCCTCTTTTGGTTGATATCGACACGGGTTTTGGCGGTGCATTTAACATTGCTCGCACGATCAAAGCGATGGAAAAAGCAGGCGCGGCAGCGGTGCACATGGAAGACCAAGTCGCGCAGAAACGTTGTGGTCATCGTCCGAACAAAGCAATAGTCAGCCAGCAAGAGATGGTTGATCGCGTAAAAGCCGCGGTTGACGCACGCAATGATGAAAGTTTCGTGGTTATGGCTCGTACAGACGCGCTAGCTGTTGAAGGCATGGACAGCGCAATCGAGCGTGCGATTGCGTGTGTGGAAGCTGGCGCAGACATGATCTTCCCAGAAGCGATGACCAAGCTGGATCAGTACCTTCAGTTCTCAAACGCACTTGAGCAAGCAACTGGAAAGCACGTTCCTATTCTGGCCAACATTACCGAGTTCGGCGCAACGCCACTGTACGGCTGCGATGAGCTTGCAAAAGCGAAAGTCGATATGGTGCTTTACCCATTAAGTGCGTTCCGTGCCATGAACAAAGCTGCTGAAACGGTCTACAAACATTTGCTAGAAGTGGGTAATCAGGAAGCACTGGTTGATTCGATGCAAACACGTAAAGAGTTGTATCAGCACCTGAATTACCACGACTACGAAGACAAACTTGACCAGTTATTCTCTGAAGGGAAATAGCGGGGGAAAAGCAAAAATAGACGGAAGCCCAAGAAAAAGATAATCGGAATTTATCTCATCTAATAACGTGAAATTCGTTTGGCTAAAAACACCCCAGAGAGGGAAAAGTCAGACAGAAAAGGAGTTCAAACAATGTCTCAAACTGCAGAAAAGAAAGCAGAATTAGGTGGCGCAGGCCTTCGTGGTCAAAGCGCAGGAAGCACAGCTTTATGTACTGTCGGAAAAACGGGAACTGGTTTAACTTATCGTGGATACGATATTACTGATCTTGCGAACAACGCACAGTTTGAAGAAGTGGCTCACCTTCTGTTACGCGGTCACTTGCCGAATCAACAAGAACTTGATGCGTACAAGACACACCTACTCAGCTTTAGAGGTTTGCCAGCCGAGCTAAAACAAGCTTTAGAGTTGATTCCTGCAAGCGCACACCCAATGGACGTAATGCGCACGGGTTGTTCTGTATTGGGTAACCTAGAGCAGGAAATGAGCTTCGAGGAGCAACTGAAAGCAACCGAACGTATGCTAGCCTTGTTCCCTGCCATCATCTGTTACTGGTACCGCTTTAGTCATGATGGCGTGCGTATCAACACCGAGGATCAGACTGAAGATTGCATCGGTGGTTACTTTTTGCGATTACTTACAGACAAAGCGCCATCTGCGCTGCACAAACAAGTGATGCATTGCTCGCTTATTCTTTATGCTGAACATGAGTTTAATGCTTCTACATTCGCAGCACGCGTTTGTGCATCAACGTTGTCAGACATCCATTCTTGTATCACGGCAGCAATCGGTACGCTTCGTGGACCACTTCACGGAGGTGCGAACGAAGCGGCGATGGAAATGATTGAAGATTGGCAAACGCCCGACGAGGCGGAAGCGAACATCATGAAAATGCTAGTCAATAAAGACAAGATCATGGGCTTTGGTCATGCGATTTATCGTGAAAGTGACCCTCGCAACGCCTTAATAAAACGCTGGTCCAAAGAGTTATCGAAGCAAGTTGGTGATACACATCTATATGCGGTTTCTGAGCGTGTTGAATCAGTGATGAAGCGAGAGAAAGGTCTGTTCTGTAATGCGGACTTCTTCCATGCATCGGCTTACCACTTCATGGACATTCCAACCAAACTATTTACCCCAATCTTTGTGATGAGTCGTTTAACGGGCTGGGCTGCACACGTTTATGAACAGCGTGCCAATAACCGTATTATTCGCCCAAGTGCTGATTACACGGGCCCAGATCATCAAGAATGGGTGCCTATCGAGAATCGCTAGCGCGAAGGTCAACGAGGGCATTATATGCTTTGGTTGACCACCTCCTTCCTTTGTCATTCTCTCTAACAGAGGAAGGAGATCCTCTCATCACTGTGTTTCTGGAGCAATGGAAAACCTTGATGAAGGCAAGATGTAAAGACTGAATGGAAGCAAACCATGAACACAAATATTAATACTCAATATCGTAAGCCGCTTCCGGGAACTCAACTGGATTATTTTGATGCACGCGAAGCCGTCAATGCCATTTCTCCTGGAGCCTATGAAACACTCCCTTATACCTCTCGCGTGCTAGCTGAGCAACTGGTCCGTCGCTGTGACCCGAACACATTGACAGATAGCCTGAAACAGTTAATTGAACGCAAACGCGATCTTGATTTTCCTTGGTATCCAGCACGCGTTGTTTGTCATGACATTCTTGGTCAGACCGCTCTAGTCGATTTAGCGGGTCTACGCGATGCCATTTCAGATCAGGGCGGCGATCCTGCAAAAGTGAACCCAGTGGTTGAGACACAATTGATCGTTGACCACTCTTTAGCGGTTGAACATGCGGGCTTTGACCCTGATGCCTTCGACAAAAACCGCGCGATTGAAGAGCGCCGTAATGAAGACCGATTTCACTTTATCGAGTGGTGTAAAACAGCGTTTGAAAACGTCAGCGTGATTCCAGCTGGGAATGGCATCATGCACCAAATCAACTTGGAAAAAATGTCTCCTGTGGTACAAGCAAAGCAGGGCATTGCCTACCCTGACACCTGTGTGGGTACGGACAGTCACACGCCTCACGTAGACGCTCTTGGTGTTATTGCGATAGGTGTCGGTGGTCTGGAAGCAGAAACCGTCATGCTTGGCCGACCATCAATGATGCGTCTACCAGATATTGTCGGTGTCAAACTGACGGGTAAACGTCAACCGGGCATTACCGCAACGGATATTGTCCTCGCGATTACTGAGTTTCTTCGTAATGAGCGTGTGGTATCTTCATATCTTGAATTCTTCGGAGAAGGCGCACGTGATCTAACGATCGGAGACCGCGCAACGATTTCAAACATGACACCAGAATACGGCGCAACAGCTGGCATGTTTTATATTGATGAGCAGACCATCAATTACTTGAAACTAACTGGTCGAGATGAAGAACAAGTTGCTTTAGTAGAAAATTACGCAAAACAAACCGGTCTTTGGGCAGACGATCTTGATAGCGCAGTTTACGAGCGTGTACTTGAGTTCGATTTATCATCAGTTAGCCGTAACTTGGCTGGTCCGTCAAACCCTCATCGTCGTTTACCAACTTCTGAGTTGGCACAGCGCGGTATTTCTGGAGCGTGGGAAGAGAAAGAAGGCGAGTTGCCAGATGGTGCAGTGATCATCGCTGCTATTACCTCATGTACGAATACTAGTAACCCAAGAAACGTGGTTGCTGCTGGCCTTGTGGCGAAGAAAGCCAACGAACTTGGTCTTGTACGTAAACCTTGGGTGAAATCGTCTTTTGCTCCGGGTTCTAAAGTTGCACGCTTGTATCTGGAAGAAGCGGGCTTATTACCAGAGCTAGAGAAGCTTGGCTTTGGCATTGTTGGTTACGCATGTACAACTTGTAACGGTATGAGTGGTGCGCTGGATCCAAAAATCCAACAAGAGATCATCGACCGTGATTTATATGCAACAGCGGTGCTTTCTGGTAACCGTAACTTTGATGGTCGAATCCATCCGTACGCCAAACAAGCTTTCTTGGCTTCACCACCATTGGTTGTCGCTTATGCGCTAGCGGGTACCATTCGTTTTGATATCGAGCGCGATGCATTGGGCTCGGACCAACACGGCAAACCAATTTATCTCAATGATTTGTGGCCAAGCGATGAAGAGATCGATGCAGTTGTCGGTACTCATGTTAAACCTGAGCAGTTTAAGCAAGTTTACATTCAGATGTTTAAGCTGAATGATCAAGAGCAAAATCCCAACCCGCTGTACGACTGGCGTCCGATGAGTACCTATATCCGCCGACCACCGTACTGGGAAGGTGCGCTAGCGGGAGAAAGAACATTGTCTGGTATGCGTCCATTGGCGATTCTGGGCGACAACATCACCACTGATCACTTATCACCATCCAACGCGATTCTCGCAAGCAGCGCTGCAGGTGAATACTTAGCGAAAATGGGTGTGCCAGAAGAAGATTTCAACTCTTACGCGACTCACCGTGGTGACCACTTAACGGCGCAACGCGCGACCTTCGCTAACCCAAAGTTGTTCAATGAAATGGTGAAGGAAAACGGCGAAGTCGTGCAGGGATCTCTGGCGCGTGTAGAGCCAGAAGGGCAGGTGGTTCGTATGTGGGAAGCGATTGAAACCTACATGAATCGTAAACAACCATTGATCGTGGTGGCTGGCGCGGATTACGGTCAGGGGTCATCCCGTGACTGGGCAGCAAAAGGCGTTCGACTGGCGGGCGTAGAAGCCATTGTTGCTGAAGGCTTTGAGCGTATTCACCGTACTAACTTGGTTGGCATGGGCGTACTACCACTGCAATTTAAGTCGGGCGTTAACCGCAATACGCTAGAGCTGGATGGTACGGAACTTTACGACGTGGTTGGAGAAATCAAGCCGGGCGCTGATTTAGCGCTGGTTATCACACGCAGCAACGGCGATAAAGTCGATGTTCCGGTTACTTGTCGCTTAGATACCGCTGACGAAGTTCACGTGTACAACGCAGGCGGTGTTCTGCAGCGTTTCGCGCAAGATTTCTTGGCACAATAAGGAGTGCGTATGTCAAATAATACTCCGAATCAAACAAGCCAAATAAAAGTGCCCGCGACGTACATGCGTGGCGGCACGAGTAAAGGTGTCTTTTTCAACCTAGAGGATTTGCCTCAAGAAGCGCAAGTGGCTGGAGCCGCACGTGACAAACTGTTGCTACGCGTTATTGGCAGCCCTGATCCTTACGCGAAGCAAATTGATGGCATGGGGGGCGCGACGTCAAGCACCAGTAAAACAGTGATTGTTTCGCGCAGCAGCAGAGCCGATCACGATGTTGACTACTTATTTGGTCAAGTGTCGATCGACAAACCATTCGTCGATTGGAGCGGTAACTGCGGCAACTTGTCTGCCGCTGTCGGTCCTTTCGCCATTCATGCTGGTCTGATCCCACAAGATCGCATTCCAGAAAATGGCATTGTGACGGTGCGTGTTTGGCAGGTGAACATCAGCAAAACCATCTTGATTCACGTGCCAATCGTCAATGGTTTCGTTCAAGAAACCGGCGAATTTGAGCTCGATGGCGTGACGTTTCCGGCCGCCGAGATTCAAGTCGATTTCGTTGACCCTTCTGATGGCGAAGGAAGTATGTTCCCTACGGGTAACTTAGTTGATGATTTAGTGGTGCCGGATGTGGGTACGTTCAACGCGACCTTTATTAACGCGGGCATACCAACCATTTTTATTGATGCTGAATCGATTGGATATCAGGGCACCGAGCTGCAAGACGATATCAACAACGATGACACAGCATTAGCAATGTTCGAATCCATCCGTGCATATGGCGCGTTAAAAATGGGCCTGATTTCTGATTTAGAAGAAGCTCAAACACGCCAACATACGCCGAAAATAGCGTTTGTTTCTAAACCGAAAAGTTACCTGTCTTCAAGTGGTAAAGCCGTTAATGAGTCGGATATTGATGTGCTCGTTCGCGCGCTGTCGATGGGCAAGCTACATCATGCAATGATGGGAACAGCAGCCGTTGCTATTGCTTCTGCTGCGTGTGTGCCCGGAACGTTAGTGAATTTAGCCGCTGGTGGCGGTGAAAAAGAGTCCGTGACTTTTGGTCATCCGTCAGGAACGTTAAAAGTTGGAGCACAAGCGAAACAAACTGAGCAGGGCTGGGTGGTGCAAAAAGCCATTATGAGCCGAAGTGCGAGAATACTGATGGAGGGATTTGTGCGTGTACCCTTCTATGTCTTCGATTAAAAGAGACGATCTTTGGATTAAAAGAGCGATCTTTGAGTAGAACGAGAGCAATGTCAGGACATACTGGAGGAAGCAATATGTCTTCATACGAAAAAGAATACTTATGGGCGAAGAATGAACCGGAGAGTTTTTGGCGCGCTCAAGCGGAGAATCTCGATTGGTTCGAATCTCCTAAAACTATCTTGAAATCTGATGAAAACGGCATAGAACGTTGGTTTCCAGATGGTGTAATGAATACGTGCTGGTTAGCATTAGATTACCATTGCGAGCAAGGACGCGGTGATAATACTGCACTCATTTATGACTCGCCAGTGACAGGTCGTAAAGCCACGTACACCTATAGCGACCTACGTGACCAAGTAGCAAAAATTGCTGGCATGCTGTCTGCTCAAGGTGTTGAAAAAGGCGACCGAGTCGTTATTTATATGCCGATGATCCCAGAAGCCGCAATGGCGATGCTTGCCTGCGCGCGTTTGGGGGCGATTCATTCCGTAGTATTCGGCGGTTTTGCTCCTAATGAGCTTGCTGTACGAATTGAAGATGCAGAGCCGAAAGTGATCATGACGGCGTCGTGCGGGATTGAGATCAACAAAGTCATTCCATACAAACCAATGGTAGACAAAGCCATTATGGACAGCCGTTGGAAGCCTGAGAAAGTGTTTGTTTTCCAACGTCCAGAGTGCGACGCTGAGCTAAACCAAGATAGAGACTTAGATTGGCAGCGAGAGTACAACCAAGCGCTGCCACATGGTTGTGTTCCGGTGTTAGCAACCGATCCGCTCTACATACTTTATACATCGGGTACGACAGGTAAGCCGAAAGGCGTTGTGCGTGATAACGGTGGCCATGCTGTCGCGATGAAGTACTCCATGAGCGCAATCTATAACATTCCTCAAGATGGCGTCTTTTGGGCGGCATCTGATGTGGGCTGGGTAGTAGGGCACTCTTACATTGTTTACGCTCCACTGATTCACGGTTGCACTACCATCCTATTCGAAGGCAAGCCTGTTCGAACACCGGATCCTGGGGCATTTTGGCGAGTGTGTGATGAATATAAAGTAGATGCGTTGTTCTCTGCACCAACGGCGTTTCGTGCGATTAAGAAAGAGGACCCGGAAGGCGAGCACTTAAAACAGTACGACTTGTCGAATCTGAAAAACATCTTTATGGCGGGAGAACGCCTTGACCCTCCGACACTGGAGTGGGTTCAGAGCAAAGCGGACAAGCCCGTTATTGACCACTGGTGGCAAACCGAGACGGGCTGGGCCATCGCTGGCAACCCGACAGGTGTCGAAATGATGCCAGTTAAAGCTGGTTCTTCGACGAAGCCCATTCCGGGTTATCAGGTCGAAATTCTGAATGAACTTGGAGAGGCTGTCGGGCCTAACCAACAAGGCTTTGTCGCATTAAAACGTCCGCTACCACCAAGTTGTCTGCCAACGGTTTGGCGTAATCATGACCGTTTTGAAACTGGTTATCTTAGCCAGTTCCCAGGCTACTACGTGTCTGGTGATGGTGGCTATCTGGATGAAGACGGTTACCTGTTTATTATGGGACGTATTGATGATGTGATTAATGTCGCGGGACACCGATTGTCGACAGGTGAAATGGAAGAAATAGTAGGAGGCCACCCAGCGATTGCAGAATGTGCGGTGGTCGGTATCCACGATGATCTAAAAGGTCAGCTTCCACTTGGTTTTGTTGTACTGAAAGACGGCGTCAAAGTGGATGAGCTAGACCTTGAAGGTGAGCTTGTTGGCAAAGTGCGTAGTGAGATAGGTGCAGTTGCTTGCTTCAAGCATGCGTTGGTTGTAGACCGTTTACCGAAAACACGTTCAGGTAAAATTTTGCGTCGAACTATACGTCAAATAGCTGATGGTGAAAAATACACCGTTCCGTCAACGATTGATGACCCAAGTAGCTTGAACGAAATTGAGCGAGTGCTACGACGCTGAGAAAAACTCAATTCTAACTAACCCCTGATCCTCGAACTCTGTAGGTTGGTTCTGCCTCTGTACGTTTATTAAGTACAGGGGCTTTTTTGTTGCTCAAACAGTACAAACGTATCGTGAAAGCTTTTGTGACTTGCCAATACGACGTTTTCCTCACAAACTACAGCCATTCCATTTTTAGTGACCCTTTGTATGACCACGTTTGCGATTAAACCTGCGTGTTTTAGCGACCTAGAGTTGCTCAACGATCTTATGTTCGAGCTTCATGATGAGCATCATCTTCAATCTCCTGAGCTTTTCAAAACGGCAGAGGAGATAGAACAAGAAAAAAGCATTGCTCGATATATTGATGACCCTGAGTGCCTTGTTTACGTAGCAAAACAAGGAGATGAAATTATTGGCTTTATTTCTGGTCACTTCTGTGAACTTATTTCTACCGTCAGCCAGCCAGTTATGATGGGAAGCGTGGATGAGCTCTATGTGCTGCCTGAATATCGAAAACAAGGTACGGCGCAGGCTTTGATTAATAAAATTGAGTCAACGTTCTCTGATTACGGTGCAAAACAGATGTTTGTTGAAGTATGGCATTTTAACCAGGGCGCAATATCTTTGTATGAAAAACAAGGATTTGCACACCATATCCACTATTTAAGAAAACCGCTGAACGAATAATCGTATTTAACTTTAATATTGTGATTTAGGTTCGATCGAATTGAAATCATTCAGTTCGTCAATAGACTTTTCTCTATAAGCTACTCGCAATGTTAACAAATTGATATGCACCTACATTGGTATCGGCGTTTTTGTCTGCTTGTTTATTAGTAGCACGAGGATCGTGCTTACAAAAACAAGAGGACAATATTTTGAAACTAACAAAATCGTTACTTGCTTTAGCCGTTTTGCCAATGTTCGCAAGTGCTGATGATTTGTCACAGACGCAAAATCACACTATCCAACCCCAGATCGTAGGCGGAGTAACTGCCGACCCACGTGACTGGAAATTCTACACCCAAATTGTTAGTCGTTATGGTAACCGATCGTATTGTGGGGCCAGTTATATCGGGAATGGTTACGTCCTGACTGCTGCACATTGTGTTGAGGGTGATTCTCCGAGTCAGATTGCGGTTAAAATCGGTGGCGTTGTTTATAACGGTAGTGATGGTGTTCGTGCAAACGTCAGTGAGATCCATATGCACCCGGCATATCGCCGCGCGACGCTTTCTCATGACCTCGCGGTATTGAAGCTCGACTCTGTGCCTCAAGGTGTTTCTTCAGTTGAGATTGCGAATGGTAGTCTAACGCAATACGCGAGCATCGGAGATTGGCTTAGTGTTGCTGGCTTAGGGCGAACTTCTGAAGGAGGAAGCTCTCCGTCTCGATTGCAAGAGGTTGACGTCCCACTTGTGTCGGATATGACTTGCCGTCAAGCCGGTGGCAACTACACAACGGTTGGAGAAGTGTCATTCTGTGCTGGTATTCCTCAAGGTGGGATAGATTCTTGTCAGGGAGATAGTGGTGGTCCAATCGTCATTAATCGCAGTGGTGTAATTACTCAACTTGGTGTGGTCAGTTGGGGAATAGGTTGTGCTCGTCCTGGTATGTATGGGGTTTATAGCGATATCGCTGCTATGCGCAATTTTGTCGATGGTGTTATCGGAACAGTAACACCACCAAAAGAGAATGTTTCTGTTGGATACACCACCGAACAGACACTGGCATCATTTAATGTTGGGGAGTTACAGCAACATAGCTTTGTTATCCAGAATTCAGGGAACACCACCTTCACTGTGGAAAATGTTCGCGCGTTTGCTTCGGGTGTTACTGATGCAGCTGTTATTGCCAATGATCAGTGCTCTCAGGCGACGTTAGCAATGAATGCAAGTTGTCGTATTGATGTTGAATTTGGTGCTACTCAGAGCGGAGAAGCAAGAGTGGTTTTGAACTTCAACGTTGATAAGACCAGCACACAATACCAAGCGTTAGTATCCGCTCAAGCGAAAACGGTGACAACGCCTCCCACAGATAGCTGTAAAACTGTATGGCAAGCCAGCTTAGTGTATCTCAAAGGAGATACGGTTACTTGGAATGGTAAAGTTTGGCAAGCGCAGTGGTGGACTCAAGGTGATAATCCAGCAGACTCAGGGCCTTGGGGTGTTTGGCAAAAAGTCGGCGATGCGAATTGTAAGTCTAACTAACGATCGGGCCAGTGAATTTGATTCGTTGACCATGAGATAAGATTCATTCTTGGTTTCAACGATCAGTACATAGTTACCATAACTGGGGTTTATTGTTTGCGAATAATAAGCCCTTTTTTATTGTGTCAACTATGAGAACCCACAAAATGTGTATGACTTTTTCCTGACGTTATCTTTATATAACTGGCAGAATTGCGATCAACATTTTATGTTTTGTCTGATTTTTGTCAGGTTTGCATTAAATTATTCTCCAGTGAGCGTTGAGATCAGGTTTTACGCGATCAACTCAGTTTGGCATAACTCGTTACTTAATTTTTGTCGAAAAAGATAAGATTAACTGCCATGATTCATTGGTTATCATTATGTTTATTTAAGGTCATATTTTGTGTTGAGACAGCTGTTATTACTCATCCTTTGTTTTATTTTGTTACCTGTTTCACCGATCTCTACGGCTAAAGCCACTGCGAGCGAAGTTAAAGGAGCGCTCTGTATTGTTCGCGCTGATGACAAGTTAGTGCTAGTTCATGAAGTATTAACGGATAAGATTTCTCTACCTGGCGGAACCATTATTGATGGTGAGTCTCCACAAGTTGCTGCTCAACGAGAAACGTGGGAAGAAACCGGTATAGTGGTTACGGTTGGAGAGGAGCTTGGCAGAACGGACACTGCGGTTTTTTACGACTGTATATCAGACTCTGACATTATCGCTTTTTCTATGAATAATTCTTTAGGTGGAAATGAACTGCCTATTTGGTTTGCCCCTCATTATGGAGTAGAAGTTGCGTCAGCGATGTTGCTTAGCCCATCTGAATTACCATCATCTTTATATCGTTATCCTGAGCAATGGCCACAAGCCACTCAGTTTTTTGATCAAGCTACCAAGCAATCAGTATCTTATGTGACTCAGTTGATCGAATCCGCGCCTTCATTTCGTCAGGTTGAATTGGCGTGGCTGATAGATTTACAGAGTTGGGTAGGGGCGTTGTCAGAAACGAGTTACGAGGTAGCTAGTCAGATCTCGAAACTCGTTATAGATCTGACAGAACCGACGGTACTACTCTTTCTATTTCCTTTTGCCATGATGCGCTTTGGTAGCCGGTTTGTGTACCGACTCTTTTTCGCAATTAGTGCAACGTCGCTTATGGTGCTTGTCGCTCAACAAGGCTTTTCGCTACCGCGCCCACATGTCTATATACCAATGATGGAGTTAACGCACAGCTTTGGCTTTAGTTTTCCTAGCTTGCCTATCGCTGTGTGGTTTTGTGTGCTGACGTTCTTGTTTCATAGAACCCAGTATTTTGGTTTGAATGGAACAACGGCAGTCTTCGTGTTCATCACTCTTACTGTGGTGTTAGGTAAGTTTTTCCTCGGCAGTGCCTTTATTTTAGATATGTTATTTGGCGCGCTGTTAGGCAGCTTGGTGGCTTGGCATGTTCTTCGACTGGAGACAAATCAAGATGTGAACGTTGATCAAGTTCTAAGCTCAAAAGGCGTCTGGTTCATTATGACTGCGGCAACATCGGTCATCTCCGTCATCTGGCCATTACCTGTGTTTGGTCGCTGGTTAGCAATTTTAATCACTGCATCAGCGTTGGTCATGACATTTAAAGAGTCGAAAGCACATTTAGATACTCGGCAGATGATCTTTGTGACGCTGGCATTGTTGCTTGTTGATCAACTCTATTTGTACTCGGCTAATATCGTATCGTTTAGCGGTTTGTGGTCATTAGTCTTGTCGACGTTACATTATCCATTATTAATGTTGTTATTTATGCTGCTTGCAAGGAAGCTGACTTGTGAAAACCAACCGAGCAAAACGTTGCTAGATTGATGGCTGTATTTGTTATCTATTAGTATTTGAGTAAAAACAAAGCCTTGCATTACAGCAAGGCTTTTACACGTTTAGTCCACGAACAACGCCGCTTGCCTATCTTGGACGGCTAGGGGTGTTAAACGTAAGAAGCTTAACGCAACAGACATGGCGGAAAGGGCTATGCATTGAGCACGAACTTTTCTATAGCTTTAGCGACACCGTGCTCATCATTACTTGCCGTAATGTAGTCAGCGATTTGCTTGGTTTCTTCCATTGCATTTGCCATCGCGATACCAAGGCCAGCGTATTTCAGCATGTGGTGGTCATTTTCTGCGTCACCCATACAGATAACTTCTTCCGGTTTAATTCCCAGATACTCGGCAATTGCGGCAACACCAATACCTTTGTTGCTCGCAGGGTTAAGAAACTCAAGGAAAAACGGAGCGCTTTGAACAACCGTAAACGCTTCGCGCATTTCAGCTGGCAGTGCTGCTATAACTTCTGTTAGTTTGCTTGGCTCTGCAACCATCATAGCTTTGATGATTGGATGATCCTCTTCTAGTGATTCGAAGTTCATCTCGGTGACATTTAAGCCATTTATCTTTGCTTCAATATCGGTGTAAGGGTTGTGTTCGTTGGTGATTAAACCATGAACTTGACTAAAAGCATGGACGTACGCACCTAGCTCTTCGGCTTTTCGCGCCACCAATTTTGCAGCTTTACCATCTATGATTTGCTGGTGGATGATGTCGTTTGTGCCTACGTTCTTGACCATCGAACCGTTGTAGTAAAGAACAAAATCTCGATCGGAATGGATATTCAGTTCGTCGAGCTTGTCTTGCATTCCTTCTAATGGGCGACCAGAAGCGAGAACGACAGTAACGCCTGCTTCTCGAGCTTTTGCGATCGCTTGTTTGTTTTCTTCAGAAATGGCTTTATCACTATTGAGTAGCGTGCCATCCATATCTAGTGCGATCAGTTTATACATCATTTCTTACCTTAAAGTTTTTTGGGAGCTGTCAGTGAATAAGGCTTGGTTTAACGTTAACCAGAAACCTATATTCATTACGCTATGAAACTACAAAATGGTCTATTTTAACAATTAATTTTTGGTTTAAATTGACCTAGACACGCGTGTCCATTATGGTCTTCGCCTCGAAATGTTATGAGTTGAGTGAGTTCTGCGTTGTATAAGCTAAATGAGATGTTTGAAACCATCCAAGGGGAAGGGGTTTTCACTGGAGTCCCTGCTGTTTTTGTTCGGCTTCAAGAGTGTCCGGTTGGTTGCTCATGGTGCGATACCAAACAAACGTGGTATGCAGATGAGAATGATCAACGTCAAATAGGCGATATTCTGGTGAAAACGGAAGACTCTCCGACGTGGTGTGTTGCATCTGCCGAGAACATCGTAGAGCAATATCAACAGCAAGGCTTTAATGCTAAGCATATCGTGATTACTGGTGGAGAGCCTTGTATTTATGATCTGCGCCCTTTAACAAAGGCGTTTGAAGATATGGGGTGCCAATGCCAAATTGAAACCAGTGGCACATCAGAAGTGATTACTTCAGAAAATACGTGGGTGACAGTGTCACCAAAAGTAGCAATGAAAGGTAAATTACCAGTGCTTAATAGCGCGTTAGAGCGGGCAAATGAGATTAAGCATCCAGTCGGCACCCAGAAAGACATCGACCACCTTGATGACCTTTTAGCAAATGCGAACGTAGCGGCTGAGACTATCATTGCACTACAACCAATTAGCCAGAAGCCTCGTGCTACGCAATTGTGTATTGATACGTGCATTGCCCGCAATTGGCGTTTGTCTGTTCAAACTCATAAATATTTGAGTATTGCTTAGACGAGAGACTCGTCATCATTCGAGGTAGCTTTTCTATCTAATCCCGGTTTCGCGAGTAATGCCGTTGGTAGCTTTGCTATCGAAACATTGTCGATATATCTAAGCAATTTATAGCGTTGTAAAAGCTAAGCAGTGTTGGCTGTTGTGGTGTAGTGCTATCTTTGGTTCGACAATCGTTTCGCATTTAATTGATGCCACCAATCTGGCGGCATCAAAATGAAGCTCTGTTGGCTGGAGTTTCACGCTGAGATAAAACGTTTATAAGCTAACGCAAAAGGTTTTATCCCAGCGCTATTACCGCTAACAAAGACTATTTGCTCGCTAAGTATTCTTCTAAGCCGCTTTGTCGCAGTAGGCACGCTGGGCATTCACCACAGCCTTTACCAACGATTCCGTTGTAACATGTTAACGTATTGTTTTGGACAAACTCCAACATATTGTGCTTATCAGCTAGAGCCCAGGTCTCTGCTTTAGTAAGCCACATTAAAGGAGTCTTAATGTTGAAGGCTTTATCCATACCTAAATTGCAAGAGAGATTTAGAGAGCGAATAAAGTTGTCTCGGCAGTCAGGGTAACCACTAAAGTCTGTTTCGCAGACTCCCGTAATGATGTCTTGAATGCCAAGCTGGTAAGCATGGATACATGCGTAAGTAAGAAAGAGAATGTTTCTCCCTGGAACGAATGTATTGGGTACGTTAGCGTCGCTTAAGTCATTAGATACCGGAATGTTGTCTCTTGTCAGCGAGCTTATCGCTAACTCATTAATTGATTTTACATCCAGGACTTTGTGGCTTTTGATGTTAAGTTGCTTACCTAATTCGATAGCGATATCTATTTCATCTGAATGACGCTGGCCATAATCAAACGTTATAGCATGAACCTCATCATATGTATTTAATGCATCGATTAAGCAGGTCGTAGAGTCCTGCCCACCGGAAAAAACCACAAGTGCTTTTGTTGTAGCCATGTTGAACCCTTAGTTATGCTCTTTGATTCTTTGGTATTGATACGTATTCTTAGGCGTTTAATCCCAATTACGTACTCGACTTCGTGGCGATTGCGTCCGCAATCAGCTGGGCTGTGCTCTCAAGCACTCTTTGCTTGTCATCATTTGACAGCTTGTGGAGATTCACAGCAAGTTCAGCGGTGATTTCATCTTCACAAAAAAAATAGTTTAGAGGCACGTTTAGCTCATCTGCGATAAGTTTGAGCGTTTTTACGTCGGGAGTATGGCGCTCCCTTTCGTATTGATTCATCCTTGCACTTGCAGAACTATCATCCATGCCGATACGGATGCCCAGTGCTTTTTGTGACAGATTCGCTTGTTTACGCGCATGCTTAAGGCGGGCTGGGAGTGGGTTATTAAACAACACTTAAAGTTCATACGAAGGACTAGGATGACTAAGATTATCTTAGTTTTTCTGATTTGTGTATACTAAGTAATGCTTAGTTATTGCCGAGGTCGCCAAGGCCGTGTCTGTATAACTAAACAAGATTTCGTATCTTTAGGTTGATTAAGTGACGTTGAATCTACTTCTTCAAAAACTGCCGTATGAAGGAGTGGGAGGAGCGAGTAAGGGCACGAGAAACCGCAGCGATTTGTGGAGCAGAATTTGCTCTTCACATAAACGTAGTCGTCTAAGTTGAAGAGCAATATTGTTCTTGATGATCAACTATATACTTAAGTAAATAACTGTGTCGCACAATAGATCAGAGCTGCTGCTAAGCTCATATTGATGACTTTACCATATCTCTGGAATTGCGATTGAAGTAGCTTTCCTGCAACGGCCCAAACTACGTTGCTAAGAAGTGCGATCAAAGCAAGAATGAGGCTAGTCGCTAAGATCCAGTAGATATTCTGAGTGTGGGGCAGTACGAACGTAGAAATAGAGGTAATTCCATAAAGAATGATTTTCACATTAACGAACTGCAAACCGAAACCTGTTAAGAAACTGATACCTTTAGAATTATCCGATGAAGTTTTGATCTCACTCGTAGCAAGCCCCCAAGCCAACCAAACAATATAAGCTGCTCCAATCCATGTTAGCCAAGGTGTAATCACGGGCAAGAGGCTGATCATGTTATACGTGAAAGCGCCACAAAGTAGCATCAAAACAACATAGCCACAAAACATCCCCGAAATCACTTTTGTTGAGCGTTTTAGTCCATATTGCGTCGCGATGCTGAGCGATAAAATGTTGTTTGGCCCTGGTGTAATTGAAGTAATGATTACGTAAGTAAAAAATGCGGTGTAGATGGCTGTCATCTCTATCTCTCCTGTTTTTACTGCACTATACTTCGCTACAATTGATTAAAAAATTGAATAAATTAAAACTTAGACTTTTAATTTATTGAACTGTTGGTTGTGGAGTCTAGTCATGAATCTAAAACGCTTTCTTACTTTTAAAGCTATTGTTGAAGAAGGATCGTTTCTAAAAGCGTCACAGAAGCTTTATTGCACGCAATCAACCGTCACCTTTCAAATCAAGCAGTTGGAACAAGATCTGTCTCTGCAGCTGTTCGAAAAAATAGGGCGTAAGATGGTTTTGACTCAAGCAGGAGAAAAGATACTGCCTTACGTCTATGAACTGGCGCGAGTGATGGAAAATATTGAGGGAACAGCACAGCAAGAAAACTCGGAGCCGACCGGTGAATTGAAAGTGCTGGTTGCTGAGACTCAACTTGCTTATAAGATGGCTAATGTTTTAAAAGAGTTCAGGATCAGAGCGCCCAATGTCAGACTCTCTCTGCAATCACAAAATTGCTATCAGATTCGAGATGAGTTGATAGCGGATAAAGCTGATTTAGGTGTGTTTTATCGAGTAGGTAATGACGATACGCTCAAGGTCCACGAGTTTGAGCAGGAGCCACTGGTATTGGTTGCTTCACCGCTTTTAAAAGGGCTAGATTTAAAGAAGAGAGAGCAACATATTGATTTAGGGTTTATAAGCAATGGCCCTAAGTGCCTTTTTCGACAGATGTTTGAGAGCATTATTCAGGAGCGTGATATTAGCATCGACAACATGATCGAACTTAGCAGTATTAATACGATCAAAAACTGCGTTGAGAGTAATATTGGTATCTCTTATTTACCTCGTTTTACGGTTGAAAAAGAGTTGCAAGAGGGCAGTTTACAAGAGCTTGAGTTCACCGAATTTTCACAGATGATCAAGCCACTTTGTGCTTATCATGCTGGGAAGTGTGTGACGCCGGCGATGGAAGTCTTTATTGATTGTATGCGTAACGAGTATGAACGGTTTTCTACTCAGAGCCGGTGATCTTTAATATGTTCTATCTGACATAGTTTCGTTTTTACTCCTTTTTACTTTTTAAGTGGCTACTTCTAATTTATTGATTTTTATTGCTTTGTTGTGAATCCGACTGTTGTGGGATGATAAATGGGATCTGATGTGAAGAGCTATTTATTGACGGAAAGAGATAAGATATAAAAACGACGGCGTGTGATAACTAGATTAGATAAGGTTACATAATTAACAGTGTAATAAATGCCATTCTTTATGGATTATTTTCAACGAGACTTAATTGTTACGGTTCGTTATTATTAACTCGTTAACGCATCCATTGCTAGGAAGTTAACTTACGCATATTGTTTTTTTCATCATTTGCAGCAAATATAATTTGCTGCTTTTTTTTAGCCAAAAAAGTTCAAAGCTTGAACTACAAGCTCTGAACTCTTATTTATACTTAGTGATTTTCTACTTTAATAAGTAAAACACCGTTTAAAAGTATCGCGTAACCTAGTAACTCTAAGCTTTCTTCAACCAAGTTTTTCACGTCTCTATTGTATGAGTTCCCCATGAACTCGACCCAAAAATCACCATACCCTGCAAATCGTGAGAATAAGAAAACAATAAAAAATCCAATCGTTAATGTCGTGAAGCTAGAATGAGAAATGAAAAGTTTTACCTCATTTTTTATGTTAACTATATTATTAAAACAAAAATAACAGACCGAGACTATTATAATCCAAGCAGGATACTTCCATGAACCGTGAGGAAAATACTGCTCTATGTGGTAGTCCATTTCTCTAACGAATATAACCATAAAAAATGAAGACATTATTACTAATATGTGTTTGAGTTCAAGATATTCCTTAGATTTATACAAACAAATTAACGATGAAAAAAGCACAAATGCTATTTGAGTCATTTCTATAAGAGAGTTCTCCGATGTGCTTTTGTCCATTTTTACGCTAAAGTAAATCGTTGCTAACGTATAAATAACCAAAAAAATAAGATAAGATATTTTATATACTAACAAACTAGTGACCGAGGTGTTTTTTTCTTCAATATACATCGTAACTTGTATAGGTGATGGATTTGTTAGTATTATAAATCAAGAATTTTTTATATTTAGTGAATTAAGCGCCATTTAGAATGGAACTTAATTCACCTAACATTAAACTTCGATGAATATTAAACGTTGCTGGTTTAATTTATTGATTTTATTTGATTTTATTTGATTTTTTATTTTATGTTAATTTTGGTTAAATAGAATCACCTAGCTTTTATTGAAATGCTTTTCCCATATTGGTGGTATGCCAATTTCTTCTTGAACGATATCAATGAATGCCCTAACCAATGGTGATTGCTGACGGTGTGAGTACATAGCATAAATATCACCAAAATCTTGAGTTTCATATTCTGGTAAAAGTTGAACTAAATTAGAAGACTCTAGGTTGTTAGGAAGCATAAATTGACCTATAAGTGCTGCGCCCAGACCTGACTTTACGCTTTCAATTATTAGCTCAGCTTCATTGACCATGTATGACCCTGATATTGGGTATGTATCTAAACCATCTGATTTTGCTTTGTCGTAGAATTTAAGTTTATCGACAATAAAATTACCATTTGAATAAATAATAAAAGGTAGCTTAACTAACTCATCAGGCGTTTCTGGGTTACCATGTTTTTCAATTAAATTTCGAGAAGCAATGATTGCAGTCGTATTTTTTGCTAATTTTCTTGCTACCATTGATGAATCCCTCATAGGTCCGATTCGAAAAGCAATATCAAAATTACTTCTAATCACGTCTACATGAAGATCATCTAGCATTAGTTCAACACTTGCTTTTGGGTACTTATGTAAAAACTTCTCTATCGAAGGTTGTAGATAGAGTTTTCCAAATAATGTTGAGCTTGAAATTCGTACTTTCCCTGAAGGCTCAGTCTGAAAGTTCTCCGCTATTTGTTGAGTATCATCAAGGAGTTGAGATATTTGGTCTGCTTTTTCAACTATTTGCTTGCCGACTTGTGTTAATGAAAGAGAGCGAGTTGTTCTGTTTAATAGCCTAACGCCTAAGTGCTCTTCTAACTGCTTGATGTGTTTAGATAAAACAGAGCGGTCGATATTCATCCCATCTGCTGCTTTTGCAAAAGATCCAGCTTTAGAGACTTCTAAAAGCAGGTGTAGTTTATTTGCTAAATCCACAATGTTTATCCAGGTTAGATATTAGCGTATTAGTTTCATGTATAACTGCTGCTCTGTCTAGAAATTATTAATATACTTAATAACCAAAAGAAAAGGGAGCAATAGCTCCCTTTAGTATGAATATAAATGAGTATTTATATTATGGTTATAGTGTTTGACGTTTTTTGTTTCGACTCACTAACATGTAAAAAACAGGTGTGAGTAGTAATCCAAATACCGTTACGCCTACCATACCCGAGAATACGGCAATACCCATTGCTTGTCGCATTTCCGCTCCGGCCCCTGTACCAATCATTAATGGAATAACACCAGCGGTAAATGCAATTGATGTCATTAGAATCGGTCGAAGACGTAAACGACATGCTTCCAAAATCGCTGATAAGGTATCTTGGCCATTGTCTTTAAGTTCTTTAGCGAACTCCACCATCAAGATGGCATTTTTACACGCTAGAGCCACAAGGACAATCAAAGCAATTTGTGTGAATATATTGTTGTCACCACCAATGAACCAAACACCTGCTAGTGCAGAAAAAATGGTCATAGGAACGATCAAAATGATAGCGAATGGCAGTTTTAAACTCTCGTACTGCGAAGCTAGCACCATGAAAACTAACAAAACAACAAGTGGGAATATATACACCATCGTGTTACCAGCCAAAATCTGCTGGTAGGTTACATCAGTCCATTCATAAACCATTCCCTCTGCTAGGTTTTGATCCAGTACTTCCTCAATAGCCGTTTGGGCTTGGTCAGAACTGTAACCAAAAGCAGGACTGCCGTTTAGTTCTGCACTAGGGTAGCCGTTATAGTGCATCACGCGGTCAGGCCCAATCGTAGGTATGATCTCCAGTACAGCGCCGAGAGGAACCATTTGTCCGGCAGCATTTCTTACTTTGTAGTTAAGTATTTGGTCAGGTTCGAGACGATAGTTCATGTCTGCCTGGGCATTCACTTTGTATGTTCTACCAAACATATTGAAGTCATTGACGTACAACGATCCTAAATAAACTTGAAGCGCATCAAAAACCTGCTCTAGAGGAACACCTTGCAGCATCGCTTGTTCACGATCTATTTGGATGTCCATCTGCGGCACTTGTATACGAAATGTGGAATATAATCCCATCAGCTCGGGTCTTGTTGATGCCTCATTTATTACCAAGTTCAATTGCTTGAAGAGCTCATCAAACCCCTTGTTCGCACGGTCTTCGATTTGAAGCTTAAAGCCGCCAGTAGATCCAAGTCCTTGGATTGGTGGTGGTGGAAAAATCGCAACGAAGGCTTCATCAATAATTGAAAAGCTCTTATTTAAAGATGCAACAATCGCATTTGCGCCGAGAGTTGGATCATTTCGTTTATCGAAGTCCTCAAGCGTAACAAAAACGATGCCACTATTCGGACTGTTAGTAAAACCATTGACCGATAAGCCTGGGAAAGAAATGGTTTGTGCTACGCCAGGTGTTGCCAGCGCGAGGTTTTCCATTTCTTTAATAACGGACTCTGTTCTATCTAAACTTGCTGCATCTGGAAGTTGGGCGATCGCAACTAAATACTGCTTATCTTGTTGAGGAATGAATCCTCCAGGAACCGCTTTGAATAGAGAAACCGTTCCCCCGAGTAACGCAATGTATACCACCACAACAACAAGGCTAAAGCGAATCAGCTTCTTGACCAGAGCTTGATATTGGTTCGAGCTGTACTCAAAAATTCTATTGAATGGCGCAAAAACATACTTACCAAAAACCGCATCCAATAGCTTGGTTAGCCGATCGGGTTTTTCGTTCTTATCTTGTAATAGCAGTGCTGATAAAGCAGGCGATAACGTCAACGAGTTAATTGCTGAAATAATCGTCGAGATCGTAATTGTTAGTGCGAACTGCTTATAAAACTGACCGGATAACCCTGTAATAAAGGTCGTCGGGATGAACACCGCACATAACACTAAAGCAATTGCAATAATTGGCCCGGTAACTTCGGTCATTGCTTGTTTCGTTGCTTCTAGTGGTGCAAGACCATTATGGATGTTCCGTTCCACGTTTTCGACGACGACAATGGCGTCATCGACGACGATGCCTATGGCGAGAACAAGTCCAAACAACGAAAGCGTGTTAATCGATACTCCGAGCATTTGCATTACGGCGAACGTACCGATTAATGAAACAGGCACCGCAATGATAGGGATGATAGACGCGCGCCATGTTTGCAAAAACAAAATGACTACAACAACAACTAGTACAATTGCCTCCAGCAGAGTATGAACCACCGCGTCTATCGATCCACGAACAAAGACGGTCGGGTCGTAGGCTATTTCATATGAAACTCCAGCTGGAAAGGCTGCTTGTAAACGGTCCATGGTTGAACGAACCTGATTAGATAGCTCAATAGCATTAGCACCAGGGCGTTGGAATACGGGCATCGCCACCGCTGGTTTACCATTTAACAAGGCGCGCAGTGCATAAGAGTTTTGACCTAGCTCTACGCGTGCAACGTCTTTAAGACGTGTCAAAGCCCCTGTTTCGTCAACTTTTACTACAATGTCGTTGAATTCATCAATATTCTCCAAGCGGCCCTTTACGTTCAACAAAACTTGGAATTGGTTTTCATTAGCGGCTGGCTGCGCACCTAATGAGCCTGCTGCCACCTGTTGGTTTTGAGATCGGACGGCGGAGACAACATCCATTACGGTTAGATTTCTAGAAGCGAGCTCATCTGGATTTAACCACAAGCGCATTGAGTACTCGTCACCACCGAAAAGGCGCACATCACCAACGCCTCCGAGCCGAGCTATCTCATCTTTCAAGTTTAAATTAGCGTAGTTAGCTAAATAACTGACTTCACGGCTAGAATCTGGAGAATATATATGCACAACCATGGTGAGATCAGGAGAGGCTTTTTCGGCAACAACTCCTAACCGTTGGACGGCTTCTGGTAATCGGGGCAAAGCTGTAGTGACGCGGTTTTGAATTTGAACCTGAGCTTTGTCCAAGTCCGTACCCAAAGCAAAGGTTACGGTCAATGTCATTCTACCGTCACTGGTTGCTTGCGAAAACATATATAACATGTTTTCTGTACCATTAATTTCTTGCTCCAGAGGCGTAGCAACTGTTTCTGCGATTACTTTTGGGTTCGCACCAGGATAGTTTGCTGTAACTACCACTGTAGGAGGGACAACCTCTGGATATTCACTCACAGGCAACTGTAAAAGTGAAATTGCGCCTACTATTAATATCAATAGCGATAACATAGAGGCAAATATGGGTCTTTGAATAAAAAAGTGTGCAAATTTCATTCGGTTGTCTTCTTAGTCTTGAGCTAAACGTTTATTTGGCAACGATGTTGAGTTTGAAGCCATAATCAATGAGGTGTTGCTGATATCTAGCGTGACATTTTTTGGTGAGATTTTGCTATTTGGGCCAACTTTTGCTGGGCCATTTACCGCAATAATTGAGTCGGCGTTCAAGCCATTCTCGATGGCACGAAATGTTCCGTAACGTTCGCCTAAGGTTACGATGCTGTATTGCAACGTATTCTCTTCATTGAGTGTTAATACAAAGCGGTTTTCTAGATCTGTGCCAATAGAACGCTCTGGAACGAGAACTCGTTCAACTGGTTTGGTTGTTGATATCTGAACTCGGCCAAACGATCCCACTTTTAAGTTTGATTTTGTTGCATCGAATACCGCTCGAACCTGCAAAGTACCGGTGTTTTCGTTGATGGAGTTGTCGACAAAGTCAACGCGTCCAAAAAATTCCTGCCCATTTTGTCCAGATAGTTCAAGACGAGTAGGTAAGTTAGAGTCGGCATTGATTGTCGAGAAGTAACGGTTCCAAGTTCGCTCATCGACATCAAAGTATGCATATACCTGATCGTTAGAGACAATGTTTGATATAACGCTTTGATTTGCGTTTACATTGTTTCCTTTAGTAATGAATGCTCTTGAAATAGTGCCGCTAATAGGGGCATATATCTTCGTAAACTCAAGATCTAACTTTGCGGATTCTAACTGAGCACGCAAAGCCATTAGTTCTGCAGAGCGTTGTTTTACTGCGGTATCTCGGGCCTCTGCTTGTTCCGCTGAGATGGCTTTTCGCTTAACCAGTTGAGCGGCTCTCTTTTGTTCGTTTGCTGCTTGCTCTAGCGCAGCTCGAGCACTCTTAACTTGTGCTTCAAGTCGTGAGACCTGAGCTTTGAAGGTTCGATCATCAAGAGTGACGAGTAAGTCGCCTTTGTTGACACTCTGTCCGTCTTTGAACTCTACTGTTTCAATAACTCCGGAAACGCGTGGCATTAAAGAAACTTTCTCTGGGGCTTGAAGCCTTGTTGTAAAGGTGAACCACGATTGAACGGGCTCATAGATGACTTTGGAGACGTCTATCTTAGGTAAGGGAGTATTAGGTTGCTTGGTTATCTCTTCGTCTGCACAAGCAGCTAAAACGGATAAAAGGCCAATGCCGAAAACTTTCTTTAACATTTGTCTCGCCCTAAATGATTCTGTTCATACTAAAAGGAACGGCATTGTATTCATTGTACCTATGGGTAAATAGGCCCTCAGCGAACATAGAGTAGTGATAAAAATGCACGATTAAATATTGGTCAAAATGCTCATTTTTTGGTTTGAAAAAGGTCAGTTTAGGGTTTTAAAGACGTGGAGTATTGTTAAATGTAATAAGCCATAATAGATAGGAATAACTAAACAGAAGCTAAAGATAGCGACGAAAATTAAAGCGTTTTTAATTCGTGCATTATTTGCAATTCACTGATGCAATTTGAACCATAAAAAATTGAAATTAATTTTGTAAAATCCATTTCCCATCACATAAAGAATAAAAACTAAATAAGGAATTGTGCAGTGGATCTCGCAAGCCAACTTGAATTACTACTGGATGTCTCTGAATACGGAACTTTTGCTAAAGCTGCTGACAGAAATCATATAGATCGTTCAGCTTTGTCAAAACAGATCAAAAAGCTAGAGGATGAATTAGGCTTACGGCTGTTAAACCGTTCCACACGTTCGCTATCCCTGACCAATGCAGGTGTTGAGATGGTGGCGCAAGCTAAGAAAGTAAGAGAGGTTCTAACTGAAACTCGTAGTATTGCTGCTACATTTCAGGATGAACCGAAAGGTAATCTGAAAATATCAAGCTCCACTTTCTTTGGCAGAGCATACTTAAATCAGGCAGTTAAAGAGTTTATAAAACAGTACCCAAACATTACTGTAGAGCTGCTGCTCGATGATAATCGAGTCGATGTTATCCACGAAGGTTTTGATGTTGTGTTTCGTATCGGACCAATCCGAGAGTCCAACATGATAGTACGTAAGTTGGCAAGTAATAATATGGCACTGGTTGCATCGAAGAGTTTTATTGACAAGTATGGAACCCCGAGCTCTCCAGAAGAGCTTATAAAAATGCCAGCAGTAATATACTCGAATGCTAACTTTAAGGCGGATAAGCTACGTATAGCGCCAAGCCAGTCATCAAGCGACGTTAGAACGTATAATATCAATGGGCAGTACTTCGTGAATGAAACTGAGTTAATGCTCGATGCCGTAAAATCTGATCTAGGGTATGCTTTAATTGGGCAGTTCTTTCTTCAGGAGAGTTTGAGTAAACAAGATCTTGTACAGTTGCTTCCTGATTATAATCTTCCCGCAATAGGGGAAATATATGCAATGTATACTCACCGAAATCAACAACCATTAGCCAAACTGTTCATTGATACTGTTCAAAAAATAATAGGAACGCCTCCTGTTTGGATGGATTATCTCGACTAATATGAGTACTAGGACATAATGTTTTAGATTGAGAGCTTGTTTATATTTATCCATAGAATATGGTTGAATTTGCACTTTAAAAATAATTGCCACTGTTCATAATTTCACTCGATTCAAACAACACAAGTAGTGGTAATTAAATGAAAATGACAAGAACGTCGATCGCAATCGCAGCACTTTTCTCTGCAAGTACTGCAAATTCAGCCGTAGTTTATGAAGATCAAGAATCAGTATTAAATATTCATGGCCGAGCGCAAGGGATGTATTATTTCTCTGATGATAAAAATGCTGACGGAGATAATAGCTACATTCGTGTAGGACTTTCAGGTGAGTCTAAAATAAATGAAGATCTTTATGCATTCGGCTTATATGAGTTGGAATTTAAGTCTAATCGCAGAGATGCTGATGGGATTGAAGATGATGAATTTGATATCCGAAAAGGCTATGTAGGCGTTGGTGCAGATTACGGAACAGTAAGTTATGGACGTCAATACGGTGCGGTCACTTTAGTATCTGACTACACGGATATTTTCCCGGAGTTTGGTAATGAAGCTGCTGGCGTAAGTGCGGATCTATATGGTACCGGTCGCTCCGATTCAGTATTTAAGCTAACGACAAGCTATGAAGGTTTGAATATTCATGTTAGCTATCAGGCTGAAAACGATGAAGTGTCAACAGAAGCAGCCTCTTATGGTGCGGCGGCGGACTACAAGTTGCCATATGGCTTCAAAGTTGCGCTTGGTTACAACGAAGGTGAAGGGCAATCGGGTGCAGAAGATGCAGAGCTGCTAACGGGTGCTATTGCATTTGAATACGACAAGTTTTATGCCTCTGTTTTATACAGTGATGGTGAAAACTGGGCTAAAGATGGTTCTGAAAGTAATATTGATTACACCGGTATTGAAGCAGTTGCCACTTATGAAGTAACAGATAAGCTTTGGGCACTAGTTGGCTATAACAATCTAGAGCGTGATGATGAAGATGTCGTCGATTACTACTCACTAGGTGCAGAGTACGATTTGACTTCTAATTTTAAAGCACTAGCAGAATACAGAATTACAGATGTAGACAATGAAGACGATATTCTTGCAATAGCTGCGAGATATTCATTCTAAAAAATTAATAAATATAAAAAGCCTGAAACTATTTTCAGGCTTTTTATTTATAGGTGTAATTTTATAAGTGCTGATTTTCATCCATATATAATGGATTATATTGATCGTTAATTGTTAAAGTGTTTTGGATATAATTGTTTTGTTAGCTAGTCCACTGCTAGTTTTCATTTTCATATTTTTTGAATGATGATTTTTTTCTTTGGCAACAAGAAGTACCTTGTTGCCTTTTTTTTACGTCTTATGGTTAATTAAAACAAAAAGAGTTTTTTTATATATTGCTATAAACGAGAAAAATATAACGAAAATTGTCAATCTTAGGTTGAGTTAATCTTCATAAAAAAGTGAACTCAATTTCAAGGGTCTTTTTCATTTAAGCGATGTGGAATCCATATGGCGAACCAAGTGAATGATAAAGCGCCAAACGACGAAATGTATCTCAATGAAGATTGGAAAAATTATTTTTATGTAAACGATAGAGGTAGGGATTGATACTGTTTATGTAAGGAGAGAGCGATTTATGAAAAGCCGTCGTTTCAATATGATTAGACACCTTTACTTTCTTAAAATAGGAAGGGCTCTAAGAAAGTAAAGGTGCAGATGATTTTTAGTTTTTACCGCCGTCACTTGTTCTGAAGTGATAATCGAAGTTTATGATTGCACGATATTTAACTTCATCACGGTTAAGTGCGTATTCTTCAACTCTCACCTTACTATCATCGATTGCAATATCACGAGGGAAACCGCTTCCAATGATGTTTAGACGATTTCTAAGTTCATGTTTTGATAGCGTTTGGTATTCATCGACAAGATCAAACGCAGAGCTATAAGCGGCATCTTTTGTCGTAAAGTCATTGAGAACAACTTTGTTTGTAGAGTGTTCGACATGAATACCAGCAGTAGCAGATAAACTGAATAATAATAGTGATGAGAGCGTCATTAGTTTTTTCATATAGTCACCTTTTTATTTGTATTACAAAGTCAAGATGTCCAACGAATCCTTGTTAATATCTCTCGACAAAGGTGATAGTGCCACTATAGAAATGTGCTGTACATCACATTTGTGACCATTGACTATGGAAGAATTGTCAACAATAAAACTCAAGCACTTTTGATATTACGGTCAATGTGAAAAAGCGAATATCTGTATGGTTTCGTTAATAATTAAACCACTCTCGGAAACGCTGACTATTCAGTCAAAGCGTATGTTTCTTGTCGTTATAGTGACCTGCCTACAACTTAATCACTTAATGCATGCAATTCAATTGCAATGGCTTGGTATAGATTTTCATTCAGATCTTCCAGCTTAGTAACGATCCTACAAATTCTAGTGATTAAAAAGTCATTGTTTGTGGTTTTTTATTCTATTGTCGTGTATAAAAAAACTTTACAACAAATGATAAAGGAATATCCATGAAAAAGTTATTGTGTTTTGCTGCACTGGGGTTAGCTGTTTCGACGACGGTTAATGCAGACCCAATTTTAGACGACATCAAAAGTACAGGGGAGCTAAAAGTCTGCTTTGATTCTGGGTATATGCCTTTTGAAATGACAGCAAAAAATGGGCAGTACATCGGGTTTGATATCGATTTGGGTAAGCAAATGGCGCGTGCCATGGATGTTAAGTTTGTGCCGGTAAACACTTCATGGGATGGCATTATCCCAACACTGTTGACTGGTAAGTGTCACATGATTATGGGCGGGATGACTATCACACCTATGCGAAATACTCAGGTGAATTTCGCTGATCCCTATGTGGTTATTGGTCAATCTATTCTCGTAGATCTCAAACATGAAGGTAAAGTGTCTAGTTACCGAGATCTCAATAGTCCAGATTATGTTGTTGCAACTAAGCTTGGGACAACGGGTGAGCAAGCGGTAAAACGATACCTTCCGAAAGCTAAGATAAATCTATACGAAACTCAGTCTGAAGCGGTACTTGAGGTTGCCAACGGAAAGGTAGATGCGTTTGTTTATGACTTTCCTTACAACTCTATTTATGTGGCGGAAAACAAAGGGCAGTTAATGCACTTGGCTAAACCGTTTACTTACGAGCCTTTGGGTTGGGCTGTGCCGCAAGGAAATCCAGATACGCTTAACTTCTTAAACAACTATTTACGTCAAATTAAGGGCGATGGAACTTACGATCGCATTTACGATAAGTGGTTTAACGACGATAAATGGTTAAAGCAAGTCAAGTAATCATATTGTTATTGTAGAGGAGCGGTTAGCTTCTGGCTCGGTTCATCGCCAACCAAACGGTTCGTGCTGTGAAGCTAACGCTTTTCTTTATTCAAATACCCAACCAACTTTAATCAAAGTCATTCTCGGAATCACATGCAAAATAACTTTAAATCCCTATTGTGGAACGCTGTTTTTGTTCTTGTTTTGCTATCAATTTGCGGTCTTGTCTATCTGTCAGGTAAGCGAATCGATTACAGCTGGAATTGGGAGCGTGTCCTTCCTTATATTGCCACTAACGCTGCTTCATCCATTACCGCGCCTGTCGATGGGAACATCATTCTCGACGAGAATAACCAACTGGCTCTGGAGAGTATTCATGGTGATATTGTTCTTGAACTAAGCCAATATAAGTCTGTGGACGTCTATGAAGGTGATCTTATTTTTGAAGGAGATACCTTAGCAACTATAAAAGAGTGGCGCTCTGGCCCAATTTTAGATGGTGTTGTGACGACAATTAAAATCTCGCTCTGGTCACTTATCATTGCTCTAGCGTTGGGCTTAGTTGTCGGACTAATGCGTATATCCAGCAATCCGGCATTAAAAAAGCTGGCGCTTGTGTATGTCGAGGTCATTCGTGGAACGCCTCTTTTAGTACAGATTTTTATCGTTTACTTCTTTATTGGTACTGTGCTTGACCTAGAGCGTTTTACTGCGGGAGTGATAGCGCTCTCCGTGTTTACCGCCGCTTATGTCGCAGAAATTGTGCGGTCAGGAATCCAGTCAATCCCAAGAGGACAAATGGAAGCGGCGCGTTCACTAGGAATGAATTATCCCAAAGCGATGATTTATGTCATTTTACCTCAAGCGTTTAAGCAGACATTACCTCCCTTAGCCGGGCAGTTTATCAACCTGATAAAAGATTCCTCACTTGTCTCCGTGATTTCGATTACTGATCTGACAAAAGCGGGCAGGGAAGTCGTAAGTGGTAGTTTTGCCCCATTTGAAGTTTGGTTTACCGTAGCGGCCCTTTATTTGCTTCTGACTAGTACCTTATCTTGGGCAATACAAACGTTAGAAAAGAAATTGGCAGCAAGTGATTAATGGTGGAGTCATTAATGGAATACATTATTTCAGCAAAAACAATTAATAAAATTTACCCTAATGGCTGCCATGCGCTCAAGGACGTATCGGTAAATGTAGAAAAAGGGGAAGTGATTGTCATCGTAGGACCGTCAGGTTCTGGTAAGTCAACATTCTTACGGACGATCAATCAATTAGAGACAATAAATAGTGGGTCTATAATCGTAGATGGTATCGATATGTACCACAAATCTACGGATATCAATAAACTACGCGCTGATGTGGGCATGGTATTTCAAGGCTTCAACCTTTTTCCACATAAAACGGCGATAGAGAACGTCATGTTAGCACCTTTAAAGGTTTCTAAACGTGACCCTGAATCGGTGAAGAAAGAAGCAAAAGATTTGCTTTATAAAGTCGGTCTGTCGGAGAGAATGGATAATTATCCTAATCATTTATCAGGTGGACAGCAGCAGCGCGTCGCAATCGCTCGTGCGTTAGCAATGAAGCCCAACATTATGTTGTTTGATGAACCCACATCAGCACTAGACCCTGAAATGGTTGGAGAAGTTCTTGATGTGATGAAAGATTTGGCCAAGGACGGAATGACGATGGTCGTGGTTACTCATGAAATGGGTTTCGCAAAAGAGGTCGCTGATAGGGTGTTGTTTATGGAAGATGGTGAGCTTTTGGTTTCTGACTCTCCTGAGCGATTTTTTGATAACCCCACCAACCCTAGATTGCAGAAGTTTTTATCTAAAGTCTTATAATAAAAAGAAAATTTGATTGAGGGCGAGTCCCTCAATCACTTCATGCACTATTGTGGCTCGTAACGCTCACCTCGCCGAGAGACATAGATAATGGGCTTTTTACTCGAAGTTAATGGCGATAACATTAGCTTGGTCCGAATGAAAGGTCTGGTAAATACTAGAGTGTTTAATCAGCCATTAAGTCTTTGTTCACTTTAAACATAACAATTTCATTTTGAATTGATAAAAATTGTGTTTGAATAGAGCTTATGGATGTTTGGCGGTATGGATGTCTAAATGAAGAAAGTAACAATTTTAGATGGTGGCATGGGGCGAGAGTTGAAACGTATTGGCGCCCCTTTTTCTCAGCCGCTTTGGAGTGCACAAGCGCTAATTGAATCACCACAATATGTAAATATGGCCCATGAGAATTTCATAGACGCTGGCGCAGAGATTATCACTGTTAACAGTTATGCATGTGTTCCATTTCACTTAGGAGAGGAACTCTATGCGAAGCGAGGGATTGAGTTAGCAAAATCTGCAGCCAAAATTGCCAGAGATGTAGTCACCAGCTCTAACGATAGAGTGCTCGTTGCGGGGTCTCTTCCTCCTGTCATGGGGTCTTACAGGCCTGAATTATTCGAGCCGAAAAGGGCACTGGAAGTGGCTTCTGAGTTATTTGAAGCTCAAGATCAATATGTTGATATTTGGTTAGCTGAGACCGTGTCTAGCCTCGCTGAAGTTGAAGTTCTATCAATAATTTTAGCCAAAACAGATAAGCCCAATTATCTTGCTTTCACCTTAATGGATGAGCCTAACTCTTTGCCTCGCCTTCGCTCAGGGGAATCTCTCAAAGCCGCGGTCAATACGCTGTTGAAAACAAATGTTTCAGGTATCTTTTTCAATTGCTCTATTCCTGAAGTTGTCGAGCAAGCGATCATTGATACACAAGCAGTATTGTGTGAGTCAGGTAGAGAATTGACGATAGGTGTTTTCGCAAATAGCTTTGCTCCGATAAAGCAAGCGCACCAAGCCAACGAGACCATTCAGGAAGTTCGTCATTTCTCTCCGACTGAATATCTTGAGTATGCTAAAAAGTGGCATGCGCAGGGAGCGAGCATTATTGGTGGTTGCTGTGGGATTGAACCACGTCATATTAAATTGCTAGCGACTTGGAGAGACACTCTCGAAAACGCCTAATTTTGGTGAAGCGCAGGGAAGTATGACAAGAGATTTTGTTTTTTATTCATCGTTATAGATAAAATAAAGGCCTTTCATATCTGGCAAAGTAACAAGATGCTTTAACTTGCTCATTCATTACCTTGCCAGTTTGCCTCGAGATTTTTATTAATTATTTTTGGTTCAGATTAACGACAATCTTTCCAACTGTTCTCTGATTTCGCATGTCCAAGAGTGCGTTACCTACATCTTCTAAGCCGATGATCTTCAGTTTCGGTACTTCCAATTCTCCATTTTCTAATAGCTCAGACACTTCCTTTCCGGCATTAACGATACTTGCAAACCCTCTCTCGCCAAAGACATGACCAGAGCCCAAACTTATTTGGTGGAAGCCCAAGCCTTTTAAGAAGGCATCTGGGTATTGAGAAGGGTCGACAGTCTTGACGAGCTCCACCATTTCGCCCTCAAAGGTTAATACCGAGGCTGCAATTCGGTCGTTATCACCGCCTACACAATCGAGTGCAACCTCAACGCCATGATTTCCGGTAATGTCCATTACTCGTTGAACTACATCTTCATGATGATAATCAATCATATGGGTTGCTCCTAACGAGGACAAATATGCGTGATTAGCTTCTGAACTAGTAGCAATGATCTGTTCAACACCAAATGTCTTTGCTAACTGAATAGCAAAGCTTCCAACGCCGCCAGCACCTCCGGCGATAAAAATGCTGCTTCGATTTGAAATATCGAGCTTGTCTACCAAAGCGCGATATGCGGTCCAGGCTGCGCAAGGTGTAGATGCTGCCACTTCAACCGGAACCTGAGGGTGCTTTATGAGCGTTCTTGAATCATGGATAGCAAATTCAGCGAATCCACCGTGATGGCGCCTCATGTTTCCGTGATACAACACTTTATCGCCAACCTTCCAATCAACGACCGCATCGCCTACAGAGACTATTTCTCCTGATACGTCTAACCCGCCAACAAAATTGTTATCCATGTTAGTGACCATGTCTGACCAATAATGAATTTTTGCATCGACAGGGTTCAAACCAACAGCGTTAACTTTAACCAATACATCAAATTGGGTTTCTAGTTTTGGTGTAGGTAATTCGGATAAAGAGAAAGTATCGTTATCTCGTTGGTAAGTTATCGCTCTCATAGGTTTTCCTTATTATTAAGAATGGTCGAAAGTCATACTAACTCAGAGGGTGCTGCTGAAATAATTATGGTTTTTTCTTATTTTGATAATTTTAGGTTATGTTTGATAAAAAGGATTCGAGATGCTCTGAAATTATCATCGACAACCAGTCTGCATAGCTAACGACATGTAACTTTATGATAAGTATTGACTAGTTTTATTATTCCATTTTTATGGAAATATTTTGTTGATCTTTTGTTTTATGATTCTATACTTCCAGAAGTGTCGAAATAAAGGTTTGTCTATCAGGTAAGCTTGTTAGCGAAAAATGACGAGGAGAGTAAATGTGAATACAGAAATTATAACTATGGCTAAAGAAGCGCTGGATATGTTTGCGTTTCTAGCAACCGAACTTATCATCTTATTTCTGGCAATTAGCTACATTGTCGGTGTGTTGCAAGATTTTCTAACGCCAGAAAAAATTCAATCTATTCTCAGCTCGAAAAAGGGTAAAGGTTACTTCATTGCTGCGTTGCTAGGTTCGATTACGCCTTTCTGTTCGTGTTCGACCATTCCTTTCTTAAAAGGCTTGTTGCGTGCAAGAGCAGGTTTTGGACCTATGATGGTGTTCCTATTTGCAAGCCCGTTGCTTAACCCAGTGATTATTGCCTTGTTTGTGGTGACTTTTGGTTGGAAAGTTGCGGTATTTTACTTTGCTATTGCGATGTCAGTATCAGTGGTAGCAGGCTATGTACTTGAAAAACTAGGGTTTGAGCGTTACGTCAAACCAGAAGCATATCAAGCGGTAGGTTCTTCTTCGTGCGGTACTTCTTGTGGCGATTCAAGCAAGAAAAAAGAAGAAGCGAGACCAGCATCAAGCTGTAGTACCAGCGCCTGCAATGAACCTACGCCAGTTGCGGCGAAAACATCTTGTTGTGGTGATGCACCAAAACCTGAACCTAAAGTGGAAGTGTCCTGCTGTTCATCAGACGGTAGTGCAACAGCGACAGTCGTGGAAGAGAAAGAGCCTAGCCGCTGGGTACGTATTTGGCAATCAACTTGGAAAGACTTTAAGCAAGTGTTCCCTTATCTCATGATGGGCATTGCGATTGGTTCATTTATCTATGGCTTCATCCCGACGGAGTTCATTGCGGAGTTCGCTGGTGAAGCGAAGTGGTACGCGATTCCGGTCGCAGCAATCATTGGTATTCCATTGTACATCCGTGCAGAGGCGGTCATTCCACTTAGCGCGGCACTAGTACAAAAAGGTATGGCTCTTGGATCTGTTATGGCGCTTATTATTGGTAGTGCTGGCGCAAGTCTTACAGAAGTAATTTTGTTGAAATCAATTTTTAAGAACCAGATGATTGCTGCCTTCCTAATCGTTATCTTAACGATGGCCATGGGAGCGGGTTACTTATATACCTGGGCTTTTTTATAAAAATAACCCTCGGGCGATTGCTCGAGGGCTCTGTTTTTGTCGCCATATAGGGAAAGGGAAGTTCCCTATACCGCGCAGGCTATAAAAAGATAAAGAGGTTACTCGTAAATACTATAGGAGAAATACTTGCTGGCGATGGTTTTATGCTTACCGCTCTGGATCAATTTTTGTATTCCGCTATCGAGTAATGCTTTTAATTCTTTGTCTTGTTTTCTCACTGCTACGCCAATGCCACGGCCGAACCACTTTTCCTCTGTAAACGCTGGTCCAGTAAAGTGATAGCCTTCACCTTGTGCAGTTTCAAGAAAACCAGCACTTAAACCGATTGAGCCGCCAAATACAGCATCTAACCGTCCATTGAGTAGATCAGTAAATGCCTCATCGAACGTACCATAACGACGAATATCAATATCTGGATACAAGGCCGAAAGGTACTTATCACCAATTGTGGCTCTTTGAACTCCAATAGATAAACGATTTAGGCTGCCGTCATCCATGTTGATTTCTCTATCATTTTTCATTACAAAACGAGTCGGTACTTTTGCATAAGGGACGGTGAAATCGACTTTCTTTTCTCGTTCTTCTGTGATTGTCATTGCAGCAATAATCGCATCGTTCTTGCGACTAAGGAGAGAAGGGATGATGCCATCCCAATCCATTTTTGAGATAACGCACTTTACTTCTAACTCTTTGCATAACGCGTTAGCGAGGTCGACTTCAAACCCTTCTAGCTTTCCCTCTTTTGTCGTCCAGCTAAATGGGGGGTAAGCCCCTTCAACAGTGAAGCGAATTTGTTTCCACTCTTTCGCATGGCTGAAAACTGAAAATAAGCTAATAAACAATACGACTATCCATTTCATAAACGTTTCCTTGTAACTATTTGGAAACCAATGTTTAACACAAAGTAAGCAAATATCAATGAAAGTGCATATATGTGTGACCTTTCGCCCGCATTGTGTGAGCGAAAGGTTTTACGTGTATTACAGCTTATCTTCAATAGTTACGAGGGGAACTCTCGTTGAGACAGCGTGAAGTGCAATGTTGTGAATCATTTCATCGACCGTGGTACAGCTATCCATTAAGATCGAAACATCATACTTGTCCGCAGATTTTGAGATAGCAGTATGTGTCACGCAGTTTTGTGTCATCATTCCGCATACAAGTAACTCCGTTACATTTTTGCTTGCCAATACTTCTTCTAAACGTGTTCCTTCAAAGCTATCTGCGAAGTGCTTTACCACGATTTCGGAATTCGGCGCTAAAGCAAGAACTTCTGGGTGAATATTGGCACCGTCGCTGCCTTCATTGAAGAATGGGGCAATACCCATGGCAGGGTCGGCAATATGCTGAATATGAATCACAGGAATGTTTTGCTCATTGGCTTTAGTTATTGCTCTCTTAACATTGTCTAAAGTCGATTCTGTATTCCATAAAGGAAACTTTCCTTCTGGGAAATAGTCGTTTTGCAAATCAATTACAAGTAGGGCTTTTTGAGTCATTTTCTTTTCCTTTTATTGAGGATCATTGCGGTACGAATAATATAAAGACTTTTAGCTACCTTCTTTAGAGTCTAAAATGACACAAAAGAGTCAAAAAGCGACACTTGAAGATAAATGAAAATAGCACTCGTTAATTACCCAGATAGCTCGCAAGCCTCCGTATATGGTTTAAGCGAACTCTTCGAGATGGCAAACCGTGCGGCGGCTAAATTGGGCGTTGATGTGCACTTTGAAGTAGAGATATTGGATCACTGGTCAAACACGCACTTCGATGTGAAAACAGCGGTAATGATTCCGCCTAGCGGCACTGGTCAATATTACTTAGAACCAGAGCCAGAGCTACTCGACTGGTTAAATGTCCAATATAGTAAAGGTGCGATTTTAGCCTCCGCCTGCGCTGGTACTTTTATTCTTGCTCAAACCCAGTTGTTGACCAATAAGTCTTGTACGACACACTGGGGCTTGGCTCCTTCATTAGCGAGTCAGTTTCCCGATATCCACGTAAGACAAGAAGCCATCCTTATTAACGAAGGAACGATCATTACGGCTGGGGGTATGATGTCATGGGTGGATTTAGGTTTGGAGTTGGTTTCCTTATTTGCGTCACCGGAAGTAATGCGCCTGTTAGGAAAAATGTTGGTTATTGATACTGGTCCGAGAGAGCAACGCTTTTATCAACAGTTTACTCCAAACTTCCAACATGGTGATGAGGTAATTGTTCAAATACAGCACTATATAAACGATCATTATCAAGGAAAACTGAGCAATAAAGAGCTTGCAGAGTTGAGTTGTTTAACAGAAAGGACATTGCAGCGACGCTTTAAAAAGGCGACAGGTTTCAATGTTAACCAATACATACAAAGCTTAAGAGTACAAAAAGCTTGTGATTTACTTGAGTCGACAACCCTAACATTTGACGCAATATCATTTAGAGTGGGTTACCAAGATGTGAGCGCGTTCAGGAAAATATTTAATAGAATCGTAGGTTTAACACCGAAGTCGTTCAGATCTCGGTTCTGTTCATGAACGCCAGAAGTAAGATAATGTTGGTATTAAACATTTATAACTCAGAAGCAAACACCGCATATTTTTACAAGCTGGCTTAGCGTGATGAAAAGGGATAACAAGCTAAGCCAACCGTAGCGCACTCCTAATTACTGAACATTTTGTAGAATGCTTAAAGGGTTCTCAAATTACAATGACTTGTATAGGTCGTTGTTAATCACAAAAACTATGTGATTTCCAAAACCAGTTTCCCAATATGTTGCTTGCGTGAAAATACTTCTTGCGCTTGACCTATCTGGTTCAAGGGAAATGACTCCGCGACTAAGGGACGAATTGCGTTCTGTTCGATATAGCGAACCAAGTTACCGAATACTTCTGGTGCCAAAACGGTACAACCAAATAACGCTAGGTCTTTAAGGTAAAGAGTTCTTACATCCAGCTCGACAATTGGGCCGCCTATGGCGCCGGAAACAGCGTATCTTGATCCTGGCTTTAGTACCTGAAGAAATTGTGGCCACTGCTCTCCTGCGACCAAATCAATCACTACGTCAACGCTGTTTTCTCCGAGAGTCGCTGTTAAATTTGCATCGCGAGGGATAACTTGGTTTGCTCCTAATGCCGTGATCTGTTCTTTCTTTTCTGGGCTGGCGATAGCAATGACGTATGCTCCACGCGCCTTCGCCAGTTGGATTGCGGCAGAGCCAACACCGCCGGATGCCCCTGAAATCAGTACGGTATCGCTCGCTGTGACATTAGAGCGGACAAGCATGTTCTCGGCAGTTGAATAAGAACAAGGGAAGGAGGCCAAATCAATATCCGATAAACTACTATTCACAGCATATGCATGTTTACTGTCAACAACAGTGAACTGAGCAAAGCCACCATCACATTCTGAACCGAAGTACCAAGGCGAGCTAAGTGCTTGACTGTTGAAGCGCGTAATACATGGTTCGATGAGCACACGCTGACCGATTCGTGATGGGCAGATATTCTCACCAACAGCGACGATGGTACCGCATACATCGGCACCTTGGATTCGAGGGAGAGATAGCGCGTCTCCTGACCAACTTGCATCCATGCTATTGGCGTCATTTTTAGAATACCATGCTGTTCGGGTATTGATGTCGGTGTTATTGACTCCGGCGGCGGCAACTTGGATCAATACATCATCAGGCGAGGGGACTGGCACAGGTATATCATCGCGGTAACGAAGCATATCTGGCCCACCATGACCGATAAGTTGGACGCCTTTCATGACTTTCGGGATTGTGGTCATTGATTGTTCTCCTTCATTAGTTCTAGCAGAGTGTATTCAGCGGATGCAAAGGCAGCGTGACCGAGAACCGGCCATGCGTTGGATAGACCTTCATGTAACAAGAAGAGTGTGGTTGCGAGGTCTTCTCGCTGACTTAGTTGGACCATAAGCTGACGAACCGCCAATTTGTGTTGTTTTACTGCTTGATTAATAGATAGATTTTCTGGATAGGCTGCTAATGCATTGATGGACATGCAGCCATTCGGTGCAAACTCCTTCATCCAATCCTCGAGGCGAGTGAATAGGTGTAATACAGCCGGTGTTCCATTGGCAGGGGCGTCTTCGAGCAAAAAACTCAAATACCTTTGATGGCGATGCTCGAGAGCTGCAACAATCATCGCTTCCTTGGAGGGGTAGTATTTGTACAGGGTTCTCAGGCTGACTTCGCAGGCGTTTTTGAGTTGGGGTACGCTAGGCTCGGCGAAGCCATACTGACTGAATGCTTTTTCTAGGCTTGCTGCGATTTTTTCTTTCACTATTTGATACACCAGGTAGAACGTTTGTTTTACCTAAGGGTAGAATAAACTTTCTACCTCAGTCAATGGTGTATTTAAACTCTGTATTGAAAGCCCGACGTAATGCCGGGCTAATTTAAGTGATTTTTATAGATTCGGAACGTGAATCAGTGTGCCGTTGCGTGCTGTTCTCCACGCTTGTCTAGCATTCCGCTGAAACGGGTTAGTAGTAGAGCACCTAATACTACGATCGCGCCAATCCAAGGTGTGTGCATCAGCCCAGCATTGGCCACGATAAGGCCACCGCCCCAAGAACCCAGTGCAATACCTACGTTAAATGCAGCAATGTTGAGACCAGAAGCGACGTCGACTGCATCAGGTGAATATTTCTCTGCTAGTTTGACAACATAAACTTGAAGTCCTGGAACGTTACCAAAGGCAAAGGCACCCCAGACAAGAATGGTCACTACTGCAGAAATTGGATTAAATGCTGTGACACTAAACACGAGCAATACCACAATTAGGCCCGAGAAAATCGCTGTCAGAGCTTTGATTGGCCCCATAGAGTCGGCCATCTTTCCGCCCCAGATGTTGCCGAATGCGACTGATACACCATAAACCAACATAATTAGGCTGATAGCGCTAGAGCCAAACCCCGAAACTTCTTCCAAAATAGGAGCCAAGTAAGTGAAGGCTGTGAACGTACCACCGTAACCGAGCGCGGTGATTGCGTACACCAAAAGTAGACGAGGTTGAGTCAAGACTTTTACTTGCGATGACAGCTTGGTTGCTGGTGGTTGTTTCAGATTACTCGGCACTAGCAGAGCGCTTCCTATCAGTGCGATGATTCCAAGGATCGCGACGATTAGGAAGGTTGCCTGCCAACCAAATGTCTGGCCAATCCAGGTGCCAAGTGGCACGCCCGTCACTAGAGCTACGGTCAGACCGGTAAACATAATAGCAATTGCGCTAGCGGCTTTTTCTTTTGACACTAGGCCAGTGGCGATAGTCGAGCCGATCGAAAAGAACACACCGTGTGCAAGCCCGGTCAGTATCCTTGCTGTGACTAGAGTGTTGTATCCAGGTGCTTGCCAGGCTAACAGATTGCCAAGAACAAACAGTGCCATAACAGAAAGCAGAACGTACTTTCTTTTCCAGTTACCAGTCAGCGCTGTTAAAACGGGAGCACCAACCGCGACACCAAGTGCGTACAGGCTAACTAAAAGACCCGCTGAAGGTAATGATACGTTGAGGTCGGAGGCCATAGTCGGTATCAGACCGACAATTACAAACTCCGTGGTTCCAATAGCAAAGGCGCTAAGCGTCAATGCAAGTAAAGCTAAAGGCATAACAACTCTCTCTTATAATCATTGAATATGAATGGATAAACGAATAGCCCGTTTCCATGCCGTGTATTATTAAAGAGTTATTCGTTGCGAAAAATGGTGTTTATTACAAAATACTTTTGCTATAAATGATGGAAATGCGCAATTAAGAAAGGGGATGAAATGTTAACCCGATCAGATGAATTAGAGATTCTTATGGCAGTTGTGGATAGTGGTGGATTTTCTTCCGCTGCTGATGCACTAGGTATTCAAGTCGCTAGGGTATCTCGTGCGGTTAGTAAAGTTGAATCACAGTTGGGGGTAACCTTGCTGAATCGCACGACACGCAGAGTGGAAGTTACTGAGGAAGGGCATCAGTTTGTTGAAGCGGTTCGCTTAGGTTTACTACAAATACAGCAAGCTGAAGAAGAGATCATCACACGAGGTGAATTACCCAAGGGGCGCTTAAGAGTTGATGCCGCTAGCCCATTTGTTTTACATCAACTCGTGCCGTTAATTCAGCCATTTAAAGAGGCTTATCCTGATATTCAACTCGATCTTACCTCTAATGAGGGTTTTGTGGATCTATTGGAAAAAAGAACCGATGTGGCAATACGTATTGGACGATTATCGGATTCAACACTGCATGCTAAACCTTTAGGAACAAGCCCACTATTTATCGTTGCCACGCCTGGTTATTTATCTAAACGAGGTTTCCCTGAAGCGGTGAGCGATTTGCGCAGTCATAACTTGATCGGTTTTTCTGGCGCTAAAGTGTTAAATCAGTGGCCATTACGAGGGTTTGAGATGATAGAGCCTGATATCCTATCCAGCAGTGGTGAAACGGTTAGACAGTTAGTGCTGGCAGGGAACGGCATTGCATGTTTATCTGGCTTTATGATGAAAGATGATCTTGATTCTGGACGGTTAGTGGCATTGTTTGAATCGGAAAAAATCACAAATACTGGACGAGAACAGGTCAATGCTGTCTTCTACAAATCTTCTTCAGTCTCTAAACGTATTTCCGCGTTCATCGACTTTATTCAACCAAGACTTACTTTAAAATAACTCTATTATTGTTGTTTTAACAAAAGATTTTTGTCGTTATTGCAGCTTTTGTTTTTCCAAGTGCCAAGCCTAGCGTGCCACTCCTTAGTAAGGTGGCACATATTTTTATTTGATCTTAGTTAAAGCGTGGCAACACGTACTGAGCGATCTGTTCCATTGATTTCTCAATTGGTTGGCTATTACGACGGAAATGCAACCCGATGTGATTGACTCCTGCTTCTTGCATTTTTTCTAGCTCATCGCTCAAGCCATTGACTCCGGCCCGGATACCAAAGTGATGCCGAACGACTGGTGCATTTGGGTTATCGACTAAATCAAGATGAATAAAGCTGGCGTAGGGTTTGTTTCCCGCTACGGAGCGCCAAAGTACAACGCGGTGTTCATGATCATCAGGTGTGCCTGGGTAGGCGAGCCAGCCGTCTAGGTTTTCTCCTATCCATTGTGGACTTTGCTGCGCTAACCCTGCGACATAGATAGGAATATCAGCAAACTCGGGTAATAACTGTAGATCGTTACCCAGCTTATCATTTTGCGTATCTTTCAAAATCTCTACACTTTCTCGAAAAGCCGAGCCACGGCTGTCAAAGTTAGCGTTAAAAACGGGATATTCACTAGGACGGTCTCCACTAGCCACACCGAGTATCAGGCGGTCACCACTTAACTCGTTGATGGTCGCAGCGGCTTTTTTCACTAGCCAAGGTTGTCTTAACGGTAATACTATCGCTGCTGTCCCTAGTAGAATGTTGTCGGTGCACGCAGAGAGATAGCCAAGATAACTGAACGGTTCATAAATTTGTGCCGCGTCTCCAAAGTTAGGGTCGTACAACGGGACATCTCTCACCCACGCTACGTTAAAGCCTAACTTATCGGCTAACATAATACGCTGTTTATGTGCACTCATGTCTGGTACGCCGAACGGTTTTCGTTGGAGCAGGCGTTTTTTCTGGCCTTCTTGGGTCCAGTCATTATCTAGGGGGAGCTCAACCCCGATGGTGAATCTGTTACTTAAATCTTTATGCATTATGAAGCCTGACTATTACTGTGAGTACTAGGAGGCAAGGTGCCTCCCTGATATTCAGGACACTATGAGATTTTTGTTGTGAGAAAAAGCGGCAAAAAGACAAAAGTGTTTTGCCACAAACAGCGGTGGTCTTTAAAGGAACTGGTGGTTCTCTACCTTGATTTCTTGCTTGATGAAGTCAATAAAAGAGCTGATCCGGCGTGAGGTACTGGCATTTTTGTAATACACCGCATGAACGGGCTGTTCGACATTATGCGTGTGTTCACTAAGCACGCCCACTAAGCGACCAGCTTGTCGGTCAGAGTAGGTCATAAAGTCAGACAGGCAAGCTATCCCCGCACCATGTAAGGCTAAACACCTTAGCGTCTCGCCATTATCAGATCTTAGGCTACTCATAATACGCAGAAGTTTGTTCTTATCATCCATGATCGGCCATTCCTTAAGATACTCCGGCTTGTTGAATCCAAGTAGCTTGTGATTGAGTAACTGATCTATTGAGGTTGGAGTACCATGTTGTCTTAAATACTCTGGACTCGCGACGATTCGAATCCGACTTTTACCAAGAAATATCGCGCGCATGGTTGAGTTTTGTAGCTCACCGATACGAAAAGCAATATCGGTTTTTGTTCCCAAAAGGCTAATATTTTCCTCATTGGAATTGAGATCGATTTCGACTTCTGGATACAAGCTCTGATATTTAGCAATGTGCGGCGTTAGTACGTGCAGTAAGAAGGGGGTAGCTGCGTTTATTCGTAGGAGGCCAGAGGGCTTATATTTCTGGCTTTTCAGTTGTGCTTCGGCATTCTCTACTGCTTCTACAATATGTCTGACTTTATCGAGGTATATCGTTCCTTCATTAGTAACATCTAACTTACGGGTTGTGCGATTTAACAAAGTCGTTTCGAGTTTGGCTTCTAGCCGAGATACCGATCGACTCACCGCCGAGACGGTCATCGATAACAGTTCAGCCGCAGAGCTGATTGAACCCGTATCGACCACGGCCATAAAGGTGCGCATTTCATCTAGAGTAGCTTTCATTGTTGAATATATTTCAAATTAGATTTGAGTATTGTTAACTTTACGGAAAGTTTCTTGCGGCGTAAAGTTTTGCTTCGAATCAACTATAAAATCGATAATTCAGGAGATTTAGATGAAAGTACCATCATTTGGCGTCGGCACGTTTCGTTTAGAGGGTGAAGTAGTTAAGGATTCAGTCCGTAATGCGTTAGAAGTGGGTTACCGCGTAATTGATACTGCACAGATTTACGGTAATGAGGCAGAAATCGGTGAAGTATTGACACAGTCCGGTATTGCACGTGATGAGCTATTCATTACGACCAAGATCTGGGTTGATAACATGAACACGGAACAACTCATTCCAAGTCTAAAAGAGAGCTTAGAAAAGCTAAATACAGATTATGTGGATTTGACCTTGATCCACTGGCCTGGCAATAACAATAACTTGAGCGAATACATGGCTTCATTACTTGAAGCTAAATCGCAAGGGTTAACCCGTAATATTGGCGTCTCCAACTTTAATATTGACTTGTTGCAACAAGCGATAGAAGTGGTCGGTAAAGAGAATATTGTTACTAACCAAATCGAGCTTAGCCCTTATTTGCAAAATCGTAAGTTGGTCAGCTTCATGCAGGAAAACGATATTCAGGTAACGTCTTACATGACCTTGGCATATGGGAAAGTACTTGGGGACCCAACTATTGCAGGTATTGCTGAGGACTATCAGGCCACGCCAGCTCAAGTCGCGCTTGCTTGGGCGCTGTCAAAAGGTTACGCGGTGATCCCGTCTTCAACTAAACGAGAGAATTTGGCAAGTAACCTGAAAGCACTTGAACTTAATCTGAGTGAAGAGGCGATTGCTAAGATAGATGCGTTGGAAAGAAATGGCCGCGAAGTAAACCCTGAAGGGCTAGCGCCTGAGTGGGATGATTGAGTGAGTTTCACGGGAAATCATTGTCTAAATGACACCTCTGCAATCGCTGACTTCCTCAGCGTTTGACGGTAGTACAACACCATAGACGATAACGGCTCGCTTGTCTGACGATAGTGCGAGCTTTTATCTTTTTGGCCTATTAGTTTACTGTATTCTCCCGGCCTTCAATTTGGCCGGGAGACGTCATTTAGAGATCAGTTACCATTCGATTGTAGAGCCATCAAATACGCGGAAGCTTCCGGATAGCTCAAGTGTTAGTTGTTCTGCGACCGAAACAATGCCTGCAACACTTTCCTCGGCAGAAAAGGTTGCGTCCTCACCGCCCATATCGGTTTTTACCCAGCCGGGATGAACTGCGACAGTTTTTACTCCTCGCGATTCGAGATTGCGTGCTGCTGATACTAGAACCTGATTAAGCGCTGCTTTAGATGCTCGATAACTGTACATGTTACCTGAACTGTTATCGCTTAAACTCGCAACTCGGGTTGAGATTCCCACGATGGTTTTGTGCTGACTTTTCGCAACGTTGTCTTGTAGTGCTTGAATTAGCAGGGCAGGTGCGACGGTATTTATGTTTAGTACTTCTAGCCATTTTTTCTGGGTCATTTCGCCAAGCGTTGCACACTCTTCGCCTAATACACCTGCATTCAGAATTAAATGATCGAGCGGACGATCCGCTAATCGAGTGGCTAACTGATCGATATCTTGTTGGTTAGTGACGTCTAGAGCCATCAGTTGAAGTTGATTGGGTTGGGTTACTAGTTCATTGAGCTGCTTAGCATTTTCTGGTGAACGACAAGTTGCGATAACTTGCCAACCTTTTCCAAGGTAGTGGCGGACAAATTGCAAGCCTAAGCCACGGTTAGCGCCAGTGATTAATACAGTAGACATCGCTTCTCCTACGTTGTTGAGTTGAACAACGACCATATTAGAGGCGACGTATAAGCATGTAATCAAAACAGTATAAAAATGGCCTAGAATTCGACATTGTCAAATCTTAAAGTTTGAGAAAGATGCTGGCAAAGTGTTTTAGCCTAGTGACCGTCAGTTCGGAGGCAGCACCGCTGACACCTGCAACAGCAACGACCTTACCATCCAAGTAAAGGGGGATCGCTAAGCAATTGAGGTTTGGCTCTGCCTCTTCTAAATCGAGTGCGTAACCTGATAATACAACCTGATTAAGTTCAGTTTCTAACGTGGGGGATATTTGGCTTTCAAGGCGCAATGTTCGGCGAAGCTCATCATCAAAACTAAGAAAAACCTTGCCGATCGCAGATGTTGTGAGTCCTTCTCGTTTCCCTCTCGGGCTACGGATAGTAAGAGGGTTATCCTGCTCTATAGCATCGATATACAAGTACTCTTTAGCGCCACTTTGTACAGCGAGGTAAGCAGTGTTGTTAGTCATTTGGGCCATTTTTTTCAGCAATGGAACAAAGTGTTGTCGGATAGCTTCGTTTTTTTGTTCAATCGGCTTAGACAGTTCATAGCATCTAAACCCTAGGCTGTAGCTATGGTTGTGTTTGGATACATATCCAAGAGAGTGTAGAGTCGCAAGTAACCCGTGAACAGTCGTCTTATTTAACTGGATCGCATTACTGATCGTCTGTAATGATAGGGGAGACTCACTCATCGAGAGCAACTCGAGGATTAGAAAACCTCGCTCTAGAGACTGAATGTTTTTTCTTGCCTTGGGCACAAAGACTCCTTGATGATGGTGTTGCATCTGAATGGCTTACTGATGCTTCCACCTATAACAAACCACTACGCTGGTGGTTTGGTTTTATTAGAGAATATACTCAGCACTTAAACTGATCGGCTCGTTGTATGCGTCCACAAGGGAGTTTTTTCCTTGCTTCTTAGCATTGTATAACGCTTGGTCTAATATCGAATAGAGCTCATCAAAGTTGGTGAGTGGCATTGAGGTTGATAGATAGGCCAGACTCGCAGATATATTCAATTGATGGTTATTAAGCGAATGTACACTCTTTTCTGAAATTGTTTTATGCAGACTTTGTATTCTAAAGGGAACGTCAATCTCATCGACGTTTTTCAATAGCAAGATAAACTCTTCTCCACCTAAACGACCCAAGTAATCTCCCTTATTAAGTTTAGCTTTAAGCGCTTTGCATACCTGTTGTAGTACTAAGTCGCCAGTCGGATGACCATACTGATCATTAATCGCCTTAAAGTCATCTAGATCGATTAATGCTAGAACGTAGCGGAAGTCTCCTTCCGCTTTGGAGGTTTGGCTTTTAATCGTCTCTATAATTGCCGCTCTGTTTAATGCACACGTTAAGCTGTCTATTTTGGCTTTTAAGCGTGTTTGTCGCTGAACCATCAATGCCAGAGCGAGGAGAATCAATAAACAGAAAACAACAAAATTATAAGTGCGTTGTTGGTCTGTGAGTTTTTCAAACTGGTACTGACTTAGAAGAGTTTCGTTGTTCAACTGCGCGACTTGTAGATCATATTCATACTCTTTTTTAGTGAGATCTAGTGCCTCTAACGCCTTGATATTACTCGCGTCTCGGTTCGTTAGTTCAATCGTCGAGTAGGCCTTGTGATGCTCCAGTGCCTTTTTGTAATCATTTTGAGCTTGGTATGCTTTTGAGAGGAGTAATTGGGCTTGCGCTTGCAATAAGGGCCTAGCGTTTTTTACCGCTAATCTTAACGCTATTGTACTGTGTTCAATCGATTTTTCGGGTGTATGGTTCTTTAAATATGCCAATCCAGCAGCCAAATGACCCTCTGTTTCAAGGTGCGTATTCTCATAAGTTTGGGCAATGTTTAATGCTCTTCCAATGTAATCTACCGCGGTATCCAATTGCCCAGAATCGGCCAAAGCAGCAGATAACCCTAAATAGGTCAACCCTTGCCCGTATGGATAATGAAGTTGTTCGAGAATCGTTAATGCATTTTTGTAGTGGCTGATGGACTTATCGAGTTCTTTGGATTTTCTGTACATCGCTCCTAGACTATGTTCGACTTGCGCAACTTCAAGAGGTGTCCCTTCATCTTGGCGAACCAGTAAGGTTTGAATGAGATATTGCTCTGATTGTTCAAATTGCCCCAGCTCTGCAAGTAAATTGCCGACGTCATTGTAAATCCCTGAAGGATCGCTTTGCGTCGACATGTTGGCCATCAACTGTCGATACAAACTTAAGGCTTTTTCATAGTCACCGCGGTAATTGTAGTTATTTGCTACCACGCGCAAAGCGAGATCAACAGGGAAGTTTTCTTGATGCTTATGATTTAAGTGGCTCTCTAAGGATGAGCAATAAAAGTTTGCTTTGTGATAACGACCTTGTTGATTCAGCGTATAACAAAGTTGATAGTTCATCAGAGCCTTGCCTTCGGAATCGGATATTTTCTTCATTGTCTGTCGCAAAGAAGAAAAGCTATCTACTGAGGCCTCGTAACTACCATGCTTACGTTCATTTAAGGCAAGAATATATTCTGATTCTAATTGAGAAAAAGGGTTGTCTAAGACTTGACTGCTGCCGTAGTAAGGCTGATTTATGTTTGACATATATTCATAAATCAATCCACTTACGTAGAGCTTTTCGCTGTCCGATTTCGCTGTATGGTAGCGATCTTGAAGCATGCTCAATGCCGACTCAGGGTTGCTTCGTAGTGTGGTTTGGTAGACAGAGTGCCACTGTGTGATATTTTGGTTTGGTTCAATATCTTGAGTGTCGCTTGCATATACTGGAGTGAGCAAAAGTGACGCAAGCAAGGGATAGAGCACGCGCATGTTTAAACGAGCCTTTAATTTAAGGTGCCTTTAAAGTTGAGTTATCATAGCGCTTTTAACGCATCAGCGTTGTGATTGAGTTGGGTGTACTAAGAAAAAGAGTAGTAAAACTATGCACTTGGTCGAGATATTGAAAGAAGAGGCATAAAAAAGAAAGACCTCAACATAAAGTTGAGGTCAGAAATCTTTAATCAATGTAAAGCTTTGCTAGATCTTGAGGCTCCATTTCTTTGCCTTCTAACTGATCGTTCCAGTTAGTTCCAACAAGAACACCATCTTCAGCAAGAGTCAAAAGCCAATCTTCAACAAAGATATCTAATGGGATTTCTAGTACAGTAAAATCTGCCCATTCTTCAACATTATGTGCTTCTGCATCTTCTTTAGAAGACCAGAAAGGCATGACTTCGCTGTTTTCGAATTCAGTTGAATCGCAAGATAGCCAACCTTCTTCATTGCGTAGACCCCAAACCAATTGGTTTTCTTTCGTTTCTGCAACAAAAAGGTCAAGGTTCGCTTGGATATCTGATGTAAGTTTGCTCATTTCAAAACTCTCGTTGTTATGACGTGGCTAGAGTAACACTAAAGTGCCGATTCCTAAAGCATAATACGGTTGTCGAAATGAGTAAAAATAAAGGAGCCGAAGCTCCTTTTCTGAGGTTAAGTATTCACTCGTTTTTGTTTGCTTTGTGCTTGCAGAGCAAACAAAAACAGGTACTTTACCTTTCTGGAAGAGTTGTGAATATTGTCCACTCTCTTTTTATCTCGCCTTTGTAACCAACGACTGATGCGGTTACTCGACGATTTAAAGCATGGCTGACTTCATCGGTCCCTTGCTGTGCTAAGTGAGTGTCACCAAAACCAACAATGCGGACTCTACTCGGTTCGATGTCGTAGCTTAGTAGGGCTTCACGGACATTGCGTGCTCGTCTTTCAGAAAGATCTTGGTTATGCTTTGAACCACCAACTTTACTAGCATAGCCGTGCAGCTCTATCGAAGTAGTAGGGTACTCTTTTAAAAAGTCGGAAAGCTCTCGGACTTGTCTTCTGAAGACTGGATTGATCTCATCAGAGTCGTTAGCAAAAAGTATCCGCACTTGCATGTTATCTGATGCTTTAATGTATTCTCCACAACCGTCGTTGTCGACCTCTGAGCCTTCAGGTGTACCTGGGCACATATCTCGAGCATTGATGACACCATCGTTATCGTCATCTTGCAAATCTGCTATTTGTTCTGCATTTGGTACAGGACGATACTCATATTCGTCTTCAGCAACAACGTGTTGAGTGATGGCGAGCATACCCAATGCAAATAGAATCTTCACTGGTTTCATGATCAGTACTCCACCTTTTCATTCCATTCTGTAGGTACATCGACACGCAAGGCATTTAACAATTGGCCAGTCGCGTTCATAACGCGGTACTTGGCGTACTGCTCTGAGTATCGAGCATCCAAGTAGTTCTTTCTCGCTTCGAAAAGTTCGTTTTCAGTATTTAACAAGTCCAGCAGAGTGCGTTTTCCAATGCGATACTGCTTTTCGTAGGCGATGACAGTTTCAGAGGCCGAATCTACGTGATCCGCTAGGAACTCTTTTTGTTGAAGTGTTAAATCTAACGCACTCCAAGATAGACGAAGACCTTCTTCGACTTGGCGGTATGCACGTTCTCTTAAGTCTTTTGCTTTATTTAGTTGGTAGGCAAAACTTTCAGCGTTGGCTACGTCACTACCACCGTTAAAGAGGTTGTAACGCATACGTAACATTGCTGTTGTCTCTTCGCTGCTTCCTTCAATACCGCTTGCATCATCACGCCATGTTTGAGCCGCTTCTACCGATATCGTTGGGTAGTAAGCTCCCTTAGATTGCTTGTATTGGAACTTTGCAGAGTCCACATCAGCTACCGAGATTTTGATTACTGGGTGTGACTCGAATGCCAAGTCAATCGCTTCATCGATGGTGTAGGGAATAAAGTTTTGGTCCGCTCTTGGGAAAATCAATCCTTGTGGTGACTGTCCGACAAGGCGTGTAAAGGTGGTGTGGCTGTCATATAAGTTGTTCTGAGCTGCCACCAAGTTACCGTGAGCCTTTGCTAAACGAGCCTCTACCTGGGTTAGGTCTGCTGTAGAACCGATACCTGAGTTAACTCGCTTTTTAATGTCTTCATAGATCTTCTTATGCACTTTCAAGTTATTCTCGGAAAGTGTAAGAATTTCATAAGCTTTTACTGAGTCTAAATAAACTTTCGCGACCTCTAGAGCGGTGTCTTGGGCATCAGCTAGAAGTTGATAACGGACCGATTCAGCATCAGCTGCTGTTCGATCCATATCATTAAGTGTCGCTGAGCCATCCCATATTAGCTGGGTTAGTGTCACGGTGGCTTCTTTTCTTGTCAGGTCGGTTGAATCTCGCCCTGACTCTGCGGGTTTGATTCCTTCGTAACCGATACCGGCATCTAAGTCTACGGATGGGAGGTAAGCACCACCAGATGCTTCATTCACATACTGCTTGCTAACGAATTCATTGAACGCACTTTTGATGTCAGGATTGGTTTTTAATGTGTTTTCAACCGCTTGCTCTAGCGTTTGCCCAAACGCATGACTAGCGGTGAACATACCAATACAAAAGGCGTTGGCACGAGTCCACTTCACTGTGATTCTCCTAGATAATGGTAAAAATTCTCGAGGTGATAGGGCTTATAAGTGGAATACTTATAAGGGCGTCAATAATTTAGCGCACAATAACATTAATATGCGATGAAGTAACCTGTTGATTCGCTGTTCATTTGTTTCAATTTTGATAAATCAACCTACTAAATCTGCCTAAAACTTGAATTAAGATCTCAAATTAAAGATGGAGGTAATAGCTAGGAACGTGTGTCCAGATTTTAATAAAATAAAACACTTATGCATCTGGATTCTTATTGATGTATGACACATAATTACTTTATTGAGCATCAAATTGCTGTTATTGCACTATATATTCGGGCAATATATAGCAAATTAGTATTGTTAGTCAAAAACTTGACAGTTATTTAGGGTTAAGGTTTATATGGATCGTACAGCATTAGTGCCACTCGGTAATCAAGTCGTCGTAATAGGTTTGGATGGGCAGCTGAGAGTCCTTGCAGAAGGACAGCAGCCTCTACCAGGTGAAGTGATAGTGGCAATGACAGATGCTGCGCCTCAAGACCTGAAAATTCAGCTTGCTCAAGAGCAAGGTTTAAAAGATATTTCAGACGATGTAGCACAGATTATTAGTGCTATTGAGCAAGGTCAAGACCCTTCTGCTATTGATGAAGAACTCGCACCTGCAGCGGGTGAAAATAGTGGCTCCAGTTTGCAAAATAGTGCCACGATTGTACGAGATGGTACTGAAGTGCTAGCCTCAACAAACTTTGAAACTATTGGCTTAGAATCCCTCGGCTTATCTGAAACTCAAGCGTTGACCTTAAATGACTTCTTCACAACAGGTATCGAGACAAGTGGGGATGGCTCAAGTAAGCCACTTACTAATTCTCCAGTGACATTAAGCGCTGTTGAGGAAGATAGCGATCCAATCACGATAACTACTGAAGAATTACTATCGAACGTCAATATTGATGATGCCGATACTCTTGTCATTACAAACGTCACTATTGAGAGTGGGAATGGCACCTTAATTGATAACAGCGATGGATCTTGGACTTACATTCCAGAGGCTGACGATGACACTGAAGTGTCATTCTCCTATGACATTATTGATAAAGATGGCGGTGTTATTAATGGCACTGCTAACTTAGATATTACGCCTGTTAATGACGCGCCAATAGCAACTAATGATGCGATTCAAACTGACGAGGATTCCCAGGTTGTAATTGATGTGCTCGCTAACGACAGTGATATTGAAGGTGATGATTTAATCATTACCTCTGTTTCTGTACCAGAAGAGCAAGGTATCGTTGAGATTATCGATGGTAAGCTTGTTTTCACTCCGGCCGAAAATTTCAACGGTAATGCAACGATTAGCTACACCATCACAGATGGTGAGTTAGAGGATGAAGCTCAAGTTTCGGTAACAGTAAACTCAGTTAACGATGCGCCTATTGCCTCTAATGATACAACAATTACAGAGGAAGATAGTTCAGTAACGGTTGATGTCCTGCCAAACGACACCGACATTGATGGCGATACGCTGTCGATTGAATCGGCTTCCGTACCTGAAACACAAGGTACAGTTGAGATCGTTGATGGCAAACTGGTCTTCATACCGGCTGAGAACTTCCATGGTGACGCTGAAATCACTTACACCGTGACCGATGGTGCACTGACTGACCAAGCGACGGTCAACGTCACCGTGAATGCGGTGAACGACACGCCTGTGGTTGAAAGTAGCATTGCAGACCAAACCTTGGCGGAAGATTT